>JANQQN010000406.1 GCA_028289325.1 Myxococcota bacterium | reverse complement strand
CCGTCGGTCGAACGGGCCCCATGAACGGCACGACCTTGCTTTCGACGTTCGACGTTCGACCGTCGACCGCCTCGAATCCGCAACGGAAGGACGGTCAACTTCGATCATCGCGCGGCGGCGGCCGGCGCGCTCTCGCTGACGGTCAGTTTCATCTGGATGGCCATGGTCATCGGCTGGGTCTGGCCCGCGTTCTCCATCTCCATGGCGACGTTGATGTTGGCGTCGACGGTGCCGGTCATGACCGCTCGATTCAGGTCGACGGTGACCTCACCGGCGCCGGTCGATGAAGACGGTTTGGTGCGTACGGCGAAGCCGGGGGGGAGGTTCGGGAACTGCACGGGGCCGGCGCCGATCGTCTGCGCCACCTGGGTCTTGAGGTTGAGCTTGTCGCCCCGCCGGCCGACCAGCGTGTAGGTGGTCTCCTGAGCGATCGGCATCCCCATCGTGGACAGGTTCACCTTCACCCGCCACCGAGCGCCGATACCCACCGCCTCCTCGGGGAGGGGAACGACCAGGCGGTGCATGTTCTGGCGGAGGTTGTCGAGGGCCCCGCGAAGCGCGGCATCCACGTTGGGCATGGTCAAGTCGGTCTTGATCAGCCGGCCGAGGCTGCTGATGGTCAGGGTGCCGCGGAGCGCGTTGAAGCCGCGAAGGCTCTCGTTCATCTGGGTCACCAGCGGCTCAGGGATCCCGGGCGCGGCGAGCGCTTCGGTCGACGTGAGCTCGAAGGCCTGCACGAATCGGCGTTGCTGATCGACCGACGATATCTCGAGATCCATGATCGTCACGATGTCCGGTAGCCGCTGCTGGGGCATCGTGTTGCCAGCGACGGACATGGTGAGCTCCTGACCGCTCACCATCTTCAGGCTCTGCTTGGTTCCTTTTTGGGGCGTGAAGCGAAGCTTCGTCTTGCTGCCGCGCCCCGACGACAGGAGGGTGACCGCCGGCGTTTCCGTCGGGACTTCGGCGTGGGCGTCTCCGGCGACTACGAGATTGACGAGAACGAGACCGGCGAGGACGAGACCGGCGGAGGCGAGACCCGCGACGCGGGCGACGGAGCGTGACATGGCGCTATGTGCGATCGTCCGTGAGGTGCCGTCAACCGATGGCCGCGCCGTCCGCTCGATGTCCCCCCGCCGAGCGATCGTCGTCACGTCGGAGGGGCTATAGGCCGACCGCGGCCGATCGCGCGTAGGCGTTGCGCAGATAGGTCTCGAACTCCGGTCCGGGCAGCGCGCGACTGAACAGATAGCCTTGAATCTCTTCGCAGCCGAGCTTGCGGAGCTCTTCCAGCTGTTCGGTCTTCTCGACCCCTTCCGCGACCACCCGCAGATTGAGGTTGTGGGAAAGGAAGATGATCGTACGAACGATGGTCATCGACCCGGGCTTCGTCGACATGTCCATGATGAACGAACGATCGATCTTCAGGGTGTCGAGCGGGAATCGCTGCAGGTAGCTCAGGGAGCTGTATCCGGTGCCGAAGTCGTCGAGGGCGATATGGATACCCTGTTGCCGAAGGTCCGTCAGGTGCTGAACCGCGACGGCGGTGTCCCGCATCAACAGGCTCTCGGTGATCTCGAGCTCGAGGCCTTCGGGGGGCAGTTTGGTGTCCAGTAGCGCTTGTCGCACGACGTCGACGAAATCCGCCTGCAGAAACTGCTCGGCGGAGATGTTGACCGCGACCCGAAGGTCTGGAAATCCATTGCGCCGCCAGGCCATCGTCTGGGCGCACGCGGTCCTGAGGACCCAAGTGCCGAGTCGGATAATGAGCCCGCTCTCCTCCGCGACCTTGATGAATCGGGCCGGGCTCACGGACCCCAGCTCCGGGTCGTTCCAGCGCAGTAGCGCCTCCATTCCCGTGGGCAGGCTGGTCAACGAATCGACCTTCGGCTGGTAGTGGACCTCGAAACCGTCGGTGTCGAGGGCGCGTCTGAGGGCCACCTCGAGCGTCATCCGCTCGCGGACGCTCGCGTGCAGCGATTCGGCGAACATCACCAGCTGCCCGGGCCCGGACGCCGTCGCTTCGTGGACGGCGGTCTCCACGTTCTTCATCAGGGCCGCCGCGGTGCGACCGTGGGCCGGGTACACCGCGAGGCCGAGACACGCGCTAGGGACCACCGGGTGGCCGGCGACTTCCACGGGCTCCGTAAGCGCGGTCTGGATCCGGCGCGCGTGATGCCACGCGTCGTCGTTCGATTCGACGTTGCGAAAGATGAACATGAAGCCTTCGTTCGCGACCCGGGCGAGGAGGATGTCGCCGCCGTTGCAGGTGTCGTCGAGAGACAGTGTGTCTTCCGGGCTCAGGGTGTCGGTCTGGTCGGGGACGAGGGTCAGGCGATCGGCCACGGTCTTCAGCATCAGGTCGCCGGCCTCGTGACCGAACGTGTCGATGATTCGGTGCACGCCGTCGAGGTGGACACCGATCAGCGCGAGTCGGTCGTGCAGCCCCCCGAGGCTCTCGACCATGCTGTTGAGGCTGTCCCAGAAGAAGGTGCGGTTCGGCAGACCCGTCAGCTCGTCGTGGTACGCGAGGCGGATGATGTGGCGCTCGGCGCGCTTTCGCTCCGAGATGTCTTGAATGGTTCCGGTGAGGCTGATCGCGCCCGATCCGTCGTCGGTGGCTTGCGCCTCCTGACACACGATGGCCTCGTTGTTGCTCCCGGCCAGCCGGTGTTCGAGCCGCAGGGTCGTCTCGCTGGGGGCGAGCTCGGTGAGCGCTCTTCGGACCCGGTGGCGGTCCTCGTCGTGGACTTCGTCGAGGAACTCCTCCCAATCCACTTCGCAAGGCCGATTGCCGCGGCCCAAAATACGGGCCGCCTCGCTCGAGAGGCGGACGCGGGTGGCGCCGGGATCGATCGACCAGTGGCCCAGCTTGGCGATGCGCTGCGCAGCGGCGAGCTGGTCCTGAGTTCGACGCAGGTCCCGGAGAACCCGCGCCGACCGGATGAGATAACGAATGCGATGGGCCAGCAGCGGGAACTGGATCGGCGCGATGATGAAGTCCGTGGCCCCGGCACAGTAGGCCTGGTTGATGGCTTCCGCGTCGTCGAGGCCGGCCGCGATCACGATGGGCAGATCCGCGCTGCAGCCCGCGCTTCGAAACGATTCGCACGTCTTGACCCCATCGCGAGGGTTGGAGCCCGCGAGAACGACGAGGTCGGGGGTCATTTCGTCCAGCAGCTGCAGCCCGTTGTCGCCGTCTTCGGCGGTCGCTACCGTGAAGCCGGACGGGGTCAGCGACTCGATGGCCATCAGGCGCTGCATCGGGTCGTCGTCGACGAACAGGACGGTGGGTGGTCGGCCGTCACCGATTCGGAATAGGCCGGTTCCCTTCACGAGCGAAGCTCCGCGCTCAGGGCGGCGATGGTGGCGAAGAACGCCTGCCGCAGCGCCGTGGCGGGGGCCTCGAGGTCCGGCTGAGCGCTTTGGGCGCAGGTCTCGAGGGCGCGCGCGGCCTCCGCCATCCGAAGCGCGCCGAGTTCGTCCGCCGCGCCGTAAAGTGTCTGCGCGATCCGCTGGACCGCGCCGTAGTCGTCGCAGGCGGTCGCGGTGTCGATGATGGACACCAGCTCCGGTGTGCCGTCGAGAAACAGCCGGATCGCTTCGTCGATCTGGTCCGGGGCGTGTCGAAATCTGGTGCGCTCGAGTCGCTCCAGATGATCATAGTCGATGACCGGTAGCGCGGTGAGGGGGCACGCCGCCCCGCGGTGAGCGGGCGCCGCGTCTTGTGGCTGTCGCAAGCTCGAAGACTTTGGTTCCATTCGGTCCTCTGAGGGCCCTTCAACCGCCATGAAAACCTATCGGCGACGAACTGCGGCAAATGAGCGAGCAGCCCACATGAGCGCCGAATATCGACGCGCCGAGATCTGCGCCGGGTCCGGGACGTCAACGCGGCACGCTCGTTTCGCGGCTGCGGTGACGCGCAGCCACCTCCCAGGCGGTCCACACTACGCGCGTCCGGATCGAGGAGACGGTTCGACGTCGGGGCAGAGGTGTCCGAAAACGGATCAACCCTTCGTCGGGGTGGGCAGCGATGGTCGACGGCGGGAAGAAACACGAGCTGCCGTCACCGGCGCCGAGTCATTCGGACAGGTGAGCCAAGACGAGGGCGCGGTGGTACGGATACAGGTCCGCCGGAAGATCATCGCGACCGAAAAAACCGCCGCTGACGATCTCCGCGCTGCGGATGTCGAGGGTCTCGGGAGGCGCCAATACCCGCCCCGTCAAGGTGAGGGACATGTACCCGCCTTCTTCGTTGAGCTCCCAGTCGATCGGCTCAGGATCGACGACGATCGGCAGGCCGACCTCCTCTTGGAGCTCCCGGCTGAGCGCGTCGGTGATGGACTCTCCCCGCGCGATGAACCCGCCGGGCAGGCCCCACCGACACGGGGTTCGAAATCGGTGCTCGAGGAGCAAGACCCGTCGTCGGTCGTCGGTGAGCAGCCCCACGACGCCGATCAAGAAGTGGTCGTTGGCGGCGAAGAGGATACGCCGCCGCCATGGGGCGGGAAACCGGTCCCACATATTGGCCAGCGCGCTAAGGGCGGTCGCTTTGACCCGGTCCATCACTCAGAAGCGATAACCGACCTGCAGCATCGTCGGGAAGTCGAAATAGGTCTCGCCGTCGTCTTCGATCAGCATCGGGTTCGCGGGGAGGAAGGCGAGCTCCAGTCGACTCGGGAACCGCCATCGAAAGCCCCACAGCACCCGGGCGGACCGAAAGCCCTCGCCGCTGATGCCGATGTCGAGCGCGATCGGGGCCCCGAACACGTCGTCCGCATCGAAAGGGAAGTTGCCGCCCGCACGTACATAACCGAAGCTGACGCGCTGCTCGCCGGCCACGTCGTTGAGCCGAAGGCCGCCGCTGATCTCGAACCACTGCTCGATGGCGAAGCCGCCGCCGACGCTCAATCCACCTCCGGTGCGGGGGTCGAATCCATACCCGGCTTCGAGCTGCAGCAGCGGCGAGATCGTGGACCGGCGAACCGCAGCGTCGGTGAAGAGTCGATTGGGGGCCATCGGGTCGACGGTGCGCGGGTCGTCGCCCGCGCGGCGGGCACCGCCGCCGGCGATCGGGAACACGAAGGCGGGGCGAACGGGGTGTAGCCAGGGATCGTGGTAGAACCAGGGGGTGCCGACCGGGTACCGCGGTTCGATCCGCGGGCCGGCGGCGGCGGCGGCAGGGACGGCCCGGGCGCGACCGCCACTGCCGCTGCCTTTGCTCTTGCTGCTCAGTACCGCGATGGCGATGGCCGCGGCGGCCACGACGACCGCGCCCACCGTGACGAGGTAGGTCTCGACCCCGTCCACGTTTTCGACCTCGACGGTGACGACCTCGTCGAGGTTGAGGTAGCGGTCACCATCGATCAGTCGTCCGTCTTCGGTGACCGCAAGCCGCTCTGCGGACACCCATTCGGTGCGACGGCCGTCGTCGAGGGTCAGGCGAATCTTCGAGCTCGGATCGAGGCGGATGCGGACGCCGCCCGGGTCTTCGAGAACCAGGGGGCCCGCCGATGGCCGGCGGTTACGAAGGGCCTGCAGCGCGGCGCCGTCGATCTGTTCGGTGGTCGTACACGCGAACAGAAGCCAAGCCGTCCCGACCGCGGTCCATCGTCCCCTCGCCATAAATGATCGGTAGCAGACCCGGCCCCGGTCGCCGAGTCGGGGCCAACCTGTGTGTAGGCTCACGGACGGTTGGGTGGACCCGATCGCCCGCCCGAGGTACGGCGGGGCGGTGATCGAGGTCGAAGGGCTGAGCTACCGGTACCCGGGGGCGGCCGAGCCCGCTGTCCGCGACGTTTCGTTCCGTGTTCAGGACGGAGAGATCTTCGGGCTTCTCGGCCCCAGCGGGGCCGGGAAGTCGACGACGCAGGGGGTGCTGATCCGTCTGTTGCGCGGGTGGTCGGGTCGGGTGGAGGTGCTGGGCCGGCCGTTAACCGAATGGGACACCGACTACTTTCGCCGCATCGGCGTGTCGTTCGAGCTGCCGAATCATTACCTCAAGCTCACGGCTCGAGAGAATCTGGAATACTTTCGGGCGCTGTACGGTGACGGGGCCCCGCCCGACGACGTTCTGGCCGCGGTCGGGCTCGTGGACGACGCCGATAAGCCGGTGGGCGCGTTTTCGAAGGGGATGAAGAATCGCCTCAATCTTGCGCGCAGTCTCCTTCATCGGCCCACGTTGTGGTTTCTCGACGAGCCGACGGCGGGGTTGGACCCCGGCAATGCGCGGCGTGTCCGGGACCTGGTGGCCGCGAAGCGAGACGAAGGGACGACAGTCTTCCTCACCACCCATGACATGTCGGTCGCCGACGCGCTGTGCGACCGGGTCGGCTTCATGGTGGACGGCCAGCTGGAGGTCGTCGACGCGCCGCAGACCCTGCGCCGCCGATACGGTCGACGAGAGCTGGAGGTTCGATACGGGTCCGAACAGGACGCCGTCGCGTCGGCGCGGTTCGCGCTCGATGGGCTCGCGGACGATGATGGCTTTCAGCAGCTGTTGCGCACCGAGCATCTCGTGTCGATGCACAGCCTGGAGACGAGCCTCGAAGACGTCTTCATCCAGGTCACCGGGAGGCACCTGACGTGACCCCGGCCGCGCGGCTGTGGGCGGCGATCCGCCTCGACATCCGGCTTCAGCGGCGAAGCCAGCTGTACGCGATCGGGGTCGCGGTCGCGGTGCTCCTGGGCCTGCTGGTCCGGTTCCTGATTCCCGCCGCCGCCCATGGGGTGGCCCTCGCCGCGTTCTATGTGCTCGCCGTGGGCGGCACGACCTTCATGTTCAGCGCGGTGATGGTGCTCAGAGACAAGTCGCAAAACACCCTCGCCGCGCTTCGGGTGTCGCCGATGGATGCGCGCACCTACGTGGCGGCCAAAGCGATCACTCTGTCCGGCTTTGCGCTCGTCGAGTCGGCGATCGTTTACGTGGTGGGCGGGGCCTGGTCGGTGCCGTTGGTTCCGCTGTTTGGCGGCGTGGCCATGCTGGCGGTGTTGTACACGCTGCTGGGTCTCGCGCAGGTCGCCCCGCACGACTCGGTGCTGCGGTTCTTGATGCCCGACGCGGTGATCACATCCGTGCTCCTCCAGCTGCCGGTGTTTTACCTGTTCGAAATGGGGCCCGCCGCGCCGTACTTTGCGATTCCCTCCTTGCCCGCGCTGCTGATGATGCGGGCGGCGGAGCTCAACTTCGATGCGGCAACGTGGGCCTACGTGGGGATCGGCGGCGGGCTGGGATGGGCCGCCAGCGCGTGGTTGGCTCTGGCCCGGCTCCGACACCACGTCGGATTGATCTGACGGTCACTCGGTGTTCATGCTGCGCGGGATGAACGTCGTCGCCGAAATCCGTGCCCAGGTGACCAACGACGCCCGGCGGCTGGTGAGAGACCGGTTTTTGGTGGGGACGGTGGTGTACATCGTGGGGGTCGCGGTTTTGCTTCGCTTCCTCGTTCCGTACGCCACCCGCCGTCTCGAAGCGCAGGTCGACTTGACCGTCTACTATCCGCTGCTGACCGGCTACATCGTGCTCACCGCGGCGTCGGTCATGACGGGGGTCCTCGGGGGCATGCTGCTGCTGGAGACCAAAGAAGAGCGCACCTTGGACGCGCTGCGGGTCTGCCCCATGCCCGTCGGCCGACTGGTGACCTACGAGGCGGCGTTCATCTACCTGTGCACGGTCCCGTTGATCCTGCTTCAGGCGGAGATCGTCGCCGTGGGCAAGCCCCCGCTGGCGTCCGCGGTGGTCATCGCCGCGTCGGGCGCGGCCTTCGCCCCCGTCGTCGCGGTCGGCGTGGCCCAGGTGGCCGCCGACAAGGTCGAAGCGTTCGTTTGGCTCAAGACCGTTGGCTTCGTGGCCTTGGTGGCGTCGGCGGTGTGGTTCGTCCCCGAGCCCTTTCAGTGGGTGGCGATCCTCGCACCGCCGTATGCTGCGACCAAGGCGTGGTGGCTCGCGGCGTCCGGTCAGGACGGATGGGCGCTGTGGGCCGGGCTAGGGCTGATGGTCAACGGTCTGCTGCTCGCGCTCCTCGTCCGGCGGTGGACGGGGCCCTCCGTCGGCCAGTAGAGGCAGCACCTCGCGCGCTTCGACGTCGTCGGGGATCCGGGCCAGAACCGGTCGGTCATCAGCTGCTGCATGACCGTGTATCCCCCGCCGGAGTATCGAAACTTCTCGCCGGGGACCATGTCGACCCGGACGGGATCGGTGTTGGCGGGGGGACGCCCGTCGAGGACCTGCCGCACCGTCGGAACACGGGCCGCGCGCGCGTAACCGGGGAAGCCGTGGACGGTGAGCCCGCCGGTGTGGGACGCGAGGTGGGTCAGGGCCGCGAACGCGGACACCGGTTTGCTGATGAAGCCCGCTTGAAACACGGTCGTCTCGGTGACCGGGACGCGGGCCTGAGGATCCGCCCATCCGAAGGTCCGCGCCCACCGTATCCGTCGATCCTTGATCACCGCGATCGCGACTGCGGGCACGCGGTAGCGGGTCATTCGGTCCTCGAGGGCCCAACCAGGGGCCCTGCTGACGTAGACGCTCGGACGCAGACCTCGGATCACGGCTTCCACCTCGTCTTCGAGCGCATCGGACGTTTCGGGCCCGCCGACGGCTGGTCCATGGTCGCCGATAGCTGTCAATCGTGGCCATTGGCTCTCTACGCGAGCGCGGGGTCGAGCTATGGTCGGACCATGTCGGAATCGGCCGATGCCAAAACCATCCTGTCCGATGCGTCGCACCCTGCCTGGAGTGATGAGGCCCAGGTGGCCTTGAAGGTGTACCGCAAGCTTCGGGCCTCGCCAGACCAGTTCCCGGACGCAGCGCTGGTCGACGAGGAAGACCTTCTTCACGAGGCGGCATCATGGACCGCGCTCGACCACCATCCGCTCGGTCCGGCGGTGATCGAAGGTGGGGTCGCGGTGCGCGGCACCGCATTTAACGAGCTGCATCGACGCTATGACTTCGGGGCGGGCGAGACCCAAGACTTCCACGTGCAAGGGGTCGCCGTGGGCGCCGACGCGTCCGGTAACTACTTTCTGAAGGCCTCCGTGGGCTGTGAGGGCAAACGGCCGGACGGCGAGGTGGAGGTCCTCGCCATGTTCATCGGCACCATCGGCCTGGTCGGCGCCATCCGGTGGATCGGCCACCTCGGCACCAACGAGGAGATGTTCATCCGCACGACCGGCCACGACCCGCGGCTCGCAGCGGGCTTCGAAGCGCTGACCCAGGTGCAGCTGCGATTCAGCGTCTCGCCGCACCTGCCCGGCTGATCTTCGCCCCTCTCGCGAATCCTCATCGACCCCACGCGGTGCCGTTTTTGCTTCGATGTCCAACTCGGCGCGGCGATTGTCGAAGTTTTTCGGAGCTCGTGTCGTTCAATCCCGACGGACTTTTATGCGTTCGCTCTGTTCCCTGACCCGCGTCCCGGTGCCTTACGGGTGCCGGTGCCTTACGGGTGCGTGCCTTACGGGTGCGTGCCTTACGGGTGCGTGCGAAGACGGCCGCGGTCAGCGCGGTCCGTACCTCCGGGGGAACCGGCGTATCGAACCCTTGGTCTTCGGTCGGCGGCCGCACGCTGCGGGTGGGGGCCCCGTTCGGCTTTCGCTTCGAGAGAGCGGCGTCGGGCCCCACCAATCCCCCGGAGGCACGGCCCGCACTGCCCGCGGCCTGCCTCGTCGATGGCTCGATCGCAGGTCCCGCCGTTCTTGATTCGGTAGCTAGCGGCACCTCATAGCTGATATGGAGTGACCCCCTGTCAATACCTCGTCCGTCTTTCGGATCGCGTCCTCCCAGTTTTCGGCTAGAGACAGAGGCCTGAAGGACGAATGAA
>JANQQN010000106.1 GCA_028289325.1 Myxococcota bacterium | reverse complement strand
ATCGCCAAGGTCATCGCGTGGGGCGCGAACCGAAAGCAGGCCGTCGCTCGGCTGCACACCGCGCTCAAGGATACGCTGGTGGCCCTCGAGTCGGGGCTCACGAATCGCTCGTTGCTCCTCGAGCTCGTGGCGGAGACCGAGTTCAAGGAGCATCCGGTCGACACGCGATGGCTCGGGTCGTACCTCGACTCGCGCCCGGAGCCCGAGCAGCGGCGGTTTCTCGGGGTGGCCATCGCCGCGGCGGCGATCGGCGACTACCGGGAGGCTCGGCAAGGCCTGCTGGCCAACTTCCTCGACGAAGCGCAGCGCGGCTTGCCCAGAAGCGCGCCGGAGCCGGAGCCGATCACCTACAGCTACCGGCTGGGCACGAGCGGCGTGCAGGCCACGGTGGCCGCGCTCGCCGCCGGCGAGTACCGGGTGGTCATCGGGGAGTGGGCGGCGACGGTCACCTACCGCCCCATGGGCGCCCACACGGTGCTCATCGAGCTCGACGGCTTCCGCCACACCGTCCTCAGAGTCGCGACGGCGACCGTCGTCCACATCGACGTCGAAGGCGTGGCCCACCATTTCGAGCGCAAGTCTGATGGCAAGGTGCGGGCCCCGCTGCCGGCGTCGGTGAGCCAGATCCACGTCAAGGTCGACGACCATATCGAGGCCGGCGACCGGCTGGTGACCCTCGAGGTCATGAAGATGGAAACCAGCCTGGCCTCGCCGATGACCGGCCGGGTGCGGGCGGTCCACGTCTTGCCCGCGGGCCAGGTCCTCGCCGGCGATGTGCTCATCGAGATCGAGGAGACGGCCGGTGCCGCCAGCGAGACGGAATCCTCGGACCTCGCCCTCGCGCCCCGGCAACAGGCCGATTGGTCGCCGTCGGAGATCGTGCGGGCTCGCCTGCTCGGCTACGACGTGGAGACCGACGTGGCCGAGGCGGCGGAGGAACAGGTCGTCTCGGGCGAGTCTCGACAGCGACTGCTGGAGCTGCTGCGGATCGCGGTGGTGCAAGAGCAGCTGTTCAAGAGCGGCCCCTTTGATGACGCTCGCAACGAAGCCCAAGAGAGCACCCTCGAGCAGTTGACGTGGTACATCCGACACCGGCGAGACGATGCGTCGGCCCTGTCGGCTCGGTTCTTGCGACGCATCGGCCGGTTCTTGGAGCTGCACGGGGTGACCACGGACGGGCCCCTGCCGCAGATCGAGGACGCGTTGCTGCGGCTGTTCCAGTCTCGCCGCCGTCAGGACGAGATCGACGCCCATGTGCTGGCGATCGTGCAGGCGTTGGCCAAGCAGCCGGTCGACGCGTCGTCTACCACCGAGCCTCGGGTGCAGCGGGTGATCTTCGAGAAGCTGGCCAACACTGCGGTCCAGCGGCGGCGCAACTTGCTCGCGACCGCGACCTGGAACCTGATCTACCAGTGGTACGATCTCCCTGATCACCACGAAGCGGTGGGGCGACTGCTGCACGAGGCCGACGAAGCGGTCGCGGTGCTGGTGGGCACCGGCCACGGCCCCGAGGAGCGGGCCAAAGCCCACGAACGCCTGCTGGGGATTCCGCTCGAAACGCTGGTTCATACCGTGCCCCGGGCCCTGACGTGGTCGCCCGGGCCCCCGCAGGCGGTATTGCGGCTTCTGCTGGAGCGGGTCTATGACTCCCCGGACCAGGAGCCCATCGAGAGTCTGTCCGCCCGGTTCGCGGCGCGTCGGGTATGGCTGAAGCACGACGCGTGGGCGGTGGGGGTCATGGTTCCCGAACCCGGCGACCTGGTGACCGTCGCCGCGGCGGTGCCTCGCGATATTCCGGTGGACCTGTTCTTGGCGTTCACACCGTCGACGGAGGCGATGGAGGCGGCGGCGACGGCGATCGAACGATGCCCGACCCTCACTTTCATCTGGCCCAAGACCGCCGACGCGATGGAGGTCCGAACCTATACCGTCGAAGGAGGCCAGGCCCACGAGAACGCGCTGTTGCGTCACTTCCACTCCGCGCGCCCGGTGGCCGCGCAGGTCGCGCGGCTGTCGAACTTCAGCCTCGAGCGCCTGTCGGCCCCCGGCGTATTGTTCGTGGCCCGGGCGACGGCCCCCGAAGAGCAGCGTCTGATCGTGATGGCCGAGGTTGAGCAGTTTCGGCCGATCGTCGAACAGACGTACGTTCGAGTGCCGGAGTTCGAAAAGGTGTTCCTCGACGCGGTGGAGGTCCTTCGTGACTATCGGCGCGGGGGCCACGGCGAGCCGGTGTGGAACCGGATTTCGTTCATGATTGGGCAGGTCATCGACCTTACCGAGGAGCAGATGCAGGTCCTGGCGGCCCGACTGAGCGCGCCGACCCTCGACCTGGGCCTCGAGAAGGTCGAGCTGCAAGGACGGTTCACCTTCGGTCGGGCCCAGCCACCGCAGCCGCTGGTGGCCGAGTGGTCGAACCCGGTGGGGCTCGGGGCGCGGGTCGCGTACAGCAAGCCGCGACACCGGCCGATGCCCACCCGTTCGCAGTACGAGCAGCGGGTTCTGGTCGCCCGGCGCCGCGGGCTGTTCTACCCCTACGAGGTGATCAAGCGGCTGGTCGCGCTCGAGGGCGACCGGGCGGTGAACGAAGGCCGATTCGAAGAATTCGACCTCGACGACGCGGGCCGATTGATCTCCGTCGCTGACCGGCCCTACGGCCACAACCAGGCCAACGTGGTCATCGGGGTGATCACGAACTGGACGGCCCGATTCCCCGAGGGGCTCACCCGGGTCCTGATCATCGGGGATCCGACCCGGAGGATGGGCGCTCTGGCCGAACCCGAGTGCCGCCGGATCGCGCAGGCCATCGACATGGCCGAGGCCCGAAGGCTGCCTGTGGAATGGGTGGCCCTGTCGGCGGGGGCGGCCATCGAGTTCGACTCGGGGACCGAGAACCTCGACTGGACGGCGTGGGTCCTTCGCCGGATCGTGGAGTTCACAGCCGGGGGCGGGGTCATCAACGTCATCGTCGACGGCGGGTGTGTCGGGGCCCAGTCCTACTGGAACGCGGAAGCGACCATGCTCATGCACTGCAAGGGCGCCCTGATCATGACCCCCCGCGGGTACATGGTGCTGACGGGCAAGCGCGCTCTCGAGTACGCGGGCTCGGTGGCGGGGCCCAGCAACGAAGCGATCGGTGGCCTGGACATCATGGAGCCGAACGGCGAAGTGCACTACTCCGCGCCGGACCTGAACCGGGCCTTCGACGTTCTCTTTCGGCACTATGACGTCACCTACGTCCCCCCTGGCGCCCGCTACAGCCGGCGGGTGGAGACGTCCGACGACCACCAGCGAGACGTCAGCACGTCGCCGTACGCGGGGTCGGGCGACTTCGAGAAGCTCGGCGACATCGTCAACGAGGCGACGAACCCGGGGCGAAAGAAGCCGTTCGCTATCCGGCAGCTGATGCGGGCGGTGGGCGACACCGAGGTCGAGCCCCTCGAGCGGTGGCCGAATCTCGCCGACGGTGAAACGGCGGTGGTGTTTCTGACCCAGCTCGGCGGACAGCCGGTCACGATGATCGGCATCGAGTCGACGCCGCTGAAGCGAAAGGGTACCCGGCCCATCGATGGCCCCGACGCGTGGATGAGCGGAACCCTGTTCCCGCAGTCGTCGCGCAAGGTGGCCCGGGGCATCCGGGCTGCCAGCGGGGTCCACCCGGTCGTGGTGCTGGCGAACCTGTCCGGCTTCGACGGGTCTCCCGAGTCGCTGCGCAACCGCCAGCTGGAGTATGGGGCGGAGATCGGCAAAGCGGTGGTCGAATTCGACGGACCGATCGTGTTCTGCGTCGTGGCGCGGTATCACGGCGGGGCCTACGTCGTCTTCTCCCAGCGGCTGAACGATCGGCTGGAGGCCTCGGCGCTCGCCGGCAGCTACGCGAGCGTGATCGGCGGGGCGCCCGCGGCCCAGGTCGTATTCCCGAGCCTGGTGCGTAAGCGCACGATGGCCCGGGACGATGTGAAAGCCGCGCGAGCGGCGCTGGAGCGGGCCCCGCAGGAAGACGCGCTTCGCGCCCGGGAAAGGTTCGAGGAGGTGTTCCGGGCCGCGGAGGCCGCGGTCCAGGCCGAGGTCGCCAAGGAGTTCGACGCCGTCCATTCGGTGGAGCGCGCGCGCAAGGTTGGGTCTCTGAACGCGATCCTCAACCCGGCCGAGCTGCGGCCGTTCCTGTGCGACCAGGTTCGAGCGTCGGTGGACGAGTATCTCGGGGTCCGGGTGCAGGCGGAGGAGGAGCCGGTCACCACCGCCAAGTGACCACGGTCGCCGCGACGTTGGCCGCCACTGGTCCTCGATGCCTATCGAGAGACCGGTGATTCGATCTATCCGATGGCCAGTAGCTGTCCGCAGGAGGTGACGAGGATCCGACCGTCGCCGTTGACGGCGAGTCCCGCCGCAGGACCGGGCGTCGCCCACGTCCAGCGGGGGTGTCCGGCCGCCTCGATGACCGTGACGCCACACTGTCCCTCGAGCGGACGACCTTCATCGTGCCACTGGTATCGGTCGTGATAGCCCGCGCTGTGAGAAAACGCCGCGGCCACCGCGCCCGTGGCGTCGGTCGCGAACGCCACGGGTGGGGTAGGCAAGGGCAGGTGCTTGACCGGCCCACCGTCGAGGGGCGTCAAGCATATGGTCGCCATGTGGCGAGAAACGAGACTGTGAGGCCGGCTGTTGATCCGGCTGATGGTCGACATGACATCGTCGACGACGGCGCCTTCGTCGGGCGCGCGAAGAGGCTTCACGCTCCCGGCGTCGGGGTTCAGCACGAGCCATCCGCGCCCTTGACGCCCCTCCGCGCCGATAATCAGGCGAGACTCATCCACGACCATCGGCCGCGATGAGAACCGGGCCTCGAGGGGGGCGGCCGACCCGAACCCGGCGCTCGTCGCGCGCCACACGGGCTCTCCCGAGGCTGCGTGCAGGGCGAGCACCTCGTCGGGGGCCGCGAAGACGATCTGGTCCCGCCAGGTGATCAAACCCTCGACGGGATGAGGAGCGACCTTCGTCCACCGCTCCGTGCCGTCGGCGGCGATTTTGACAACTCTGCTCTGTGACCCGTCGACGACGACGAAGGCTACGCCGTCCGGGAGGGGACAAGGGGCGCAGGCATCGCCCGCGTAGACCGTTCGGGCCGCGCCGGTCTCGAGATCCAAGATCAGCAGTTCGTCTTGCGGCGGCACCACCACCACCGCTGGCCGACCGTCGTCGGTGACGAAGCCATGTCCAGAGCACGGATGGGACGGTCCCACTTCAGAACCTCGCCGTGGCCGCCAACCAGAGATGACCCGGCGACGATCCACCGGTCGTCCGTGGTGGCGAGGAGTCGGTCTCCGCTTCGGAAGGGCAACCCGACCGACCACCCGATCGTCGGCTGGGCGCCGAAGGAAACTACGTTCTTCTCAATGGTACTATTCGCGCGGGACCGCATGGCCTACTCCTCGTCGCTCAGGAAGGTACGACGGAACTCGTGGTCCGCGAAAGGAAGGCGGAGGCTGCCGTGCTGCAGGGCAGTGATGTATTGTCCAAGAAGCGCTCGGGCCTCGTAGAAGGCGAGAGCGGGGGGCGGAAAGGTCGAACCGAGCTCCGCATAGCCCTCAAGGAACGTCCTTCGCGCGGCCTGCACGTCGATCGTCGAGATGCCGTATTCTCGACCGCGAGCACTGTCGCCCAGCGCCGATCACCGTACATCCATTGGGCGAGCTCGTTCGGGTCACGCCCGGTGATCGTCCCATCGGGCAGGACGATAGAATCTCTGCTGTGGACAGGGGGTCGAGGGCCGGCGCGGATCGTGGCTGCGACCACGGCGTTCTCGGCGGCGGTCACCGCGCGGTCACCGCTCGTCGTCACCGTCGAGGCGGCGGACGTCGGCGTCGAACCAGCGCGCGCCGAGGCCGGGGCGGATCGTGGTCTGCGCGGGGGATCATCGTTCGGCGCGACGCCTGGAACACTCATGTCGAGCTCAGTTTGGCAATCGGCGGTCCGTCGGCTCGAGATTCGATTCTCGACTGTGATATCGGGAAGCTGGCATTGCGACGAGCGCCGGTCCGGCGGCGGTCGGACGAACGGCGCACGGACGCCGACGGTCGATGGATTCGGCGGCGTGGTTCGCGCACGGACGGTCAAATCTCGCGGCGCCGGCTCTTCTATGCTGCGTCACGTTCCCTCGAACGAAGGAGAGACGGATACAATGGAAGAGAAGACCACCTGGCTGACCTATGCGGCGTCCTGGAAAGCGGAGACCGCGGCCGAAAAGCGCGCGTTGTACGAGCGGTCGCTGATGCCGGACTGCGTTTACCGAGACCCGTTGATGGAGGCGCGCGGTTGGGATGAGCTGCTCGCCTACATGGAGGACTTTCATCGGCAGATCCCCGGCGGTCACTTCGTGACCACCCGCTTCGAGTACCATCACGGCCGGTGTCTCGCGCACTGGGAGATGCGCGATGGGGCGGGAGAGCTGCGCGGGGTAGGGATCAGCCACGGCGAGTTCGGCGACGGCGGTCGGCTGAAGGCGATGACCGGGTTCTTCGAGGTGCCCAGCACGAGCTGATGGACTATCTGCGACAGGTGCAAAAAGGCCTCGATTTCGTCGAGGCGAATCTCGACCGGGACCTCGAGCCGGCCGAGGTGTCACGGGCCGCGGGCGTCAGCCACTGGCACTTTCAGCGCATGTTCAAGGCGCTGACCGGAGAGACCGTGAAGGGGTACGTGCGCGCTCGACGTCTGGCCCAGGCGCGGCTCGCCTTGATCGGCAGCGAGCGACCGGTGCTCGAGATCGCCTTGGAGGCCGGTTTCGAGTCGCAGGCCGCGTTCGGCCGGGCGTTCAAGGCGGCGTTCGGCATGCCTCCCGCGCGATACCGCTCGCTGGGCGGCAGCCGACTGCATCTTCACAAGCTGAAGATCGATGAGGACTACATCCGCAACCTGGCCGCGGGTGTATCTCGAGAGCCGGAGGTCGAGCGGCTCACGTCCCGCCACATGGTTGGCCTGACCACCACGTTCTTCGGGGTCGACAGTGAACGCAACAACCTCGGGGAGCGATTGCCGCCGCTGTGGGACGCGTTCATGCCGCGGGTCGAGGAGGTCGAGGCCGCGATCTCGGGGGTTTGCTACGGCGTCGTTCGGGAGACGGGATCCGACGACGCTCGGCTCCAGTACACGGCCGCGATCGAGGTCAACGAAGCGCCGACCCGGCTGCCGAAAGCGATGGTCCACGTCGAGATCCCGGCTGCGACCTACGCATGGTTCGTGCACGTCGGGGAACCGGAGCGCATCGACCAGACGGTCAACTACATCTATGGCTCGTGGTTCATGCGTTCGGGCCGGCGACATACGTACGGCCCGGACATCGAGGTGTACGACGGCCGATGGGCCCCCGGGTCCGAGGCCTCGGTCATGGTCTACGGGGTCCCGGTGCGACCGGCCCGAATTTCCAGGTAGGCGCGCGGCAACCAGCGATGCGCCGTCAGAGGGAATCGAATGTCGCGCGCACCGACTCGGCGACGGCCGAGGACTAAGGATTTGTCTCAGCGCCGAAGCAATGGTTCAGGGATAAGAACTTATCTCGGAGGTCGCGGACCCCATCATTTGTCAGGGGCTTTTCGACGTAGTCGACGACGACCGGGAACTCCAATGCCCGCGCTCGGTCTTCGTCGAGCGTGGAACTGGTGACCACAACAACTGGAAAATCGGGCAGGTGTTCCTCTTCCGCGAGCTGCTCCAGAAGGCTGAACCCGTCCAGAACCGGCATCCGCAGATCCAGGAAGGCAAAGGCCGGCGCGCCATGATCTCGGATGCACTCGCGCGCTTCGAGACCGTCCATTGCAATCTTGAGCTCCACGGACAGTCCGCTTCTCTTCAGGATTCGGTCCGTCAGGTAGTTATAGGCCTCGTCATCGTCGACGACCAGTACGTAGGGGGCTTCAGCCATGGGGGACCTCGAGGGTGAAACGACTCCCGAGGCCAGGGCTACTTTCGACGTGAACCCGGCCGCCATAAGCATCGAGAATCGATTTGACCAGATAGAGCCCGACGCCAGCGCCTTCGACACGTTTGTTGAATCGATTGAAGAGCCCGAATAGCTTCTCGCCGTATATGGAAAGGTCCATGCCGATCCCATTATCCTCAACGGATATCTTGAGATAGTCGCCATACTGTTCTGAGGCGACGGCAACCACCGGCGAGCGTTCGGGGCTGGCATACTTGATTGCGTTACTTAGTAGGTTGGAGCATAGACTTTGCAGGTGTGCCGGTGCCATTCGCGCCGTATGGGACGAGTCGATATCGTGACTAAGCTCGGTCCCGCTGGCTTTGATCAAAGGGGCCAGAACCCCACGGGCCTGTTCATACGCCGACAGCAGCGAAGAGTTCTGATCCGAGGCCACGGAACTCTTCTTGAAAGCCAAGACCTCGTTCAGCGCTCTCAGAGTTCTCTGCATGGAGGCCACCGAACGTTGGGCCATTTCAAAGAGGTCTCGGGCCTCCTCCTTTACGGCGTCTTCTTCCGCCAATTGTTGGAGCAAGCCCGCCAGGCTCGCGATGGGCGACTTCATGTCGTGCGCGCTGATGTAGGCGAACTCCTCGAGGTTTCGATTCGCAGCCGCCAGGTCTTGCGTCAGTCTGTTTTGCGCCTGCCGGCTGTGGACCCGGCGGGTCACGTCGTCAAAAACAAGAAGCTGGCCATCCAGCAACGGCTGGGCCCGCACGCTATAGTATTCGTCCCCGAGGGGCATCTCTTCGATCTCGTAGGCGAAACGGCCCTCTCTGAGCGAGATTTCAATTCGGGACCGCAGCTGCGGTACGTCGGACGTCAGATCGAGCAGCGACCGATCGATCACCTCATCGGGCTCGCGCTGAAACAGCCGGGAAGCTCGTTGATTCGCCATCGTACAGTGGCCATCAAGGTCGGCGACCAGAATTCCGAACGGCGCGTCTCCGACCAAGGTGATCAGGAACTCCTTCAATTCAGTAGAGTCTCTGGCGGTCGGCAGTCGCATCAGGGTCTCATCCGAAGCACCGGCTGCGGTCGCGTCGCGACGGCGGCATCGAGCCCGCGGGTGCGAACTCCATCGAGCCAAGCGCGCTCGGCGGCCCCTCGGGTAAGCGCTAGCAGCGTACGGTTCACGACTGTTCCCGCCCGCAGTCATGCTTCGATTGCGTGACGCGTCGGGACCTCGCAGTGTCACTCACAGCATCTTCAGCGCGCTCTTGAGATTTCGCGTCGTACGCAGACCACTGACGTTGACGCCCGTCGACACCATGGTCTGCGCGACCGTGGCCGATATGCCGCAGAATATCGCGTCGACCCCGACGAGCTTCAGGGTGTCCGCGATGCGCAGCAGATGATTGGCCACCATGGAATCGATGACGTCGATGTTCGACAGATCAACGATGACGCACTCGATGCCGGTCTGCTCGACGGACGCGAGCAGGCGATCGGTAATGGACTTGACCCGAGCCGAGTCCAGCCTTCCGAAGAAACCCGAGTACAGGCAGTTGTCGGCGATCTCGCTGACGACCATCGGTGCTTGGAACCCCACCGCACGGTCCGAGATGGCGACCTTGACCGCTGTTTCTTGTTCCACGTCTTTCATGGGAGCCTCTATCGATTAGAAGTTACGGCGCCGCAGCGCAACTCGCGAGGCCGCGATTTTGGATCACCGGGTGTTCCTGCTATTCACTGGATCACTCTGCTTAACGCTCATGAGCGGCCGCAGTTTTTCATACCTCGATCGTGGGTGGCCGCGGCGACCTGAACCGCGCGGGTCGCTATACAGGAAAAATAACCACCCCACGTAAACGATATCCAGGAAACTCGACATACCCCAAGGCGCACGATGACCGTCCTTTTGGGTAGTTCGGCCGCCACGTTCGTCAGCAGGATGGGCGGTGACGCCGTTAGGGGTGCTCGCGATCCGAACGACGGCGGACGCACCCAACGTCGTCGTCGAGCGTGCGCGCGCGAGCTGGCGTGAGGTCGACCGTTGGTTTGGCCACCCTGTGGCCGCGTATTCAAGTTCGCCCCGTCGCGGCCGTAGGAGGAGGTCGGAGGAGAAGGATCGGGGTATGGCAACGAGAGGTCACATGTGGATGTCCTGAAGCCGACGGCGAAGGGCTCTCTGTACTGGGTACTGGCCATCGTTGTCTTGATCGTCGCGAGCTTGCTGCTGGCGTTCGCGGAACAGGTGCGCACCAGGGAAGAGGAGGTCTACCTGGACTTCGCGGGACGTCAGCGGATGCTCTCCGAACGTCTGGTGCGGCAAGCGATCGCGCCCGAAACAAAGCGCCACGCCTTTCAAGCCACCGCGGACCTCCTCTTCATCACCGTCAACGCGATGATCGACGGCGGACGGGTACCGGCCTTGGTGACGGGTGGCAGCGTGACGACGGTGCACCCATGGCCCGATCCATCCGTAGCGGCAGCACTGGCCGAGCATCGGACGGCGTTGGCGCGGCTGGTCGGCTCGATAGGCCGGTATCGCGAAGCGCTTTCGAGGCGAAGCGGCGCTGGCGTGCAAGATGTGCTCGAGCGCGGCGCGGACGCCGTCACCACGGCGGATCGCGTGGTCAAGCTTCTCCGGGCCGGCGCCCAAACGCGTAGGCGTTGGCGTTTGGCCGGCATCGCCTGCGTCCTCGCGCTCTTTGTCGTGATGGGTGGCGGATTGTGGTTTCACTTCCGAACGAACGCGAAGCGGCTGGACAACCTCGTTCAGGCGCGTACGCACGAGCTGGCCGAGGTTGTGGACCAGCTGAAGACAGCATACTCGGCGATCAGGAAGAAGCACAGTGAGATGTTCCAGTTCGTCGAGCAGATGCCTCTGGGCGTCTACATCCTCGACGGAAAGGGCAGACCGGTCTTCGTGAACGAGCAAGCAAAGGTCCTTCTCGGCCCGCGCTACCTGGAGGCTGCCGCCGCTTCGGAACGGTGCACGTTCATCGTCCGCGGTTCGGACACGCCTTATCCGTCGGATCGGCTGCCGACGACCCTCGCCCTGCAGGGGCAGGTCGTGGAGGTCGATGACATTGATGCGCAGCTTCCAGGGGCGCGTGTCCAGCTATCGATCAGAGCAGCGCCCATCCGTGATGAGCAGGGCCGCATCAAGTATGCCCTCGCGGCGATGCAAGACATCTCCGATCGAATTCGAGCCGAGACGGAGCGGCTTCAGGGTCAGAAGCTTCAGTCGGTGGGGCAGCTGGCGGCGGGCGTCGCCCACGAAATCAATACGCCGATGCAGTATATCGGTGACAACGCGCACTTCATAAACACCGCTCTGGAACGTCTCCTGGAGATGATTGGCTTTCACGACCAGCTGATGGAGCAGGATTTGGATCCGAGCGACTACCGAGCGAAAGCGAAAGCGAAAGCGAAAGCGCTGAGGTTGGGCTTCCTCCAGAAGCGAGTCCCCAGCGCCCTCAAGTCGACGATCGAGGGGGTCGCTGCGGTCAGCACGATCGTGAGCGCGATGAAAGAGTTCTCTCACCCGGGAAGTGAGGAGAAGACGCCGACGGACATCAACCGCGCCATCGAGACCACGATGACGGTCTCGCGCAATGAATGGAAGTACCTCGCAGAGCTCGAGACTGATCTGTGCGCTGGGCTACCCCTGGTTCCGTGTGTCCCGGGTGAGTTCAATCAGGTCCTTCTCAATATGATCGTCAATTCCGCCCACGCCATCGAGGAGAGGGTAGCGGTCGATGGAATCAAGGACGGAAAGATTCAAATCTCGACGAAGAGCGATGACAGATTCGCAATCATCACGATTGCGGATAACGGGTGCGGGATTGCGCCGCGATTCCTCGACAAGGTGTTCGACCCGTTCTTTACCACCAAAGAGGTCGGAAAGGGTACGGGTCAGGGTCTCGCGATCGCGCGGGCCATCGTGGTGGGCAAACATGAGGGTACGCTCAACGTCGAGTCAGCGCCGGGGCAAGGAACGACCCTTACCATTCGACTTCCGTTGGCCGCGGCGGTCGAAGCAGAGGTCGCCTAGCAGCCCGTTGATTTGGGTGCGTCGTCGCCCGGTCGAGTGATCTTGTCGCCTGGTTGTTCGACGAAGAGGGAGCTGGGTGGCCCCCAACGACCGATGAGAGGCGAAGCCGGTCGGACAAGCAGGCGACAAAAGCGCCGGCCCGGCGGTGGCGAGCCCAGATCAACGGGCTGCTAGACACCAGGACGTCCCGGAATATGGCCGACGGCACGTCGGATGGCCGTGCCGAGCGCCCCCACGCAGTACGAGCCCCTCGAGTACCCATCGCACCCTGTTTAGGAACGTCCGGTGTGGCCGATCTCGAATACGAGCCCTCCACGCCGGCGGGCCCCGCAAGAGTGATTGAGATGCGACGAGTGCTATTTGTAGACGACGAACCTCGGGTGCTCGAGGGCATTGAAAACCTCATGTTCTCCTACGTTGATGAGTGGGACATGGAGTTTGCTAGTAGCGGTCAGGAGGCCATTCAGAAGCTCGGGGATGAACCATTCGACGTCCTGGTCACGGATATGCGGATGCCAGGGATGGATGGCGCAACGCTTCTGAACCGGGTCAAAGACATGCACCCGGGAATGGTCCGCATCGTGCTTTCCGGCCACGCCGAGCTCGAAGCGGCGCTTCGAGCCCTCCCGATCGCCCACCAGTTCTTGAGCAAGCCGTGCGACGTAGAGACGCTGACCGGGGTCTTGGAACGGGCATGCGCGCTCAACGACCTCGTCAGCGAGGAAACGCTTCGGTCTTTGCTCGGGGGGGTCAGCGACCTACCCGCACGACCCGCGACGTACTCGAGGATCACCGAAGCCCTCGCCAAAGAAGACTGGAGTCTCGCCCACGTGGCCGCGATCGTCGAGCGTGACGTCGCGGTGGCCACCAAGATTCTTAAGGTCGCCAACACCGCATTTTTTAATCGAGGGACAGTGATCAAAGGCGTCAACCAGGCCGTGCAGCGTCTCGGCGCAACCCTGGTCCGAGATTTGGTATTGGCGTTTGAAGTTCAGCACGCATTTCAGAAGACCGACGGTGTCGACGTTGATGCCCTTCACCACCATGCTGTGCTCGTCGCCTACACCGCGAAGCACCTGTGCGGTCGGAAAGGCGGCGAGGACGCGTTTCTCGCCGGCCTGGTCCACGACATCGGGCTCCTGGTGATGGCCGCGGCCATGCGCGATGAGTTGCGGGCCATCCACGAAAAAGCGAAGCGCACAAAGACCGATGTCCATTTGGTGGAGGTCGAGGTCCTCGGTATCAGCCATGCCGAAATCGGTGCCTACCTGCTCGGGCTGTGGGGGACCCCGTATCCCATAATGGAGGCCGTCGCGAATCACCACCATCCGAGTCGGGTCAAGCAGGACCGCTTCGGCATTCTTGGCTCCGTGCACGTCGCGGAGTCACTCGTCAGCGCGAGCCAGAGTGGAAATCCACCCGACGTCGATATGACGTACCTGGAGACTCTGGGCCTGGCGGAACGTCTGCCGGAGTGGATGGCCTTTACGCAACGCTTGCTGGATTCGGGGGAGTCCTAATCGTGGATAACACCAATGGACTTTCCGGTGGTATGGAGGCCGTGCGCATCCTCTGCGTCGACGACGAACCCAGAGTCCTCGATGGCCTCGAGAACCATCTCGCGATGCACTTCGACGTGCACGTCGCGACGAGTGGCAGTGAAGGTCTCAACATCCTGCGCGAACAGGACCCCTTCGCAGTGGTCATATCGGACTTTCGCATGCCTGAGATGGACGGTGCGACATTCTTGAAGAAGGTGCGTGAGTCCTTTCCCGATTCGACGCGGCTGCTTTTGACTGGACAGGCGGATATCGAGACCGCGAGCGCGGCGATCAACAAGGGAGGAATCTTCCGATACCTCTCCAAACCCTGCTCACCGCCCGACCTCCTCGAGGCGGTTCGAGACGGGATCCGCCACCATCAGCTCATCGTCGCCGAGCGGGAGCTCCTGGAAAACACGCTGAGCGGCACGATCAAGGTTCTTACCGAGGTCGTGGGTCTCACGGCGTCATCGGCGATGGACCGGTCTTCACCCCTATCGTCCTACGTTCGTCACATGTGCCGCAAGCTCAACATCGTGGACGCTTGGCAGTACGAGGTCGCGGCGACTCTGGCCAAGGTTGGATGTATTACCCTCCCGCCGGATACGTTGACCAAACTCTTCGCTCGTCAAAGCCTCAGCAACCAGGAACTCGAAATGCTCGAAGAGTATCCAGCCGTCGGTCAACGCCTTCTGTCGAATATTCCTCGCCTCGAGATCGTCGCCAAGATCATCGGTAGTCAGAACAACCCGCCGACATGGCCGTCCGCTCGGCCATCGTCCACCGACGAAGAGACGATCGCTTTGGGCGCGAACCTCTTGGCGGTCGCGATGGCCTTCGACGAATTGGTGATGGTGGGTAGGAGCCACGCACAGGCCGCGAACACCCTTTGTAAGCGGAAAGGCCGTCTTCCCCCCAAGCTGGTCCTATTGCTGCGCGACTTCAGAACCGAGGAAAAGACCGACGTCATACGTACCGTCTGCTTGTCGGACCTGCGTACCTTCATGGTGTTGGATGAGGACGTCGTCACGGCGCGGGGCCATGTCCTTCTCAAGAGTGGCCGTCATTTGAGTCAGCCCTTGATCGAGCGGCTCCGACACTTCGCGAAGGGCGTGGGCGTAGAGGAGCCGATCCGCGTCCGCGTCCTCCGATAGGCCCGGCCTCGGTCTCTTCGCGCGCGCCTGAGAGCGCTCGCCACCCGGTGGATACATCAACGTCAGCATCGTGTAACCTTCGGCGGGATCTTTCCAGCAGCGGACGACGTACGCGGCTCACGCCGTTTCAGCGCCCCTCGATTGCGGCATTGGAGCTTGCGACGGATACGGGGCATTGGGCAGAGTATTCCAAGACGACAGCCGCGACTTGTGACGAAGGCCGCTGTCTCGCGGGGAATGCTCACCCTGTGTGCCTTGACCTCGACGCCGGAGGATCACCCATGAAGGATGGAAACGGGCAATGTCGATGAATGTCGCCACCTCGGATCGCCCGGTGGGGTTCCAGGCGCCGATGGTCGTCGGCGAGACCGCTGAACGACTGCAGACGACGCGAGTTCTCAGGCGCGCGGCGAAGCTGCTGTGAATGATCCTGATAGATCCTCGCCGGACACCGCGCGGAAGCTATCGCTACGGGCGGACGCAGCCGTGGACCGTGCACTGGCGCTTGTCCGAGAGGCGGCCGAGCGCGCTTCGCTCGATGCGCTTCGCACCTGTGGGCTGGCTGCCGCCGTCGCGGAGATCGCGACCAATGCCGTTCGCCACGGGCGGTCCGGACAGATCAGCGTCAGGCTCGCGGACGGCGGTCGCGGCGTCGAGGTGGTCGTCGCCGATCGAGGGCCGGGCATCGAGGACGTCGAAGCCGCGATCCAGGACGGCTTCAGCTCAGTGGCGAACAGCCTCGGCCTCGGTCTCGGGGCGGCGCGACGATCCGTCGATTTCTTCCGTCTCGAATCGAATCCCGGGCAGGGCACCGTCGTCCATCTTCGTTCCTATCGGCCGCTCGCAGCGGAGCATTTTGATCTGAGCTACCTGTCCCTGGCCGATTCGTTGGAGGTGGAGAACGGTGATGTGCTGGTCTATCGAGAGATCCAAGGTGAACGCCTCCGCGTCGCCATCATCGATGGGCTCGGGCAGGGGCACAACGCACGACGCGCGGCGGAAATTACAGCGTCGAAGGTTCTAGAAGACAATGGGGACGACCTCGACGTCTTGGTCGCGCGGGCCCACCTAACGCTTCGAAAGCAACACCCGGACTCCGGCGCTGCACTGGGGCTGGCGGAGTTTTCGCGGCATGCGGTCCGGTACGTAGGCGTTGGCGATACGTCCCTGCGCTTGCTGGGGGCGCACGGGGAGGAGTTCAGTAGGCTTTCCGGGCGGCCCGGGATCATCGGGTCCAACCTCGCGTACCGGGCGAGCATCGAAGTGAAGCAGACGCCGGCCGATGGGTACTTCGCACTCATGTACTCCGACGGCATCAGAGATCCCTATTTTGAATCTGCTCTGAGTCCGTCCGTAGCGCCGGGAGCGGTCGCCGAAGCCATCATGGAACGTTGTCGCCGACCCCACGGCGACGCGACGATAGCCGTGCTGCGGGTGAGGCCCTGATGCGATGGCCATCGACCAAAGACTCTACTGAGTTGAAGGAGTTTCTGATCACCTTGGTCGGAGACGCGCCCTTCGGGATCTTGGTTGCCGACCTCGATGGCAACTGCACGATGGCCAACCGACGAGCGTCCCGGTTGTTCCAGCGGGAGCCCGGTGAAGTCGTTGATCGGTCGCTGCTCGATCTGTCGTCCGACATACCGGAGCTGCGGTCCCGGATTGAAACCTCGCTCAGAGAAGGCCGGTTCGTCTACCAGATAGAAGAATTGCCGCTGCGGGACGAATATTATAGCGTGCGGGTCCAGCCGCTGCTGCATGGTCAGCTTCTCGTCTTCGACGATGTGACCCGTCAGGTCCACGGCCGGCAGGCGCAAAGCAAGCTGACCCAGGAACTGGCGGCTGCCAATCGCGACTTGGAGGAGCGCCAACGGCGTCAAACCGAGCTGCTAGAGGCCAAGCGACAAGAGCTGTTTAGGTTTCTCGATAAGATGCCGGTTGCGGTCTTGGTTACGGAGGCGACCGGAAAGCCCGTGTTTTCAAACGAGGAGGCGCAGCGAATCTTGGGTCAAGACCGCCTGGCGATCGAGCGTTCGTGCGAGCTCGGCCAGGACGGATTTCCCGCGTTCGTTCGAGGAACGGACAAGCGTTATCCGGAGCGAATGCTGCCCGTTGGCAGGGCGCTCGCGGGCGAATCGGTGACGCTCGATGATATCGAGATTCAAAACGGAGACCGACGGATTCCGATTCATACGAAAGCCGCCCCGATAAAGGACAAGGATGATCAGATCGTCTTCGCCCTTACAGTGTTCGAAGACGAGACCGAGAAGCTTCGAGCGCAGCGCGAACGGCTGCAAAGCCAGAAGCTGCAGTCGGTCGGCCAGTTGGCGGCCGGCGTCGCTCACGAGATCAATACGCCGATGCAATACATCGGCGACAACGCGCATTTTCTCCGGACGGCGATGGCCAACGTCGTGCAGATGTTGGACTTCTACGAGCAGGTGTTGATCCGGTTAGGTGCGGGCAAGGAATTGCTTGCTGACGTCGAAGCAAAGGCAAAGCAACTGCGGATGCGCTTCTTGTCGTCGAAGATCCCCAAGGCGTTGGACGCGATGATCGAAGGCGTTGGGGCGGTCAGTCACCTGGTTCGCTCGATGAAAGAATTCTCCCATCCCGGGACTGACGACAAGGTGCCCACGGATATCAATGCCGCCATCCAAACCACGGTGACGATCTCCAGACACGAATGGAAGTATGTCGCCGACGTAGAGACAGACTTGGATGAAGAGATTCCGTTGGTTCCTTGCCTTCCGGGGGAGCTCAATCAGGTTATTCTCAACCTTATCATCAACGCGTCGCACGCGATCAGTGACGTCGTCGGCGAGTCCGAAGATGCTCGAGGGAAGATCATGATTTCGACGAGAAGCGAGGATCATTGGGCGGAGATTCGAATCGCGGACACCGGTACCGGTATGTCAGAGCGGGTTCGGGATAAGATATTCGATCCCTTCTTTACGACGAAGAAAGTTGGGCATGGCACCGGGCAGGGGTTGGCGATCGCTCGCTCCATCATCGTTGACAAGCACGGCGGCTCGATCGCCGTCGAGTCGGCGGAGGGCGAAGGTGCGTTGTTCGTCATTCGACTTCCGATCCCGTCGATGAGCGCCGAGCGAGACGAGCGACGAGGATAGGTCACTGCGACCGTCGATCCGACGCCCGATCACTGCCCGCTGGAGACGGTGGCGTTGGGCGGGGGAAGGGTGAACTCGGCCAAGACCGGATAGTGGTCGGAACCGCCCTGTTCGACGACTCGGCTGGAGACGAAAGACAGATTGCGACCAAGGATGTGGTCGAACCGGAACGCGGCGGGAAAGACGGTCACCGCGGGCCAGGTATCTTGACAGCGGTCCGCTTCGATCGCGCACGAGTTCTTGAATCCTTGCTCGTCCAGGAAATCGAGGGCCGGTTCGTCGACGTCTTCGTTGAAGTCGCCCAGCATCAACACCGGCCGCCGCTCGTCTCGGTAGCGAAACGAAAGATACTTGGCTTGCCGGCGCCGCAGGTCTCGGTTGCGCTCGATGGTCTCCCACGCGGGTTGGCCTCGACTGTATCGGGCCATGGGGGGAATCAGGTGGACGCAGACCACCCGGACCTCGGTCCCGCCGATGGTCACCAGGGCGTCGGCGGCAGGAATGGTGTACGGGCGCTCTCGAAACACCCGCCACTCGGTGATGGGGAACTTGCTGGCGATGCCGACCCCCCACGCCGGCCGGGGCGGATAGCGGCGATATCGGCGGTGCGGATAGTCGTCTTTGAGCCGTTGCGCGAATCGGCCCGCGAAACCGGGTACGAGTTCCCGAAGGCATAGGATATCCGGCTGGGTGTCCGCGATGGCCTGAAGGTTCTTCTCCTCGTTGGCGCCCCGATACAGGACGTTGAACGCCATCACACTGTACGATGCTGCGGCCTGCGCCGACGTGCCGGTCGTCGCCGGGTCCAGCGGCTCAGCGGCGAACGCGGGCCCGGCCGCAGTCGCCCGCCCTACGGCCAGCGTCGTCAGGATCGCGAGGATCCCGATGGTAAGTGGTCGTGCCGCCATGCGCAGCACCGATTAGCGCGCGGCCACCGGCAACACCAGTCTGTTTTGATTGACGTTGGGGCCGTACCGGCCATTGTCGCGATCATGGAGCTTCAGATCTTTGCTACGGCCTCGGACATGCCGCCCTCGCTCTATTACCAGGCCGAGACGTACGTTCGTCTTGAATGGGCGGACGAACCTGACTACGACATGGAGGGCGGTTTGCAAGAAGCGGCCGCTCACGTCACCCTCGGGCGCGGAAACACGTTGTTCAGCTACGCTTCGGTGATCCGCACCGAGCTTGAACACGGCGGCGAAACATATCGCTGCTACGGCCTGCGAAGCGTCTTCACCTTCCCCGCCTCTCGTCGGCGAGGCTATGCGGCGCGGGTGGTCGCGGCGGCGACGGCGCTCATGACGAACCGTCCCGACGCGGACATCGGACTGCTGTGGACGGCGCCCGACCATGTCGGCCTCTACGCGGGGGCCGGCTGGCGGGAGATGGCCACCATGACGACGCTATACGGAGATCGAAGTGCGCCGGAGGCCCATGACCAGGAACGAGCGATGATGCTGTTCATTT
The DNA here is from genome assembly GCA_028289325.1 of Myxococcota bacterium. GTDB lineage: Bacteria > Myxococcota > Kuafuiibacteriia > Kuafuiibacteriales > Kuafuiibacteriaceae > JANQQN01. The sequence continues at coordinate 12,300 of JANQQN010000106.1, read as the reverse complement.
CGCCTAAGGGCGTCGCGCAGGCGACCGCCTTCGACGGGACCGATGTCCATGTCGGCGATGAGCCGTGGTAGGCGCGCGGCCGCGAACTCGACGGTGAGGTCAATGGTCGGTCGGGTCCTCGTCGGCCTCTCGGTTCGGGGAGGCGGTCGGCGCCCGCGGTAGGGCGAGGCCGTGGGCGGGGCGCGAAGCCAACGCGAGCTCTCCCGCCCCTGTGGGCGCCAGCGACAGCTGGCCGGGGGCCGCCGCCGGCAGGCGGGCCTTGATGGCGTCGATGACCGCGTACGCGACGTACGCCGGCAGTTCCGTGCCCGGCCGGTGGATATGGGTGCGGATAGACTCGATCGACGCCCGCGTGCCGACCTGGCCCAGCCCTTTGAGGGCGGCGACCCGGGCCTCGTACGTCGGCGCGGTGAGGAGCTGGCGAAGGAACGGCTCGGTGGACGTGCCGTGGCACGCGACCAGGAGCTTGACCGCTTTCTCCGCCACCTTGGACCGCCCGAGGGCGCCGAGCCGGGTAAGCGTGTCGACGGCGGGGCGGTGCTGAATCGCGCGACAGCCGTCGAGGACGTGGACGGTGAGGTCGTCGCCGTCGCGGGTGAGCAACGCATCGAAGACCTCGCGCACGCGGGCTCGGTCGGGGTGGGACTCGAGCATGCGAAGGGCCATGAGCCGACTCGCTGGCCCGCAGCCGGCGTCGAGGGCCAGCCTCTGGATCGCTTCGAAGGTCTCTTCCGAATAGACCGTGCTCACCTCCTGCTCGAGCGCGAGCAGGGTCTCGTGCTCCCGCCGATGGGTGCGCCGGGCCATGGCGAAGCTCGCGGGGATGAACAGCGCGCCGGTGATGAGCACGATCAGGGTCGGAATACCGAGGAGGAGGAAACCGGGGACCAAGGAGGAGATGGTGGTCGCCGCGAGGGCGTGTACGCCCGCGCGCTCGGTGGCCGGAGGACCGAAGACCCGGGCCAGGCGCTGCGCGTGGCGACGAGCGCACGCGATCAGGGTGGCGTAGGCGGGAATCAGAAGCACCGAGGTGATGGTCATGTACGCGCCAAACCCCTCGAGCCACGACGGCGAGAACTCGGGGGCCGACGCGATCGCGTAGACGAGGAAGTGGATAGACAGGGGGGCGAGGAGGCTGAGTCCGGCCAGGGGCCACGCGATGCTGCCCACCGCGAGCTCGCGGACGGCGGCGAGTCGAACGACTTGATTGGCGGCGGGCGATCGGAGGGTGGCGACGGCGGATTTCGCGCTCAGGGCGTCGGCGCCATAATCGAGCTCGGCTTCGGTTCGGTCCGCGCCGCCGGGCTTCAGGGCCGTCCAGCGCTCCATGACGTAGGCCGCCCCCGCCGCCAGCCAGGTGCCGCCGAGGATGCACACCGCCGCCATCGGCGCCACGGAACCCAGGAACATGGCGCTGCCCGCGCCCATGACCGCGATCAATCCGGCCAGCTTCCGACCCTGCCGGCGATTGAAGATGGTCATCGCGCGCTGGCTGAGGTCGAGAGCGGACATCAGACGTGAATCATCGCACAATCCGGTCATCGACGCCCTCGGGGTCGACGGAGATTCGAAAGCGGTGGGCTTCATGCGCCCCCGTCGGGGCGGCCCAACGCGCCGTCGGCGGCCAGTGCGAGCTCGCCGGCCGGCGAATCGGTCAGCGATAGCTGGCCGGGGGCAGCGGCGGGCAGCCGCGCAGTGATCTGAGCGATCGCGGCCATCGCCGCCGGGCGCGGCAGTGGGTTATCCGACCTTTCGAGCCGCGCGTGGATCGCTTCCAGGGACGCTCGGGTTCCGAACAGGCCGAGGCCGTTCAAGACCGCCTTTTGCGCGTCGCGGGTCGTGGCCCCCAGGAGCGCTCGGAGCTCGGCCTCCGCGGCCGCGCCATGGCTGGCGATGAGGAGCGCGACGGCTTCGCGCGCGACCTTGGTGTCGCGCCGCTTGGCGAGGCGCACCAAGGTGTTCACGGCGGGACGGTAGCGGATTGCGGCGCACGTCTCGAGCGCAGAGGGGACCATCTCATCGTCAGGGCAGGCGAGCAACGCGCCCAAGACCTCGCCCACCCGATCTCGGTCGTGGTGGGCGACCAGCATCCTGAGCGCCATGAGTCGGCTCCCGATGCTTCTTCGGTGGTCGACGGCGACCAGCTTGAGCGAGCCGTAGGTCGCTTCGGCGGAGAGCTCGCCCGCGTCGTTCTCGAGCGCACGCAAGATGGTTTGCTCGGCGAAGAACGCGCGCTTGGCGAGGCCGAAGCTCAGCGGGATGAACAGCGCGCCCGTGATCGCCACCAACACGGAAGGGATACCGAGTAACAGTACGCCAGGGATCAGAGCGGCCAAAGTGGCTGCGAAGAGCGCCTGCAGCCCGGCCGGCTCCCGCGCTGCGCGGTCGGGGTGCCGGACGAGTCGGCGCGCGAACCGCCGGCTGCGGGCGACCAAGGTGCCGTAGGCGGGGATCAACAGCGCCGCGGTCAATGTCATGTACGAACCGAAGTCTGGCACCAGCGACATGGGGGCGTACATGCTGAAGATCGCCAGGTCGATGACCAGGTGGATCGAGTGGGGGGCGAGCAGACACACGCCGGCCAGGGGCCAAAAGATGCTCGCGACGCCGAGGTCGTGAAGCGCGGCGAGCTGGAGGATGCGATGGGTGGAGCGCGCTGGTCGAAGGGCTCGTCGGTGGTGAGCGGCGTAGCGCCACCGCATCGCTCCGTAGACGGCGGCTGAAAGCAGCCAGGTACCGCCCAGGATGGTGGTGGCCGTCCACGGCGCGATAGCGCCGAGGTGCATGGCGGTCACGGCGCCGAGGGCCGCGGCGACGCCGGCTCCGGTTCGAGCTCGACGACGCGTGAACACCGTCACCGCCTGGTCGTCGCGGACCAGCGCCGTCGTCGTGCCCCCCACGCCTGGAGCAACCCCTGCTGCTCCCGGTTCGTTCCCCTGAGGCGGAGGTGGGGATCAGCGGTACAGGTGAACGTCGACCGGGTCCCCGGCCGCCAGGGGGCCGAGCTCCTCGGGCAGGCACAGGAACCCGTCGCCGGCGGTCAGCGTAGACAAGATGGCCGAGCCGCCGGGAAGGACCGTGGCCAGAGGCGGCTCGTCGTCGTTGAGGACCACCCGCACGACTTCGATCCGGCCGCGCCGCTTCGGGTACGGCGCGTCGAGCACCGCGGTCACCACTTCGTACGGCCAGCGGTCCGGCGTATCGAGCAGGCGATTGATCACCGGTCGGACCACCAGGTCCCACGCTACGTACGCCGCGACGGGGTAGCCGGGGCCGAGCACGACGATGGTGTTTCCGATGCGACCGATACCCGTCGACGACGCCGGCTTGAGGGCCAGGCCGTGGATCGCGACCTCACCGACCTCGTTGGCAACCACCGGCGCGAGGTCTTCCTTGCCCACGCTGGAGCCACCGCTGACCACCAGGACGTCGGCGCGGCAGCTCTGCATGATCGCCTTCATCTGTTCCCGGTCGTCGGGCGCGATGGGATGAAGATAGGCCTCGGCGCCGTCGCGACGGGCCAGCGCCTGCAGCATGAATGAGTTGGACTCGACGACCTGGCTGCCTTCGGCGCGCTCACCGGTCGGCAGCAGCTCGGTGCCGGTGGGCAGGATCATCACCTGGGGTCGTCGGCGGACGGTCACTTCGAGGGCGCCGGCCTGGACGAGCATCGCGAGGTCCTGCGGCCGCAGGCGCCGCCCACGCTCGAGGACCGGCTTGCCGGCCTCGATGTCTTCGCCGACCCGGAGGATGTGTTTGCCGGGGGTGGTCGCGCTCGCGATATCGACTCGCTCCTGGTCGAGCTTCGCGTGCTCCACCATCACCACCGCGTCCGCGCCGTCGGGGATGCGGGCGCCGGTCATGACTCGCATCGCCTCGCCGGGCCCGACGGGCGCGCGTGCGGAGTCCGCGGCCATCAGCTCGCCGCGAAGAGCGAGGGTCCCCGGGACGTCGTGGGCGCGGATCGCGTAACCATCCATGGCGGCCCGCCGAAAGCTCGGTACGCTGACCTTCGATAAGACATCTTGGGCGAGGATGCGGTCGTACGCATCTCGGAAGGGCACCCGCTCGGTGCCCAGCGGGGTCACCTGGGCGTCGATCCAGCTCAGGAAATCCGCGAGCGGAGCTCGGCGCGAGAATCCTTTGAGGCGAACCTCTTCCGTCATGGGATCACGGGAACAGTCCACGCATCAGCATCGCTTCGCTGACGCGGTGAATGCCCAGCATCAAGGTCGCGGTGCGCATGTCGGTCTGGTACCGCTTCTTGAAGTCCACGCAGTCGTTGAACGCCGTCTGCAGAATGCGGAACAAGCGCTCGTTGATCTCCTCGCCGGACCAGAAAAAGCTCTGCAGGCCCTGGACCCACTCGAAGTACGACACCGTAACCCCGCCCGCGTTGGCGAGGATGTCGGGCACGACGAACACCTCGTCTTCGCGCTCCTTCAGCACCGCGTTGCCTTCCGCGGTGACCGGGCCGTTCGCGCCTTCGGCGAGGATCCGGCACTTGAGGTCGCGGGCGATGCGCTCGTCGATCACCCCGCCCAGCGCGGCGGGAACCAGGATATCGACGTCGAGGGTCAGCAGCTGCCGGTTCGAGATCTGCTCTGCGCGAGGGTAGTCATTGAGGCTGTGACGGATGTCCACGTATTTGAGCACGTGGTTGAGGTCGAGCCCGTTCTTGTCGTAGTAGCCGCCGGTCACGTCGGATACCGCCACGATCTTGCAGCCCATGTCCGTCAGCTTGCGGGCGGCGTAGCTGCCCACGTTTCCGAAGCCCTGAATCGCGACCGTCTTGCCCTCGAGCTTGAGGTCGAGGTGGTCGGCGGCGGCGGCCACACAATACGCGACGCCGTATCCGGTGGCTTCGGTCCGGCCCTTTGACCCGCCGATCATGATTGGCTTGCCGGTGACCACCGACGGGACGGCGTAGCCCTTCATCTCGGAGTACGTGTCCATCAGCCAGGCCATGGTCTGGCCGTCGGTCCCCATGTCGGGGGCCGGGATGTCCATCTCGGGACCGATGACGTTGAGAATCTCCACCGTATAGCGCCGGGTGAGGCGCTGCTTCTCCGGTCGGCTCAGCCCGCCGGGGTCGACCCGGACCCCGCCCTTCGCCCCACCGAGCGGAATGCCGGCCACCGCGCACTTGAACGTCATCAGCATCGCGAGGGCGGACACCTCGCCGAGATTGACCTCCTCGTGATAGCGGATGCCGCCCTTGAACGGCCCGAGGGTGTTGTTGTGCTGGACGCGATAGCCGATGAAGTTGTTGACGGCGCCGGAATCCATGCGGACCGGGATGCTGACGATCAGCGCCCGGGAGGGGGTCAGCATCCGGTTGCGGATGTTGGGGTCGACGTTCATCGACCGCGCCGTGGACTCCACGAGCTCCGCGGTGTCCCGATAGAACTTGGACTCCCACTCCATCGACGAGCGGTAGCGATCGAGGCTTTCGGTGGTCGCGCCGGCCGCTGGATCGGGCCCGGCCGCAGCCGGGGTGATGCTTTTGTCCTGACTCAAGGCTTCTCCGTCGCGCGGCCTCGGGCGGTCAGGCGGATCGGCGACGTCGACGAGGCCCGAGGACAACGCGGCGGGAACGTCGCACTGTAAACCCAGCCGTGCAACCAGGATTGAAGGCTCAGCCAGTCCCTTTTATGACGCTGCGAGTCAGATGCTCGGCGGGATCATGGTGCGGCGACGATCAGCTTGCGCACTGCATTATGAACCCGGCCGTCCAAGAGCGCACCGTTGTGGCTGACGTCATCGAGGAGGAGCTGGGGCCCGAGCTCGAGCAGGGCGCTGGTGTGGGGCTTGATGAACGGGTCGTGGCGAGCGGCGACGGTCAACACCCGTCCTCGCAGAGCCTCCAGCCGGTCAGCGGTGCGAAGGATGTGATCCATGAGGTCGCTGTCGGGGGTGAGATGTCGCAGCGGCGTCGGGGCCAGCTTCGAGCGCCACGTGCCGTGGAGGGGACTGCAGATGCCCGCGTATCCGGCGACCGGAGGCGGCGACGGTCCCTGCAGCACCAGCCGAAGCAGCACGCCGCCCAGGCTGTGGCCCACGCAGTACAGTGATCCACATCGCGCAGCGAGGGCCTGAAGCCGAAGCTGAAGGCGTCGCGCGATCCGGCGTGGGTCGCGCCAGGACCCGTAGTCGAAGGTATCGAACAGGTCGACGTCGCGCTCGAGGTGCTGTTTGAGAGGAAGGAAGTTGCTGCCGTTGGCGCCGACGCCGGGGACGAACAGCACCCCGCGCCCGGCGGGGCCGCCCCGGCGGGTCTTGACCCGGCGATGGGACGGCACCAGGAGCCCGAGCCGGACGTATGCCTTGGCTTCGCTGCGAACCAGCGACGCCAGCCCACGCAAGGATCTGGAGGGGGATTTCGCCACGAAGACGTATTGCTTTAGTGCGATCGTCCGTGGCCCGGCAAGCGGGCGGAAGGGCGGGGGACGATGCCTTCGCTCTGAAGCCAGCGAAAGAGCAGGTCTCGGCCGCCCACTCGGGTCAGCCAGTCGACGCCGGCGTCGCCCGCTTGCCTCGCGGTGTCCGAAACCGAGCGGGTGGTCACCGCGGTTCGCCATGCGGTCCGGCCGTCGATGACGTGCTCGATCCCCAGCTGCAGCTGGACCGCGTGCGCGCGCCCTTTCGGGGGCTGGGTCCCCTGCCCGCGGAGGCGGATGACGAAGTCGGCGGCCCGTGCGGGCCCGAACTCCACGGACACGCCGATCGCGCGGAAGCGTTGGACCCACACCCGCTCGATGCCCGCGCGGTCGAGGTCGTTGCCGGCCAGGAGCGCGATCTTGAGGACCGGGAGCCCGGCCGGACCCGGCTGGCGGTGGGCCCAGGCTCGAGCCAGCCAGGCATCGAGACCCGGGTCGGCGAGCTCGAGCAGCGCGAAGGTCGACAGGGCCAGCCCGTCTCGTGCGGGCGCCGCCAGGCGGTCTCGGGTCAGGAACAATCGACGGAGGGCCACCGCGGCTTTGCGCTGGCTCAGCGCTCGGAACGTCCGGCTGCCCGGCGGATGCTTCGCGAGCGCGGTCTCCAAAAGCGCGAGCGCGTTACCGGGGCCCCGACGAGGGTCGAGTTCCGCCCGGATCGCGTCCGCGATCACCGGCCGCACGGACGCCGGCAGCGTGGGATCGACGGGGGAGGCGGGCGGTGGCGCGGCGAGGAGGACGCAGGCGGCGGTCAGCCCGACGACCGTCACTTGGCTTGGGCCGCGGCGTGCTGCTTCATGACCGCGGTCAAGGCCTCGTCGAGGTGGTCTTCGAGGCTGCCTTTGGCGCTGAACTTCGTCTTTCTCAGCACGCCGTCGCGGTCGACGAGAAACGTGGCGGGCAGCGCGGTTCGTTTGCCCATGAACTTCTCGGCGACGTGCTCGGTGATGTCCTGGACGACCGTGAACGGCAGCTTGTGGCGGGCGAGGAACGCGCGAAGCTTCTCTTCGCCGCGGTCTTTCTCGAGCAGGGCCACCATCATGATCTCCAGGCCGCGGGGGTTGTACTTGTTGTGAAGGGCCACCAGCTCCGGGAGCGCGTCGAGGCAGGGCTGGCAGTCCGTCCGAAAGAAATCGATCAGGACCGGTCGCTTGGGGCTAAATCGACGTTCGCGGCCCGGATACGCCATGCGGTCGAGCCGGACCAGGGTCCCGTCGAGCGCGCGGATGCGAAACTTGGGCGCGGGCTGGCCGAGCTCGAGATGTCGAGCCGGCGACGGGTCGGCGCGCGCGGGGGTCGGCGCAGCGGCCGGCGTGGGCGTGGGCGGTGCCGCGCTCGCGCTCGCGCTGGCGAAGGTGACGGCGACCACGCGGGTGAAAATGATCGGGAGACGAGCAGCGTTCATCGTGGTTTTCCTCGCAACGCACCGACGTTCCGGTCGATCCAGGCGGTCAGCTCTTTTTCCGCCCGTTCACAGCCCTTTTGTACGGCGCCTGCGAAATGGACGTGTCCGCCCTTCTTGGGCTTCACTTCCGTGACCGACAGGATCTCTTTTTTGTCGGTTCCGAATACGACCCCGCGCGCGCCGCAGCGGGCGAACACGAAGCCGCTTTCTTCTCCGCTCAGCCGCGCGTCGTACTTGATCGCGAGCACGAATTTCGAGGTGCGCAGCGCGGCGTCGGGGGCCGGATTCCGGGAGTCGAGAATGGCGGAGGCGGTGGCCGAGGAGACGGCTTTCGACGCCACCTCGAAGCCGGCGTTGGTCACCCGCCCGCGAATGGTGCCCACCCAACGGGAGGCGCAGGCCTTGGGCGCGCCGTTCTCGTGGCAGATGACCGATACCGCCATCCGTCGCTCCAAGGTGGCCCGCATCCCCTTCAGACGGGTGGCGAGGGCTTCCGCGGCCTGGAGCACGAGTCCGCTGTTGGCGTATTTGGGATGATTGAGGGGCATCTGACCTCGGACGGGGCCGAGCACCTGTCGGGTCTCGCGAACCAGCCGTTCGGCGGTGGATATTCGGTAGTCCGCGGTGGCGCGTTCGGCCTGCAGCAGCAGGGCCAGCCCTCGCTCGGCCTTGGCCCGCTGCGCGGCCTGAACGCGGGCGTATTCCGACCGCGGCCATCGGATGCGGACGTACGCGTCGAAGGTGCCGTCGCTGCCCCGACCGACGCTCCATTTGTCGGTCGCCGCCTGACGGATCGAGACCTCTTCTCCCGCCACGTCAACGGAGAGCGCGACCTGCTGGTTAAGCTTGCCGTTGCGCTCGATCTCCACCGACTTGAAGTCCGTGGTCAGCGTCGCGCCACAGAACACGCTGAGCTCGTACAGGGCTTTTTGCGCCGCGAGCTCCCGGGCGCTCCCTTCGTCGGCGGCCGCGTTCGCGCTGCCGAGGAAGTACAGGTAGCGCCCGTCGCCCTTCTGCGGCGTCGTGAACCACTTCGGTGCGGGGTGGGCGCGGCGCATCGAGGAGGCGCGCCGGGGTTCTCGCGTTCCCCGTTTCGTGCCTGCGCACCCGATCAGCAGCGAGCTGAGCAACGCGAGATGAATTCCACGTCGAAGCCAAACCAGTCGTAACATCGTCGCGAGTGAATCTTTGCGCGAAGCCGGGGCCCCGGGCCAGCGGGAAAGGGCACGCCGCGACGAAAACCTTGTCACCGCCAGCGGGAGCGAGGCACCGTCGTCGGCGATGACGGCTCGTTTTCACCGCCGCCGAGCGGGCTTCACCCGCGTGGGGTGGACCGCGATCACGGGCCGAACCGTAGTGCGCCCGACCCCCGATGATCGGGCCGTGCAGTTGCGCACGGCGCAGCTCGGGTTGACGACCCCCGCCGGCCGGACATACATCGAGCACGGCCCGCGACCTGGCCTCCTCGTTTTCGCATGATCGCTCCTAGCGTCGCATTTTCTCTGCTCTTGACCGTCGGCGCCCCGCAGGACGGCCGCGCCCGCTCCGGGGCGCAGGGCGGGCGCCCGGTGAAACCGGCGCCGGTGCGGCGGATCGACCGCGCCCATGTCGTCGGGGCGCCGGTGCTCGATGAGCGGGCGAGGCCGGGCCTGTACATCTGGCTGGAAGACGGCCGCTTTCGCTTCGCGGTCGTCGGCGGGCGATCGGCCACCCAGTTTCAGGTCCGCGCCAATCGACCCATGGCCGTGGCCAATGAGGATGCGATGGTGTGGCTGAAGAGAGGGCCCCGACACTACGTGGGTCGAAGCCGAAGTGGACGAGGATCGATCGCCACCCGCGGTCATATCAAGGTTGGCCGCGTGCGTCGGGGAGGACGACGGGTGAGAATGTTCGTTGGTCCCCTCGCATGGCGCGCAGCGTCTACGGTGGAGATCGGCGCGTTCGGGGCGGTGAGGCGGTAGCGTTTTTCCGAGATCGCCCGTCGGGCGTCGCGGCTGACGAAGGATTAAGGAAATGTAGGACCATTGACCTTTGCGCCGGTCACCGGTCTCATCGACGCCTTGCCATGCGTCTGATACTCGTCGGCCCGCCCGGAGCGGGCAAAGGAACCCAAGCGAAGCGGCTCGTCGAACACCTCGGCGTGCCCCACATCTCGACTGGAGACATGCTGCGCGCGGCGGTCAAAGCCGGCACTGAGCTTGGGAAGAAGGCCGACGAGCTCATGAAGTCGGGTCAACTGGTGCCCGACGACATCGTGATCGGGATGGTCCGCGAGCGGATCGTCGAGCCCGACGCCCAAAAAGGCTTCATGCTCGACGGATTCCCCCGCACTCGGCCCCAAGCCGAGGCCCTCGACACGGCCCTTCAGGCCGCCGATGTGGCCCTCGACGCGGTGATCCTGATCGACGTTGCCGACGAGGCGATCGAAAAGCGCATCACCGGCCGCCGATGCGCGCCCGCCGACGGCACCATCTACCATGTCGAGTACGATCCGCCCCCACCGGGCGTCGAGGTCATCATCCGCGCCGACGATCGCCCGGAAGCGGTCAAGGAACGGCTGACCAAATACCACCGCGATACGAAACCGATCATTCCGTTCTACGAGTCCAAAGGGCTGCTGAAGCGGGTCGACGGTCTGGCGAGCCCTGACGACGTCACCAAGCGAATGCTCGCGGCTCTCGGCATCTGACGCCGTTGGGCGTCTGGTCCTGCGGCGCGCTCACCGGCCGACGGGCAGCGTCTGGACCCGGTTGCGGCCATCGGCCTTGGCGAAGTAGAGCGCTTCGTCGGCGGACCGAACGAGCCCGGTCAGCGAATCGGCGTCATCCGGCGACGACGCGACGCCGCAAGAGATGGTGATCCGCCCCAGAGGCTGCAGATATCCGCGCTCGAAGTCCGCCCCCTCCACCGTTCGGCGAAGCTTCTTGGCGATCTCGACCGCGTCGGCCTTGGTCGCGCGCGGCAGGATGATGAAGAACTCTTCCCCCCCGTAGCGAGCGACGGCGTCAACGGCCCGGACTTTTTGGGCCAGCAGTCGCGATACCTTGCGGAGCGTCTCGTCGCCGAGTTGATGCCCCTGTTGGTCGTTGTAGGTCTTGAAGTGATCGATATCGATCATGATCGCGGACAGGGGGCTGCCGTCGCGCTGGGCCCGCGCCCACTCCAAAGCCAATCGCTTGTCGAGACCGCGACGGTTGAGGACCCCGGTCAATCCGTCGGTCTCGGTCAGCTCCAAGGTTTCGAGATGGAGGCGAGCGTTGGCCAGGGCCAGCGCGGCCTGGCTGGCGATCGTTGCGCACAGCGCGCGCGCCGACTCGTCGAAGGCGTCTATTTCGGCGCAGGAGAAGTTCAGGACTCCGACGACCTGATCCTGATACACCATCGGGACCGACAGTAGGCTACCTTGCGGGTTCTCATCGACCCGGTACACCACCTCCCGCGGGTCTGCGGCGAGATCCGGGACGTAGACCGAGGTTCGAGACCGCAGCGCGGCGCCGGTGATGCCTCGGTCGGCCTCGAACGGAACCTTGACCACCCGGTCGTCTTCGAACCCTCGCGCCGCGAGCAAGAAAACTTGACGGTGCTGACGGTCGAACAGCAGCACCGCCAACTCGTCGACGTCGAGAGATTCGATCACCCGCTCCGTCAGCCGCTGCATGGTCTGCTCGAGATCGAGGTTACGGGCGAGGTCCTGGCTGAGCTGGTTAAGAAAGGTCAGCTGGTCAAGCTGAGCGCGGAGCTTTCGGTTGGCGTCGGCCAGCGTTCGCTCTTGCTCGGCCAGCGCGCGGTCGACGGCCCGCTCGATGATCGCGCGGGTGGCGAGGCCGAACACGACCACGCACAACCCCACCCCCACCGCCAGGGGCCACGCCGGGGTCGCCGGCCGGCCGCGCAGCGCGAGCACCACCCCCGGGAGGGCGACGATGGCCGCGGCGACGAGAACGCGCCCGGTCATCACGCGGCTGATGCGGGGAACGGCCCGGCGCATACGCGGTCAGGGTGGCCGGCATCGGCCGCGCACACAAGCTCTATCGGGGGTTGTCGCGCGACGCCGCGCTCAGGTCGCGATCGAGGTCCGCGAGGTCTCGGGCCAGGGCCGGATAACCGCGGCCGTCAGCGTCAACGCGCAGCGCGGCCTGGAGTCGACGCAAACGCGTCTCCAACACCACGCGAGCCGATGCTTCGAGGCGGGCGTTCACCAGTCGTTCGGCCACGTAGTCGAAGCGCCCCCGTAGAAACTCGAAGTCGAGCGACGTCCCGCGGCTGCCGCCGGCCAGGTTTGCGCCCACGGTGGGCAGGGGCAGCGAGGGGGTGGGCTCGGGCTCCGGATAATGGGGGGGCGCCGGATGGGGATGCGACGGCGTCGGGCCGGGCTTCGGGTAGCGAGGCGGCGTGGTCTGCCCGCGTGGCGCGCCCGCGGCCATCGCCGACGCGGGGACCACGGGCAGCGGCAGCACC
>JANQQN010000083.1 GCA_028289325.1 Myxococcota bacterium | reverse complement strand
GAAGGCAGGGGGGCGCGGAAGTCCGGGATGGATACGCGTCGACGCGCCTTCGGTGCCGGAAGCCCTGATGTCCACCGACGTGTGGCGAGGGCCAGCTTGGACGTTTACGGACCGCATTGTGACCCCCCAAACCCCCCTCGAATTCGCCCTTCCCGCGGAGGAGGCCGTCGCGCTGGAGGTCGACGGCCTGGTGGTGGCCGACGACGCCGAACTGCGGCAGGCGAGCGGTGTTTGGCCGGCGCCGGCGCTCGCCGGCCGCCATGAGCTTTGCCTCCTGCTGACCTCAGCCAACGATGCAGAGGAGAACAAGACGTGCGTGTCCGTCGCCGTATTGCCGTGATGGTGGTGATGATCGGGCTGGAGGGTGCAGCCGCCGCCGAGACGCCGTCGGCTGCGGTCGTGCCGCTCCTGACCGTCAATCTGCGCCCCGGCGCCGTCGACGAGCTCACGGCCAGTCTCGCCGCCGCGCTCGCCTCGGGGCGGGAAGCGTCCGTGAACGGCGGGCAGGCGGTGCGCCGCCGACTGTCGGCGGCCGGGGTCGCGCCCGATTGCCCCATTTCGCCGGCTTGTCTGGCCGATGTCCGGGCGCGGCTGGACGTCGAGATCCTGGTGCTCGTGGTCATCACCCGAGTCGCGGACGTCGTCGAGATCGATCCTACGATCGCCGGATCCAACGCCAACCGCACCGCTCGCGCCGTGCGCGGCACCTGGACCCAGATGAAGAATCGAAGGTGGTTGGCGGATCGGGTCGCCGGCTGGTCGCTGTGGTCGATGGCGCCGCCGACCGAGGTCGCGGTGTCGGCGCCGAGCAGCGGCCCCGGCTGGCCGACGTGGGCGCTGGCTGGTCTCAGTGTCGCGAGCCTGGGCATCGGGATCGGCTTCGGCATCGCCGCCCAAAACGAAGCAGATGGCCTGGAGGCGCGGGGGTGTCTAGAGGTGGCTTGCCCCTCCGAAGACATCGATCAGGTGTCCGTCAAATCGAGCGTTGCGGACGCCATGTACGTCACGAGCGGGGTCGCGGCGGCGGCGGCGCTGATTTCATACTTCCTCTTCGATAACGACGAACCCACGTTCGCGGTGCAGGCGGGCCCGACGTCGGTGGGCATCCGGGCCGAATTCTGATGATCGCGGCCGTGACACCGGAACGCAGCGCGTGCCCGACTTGCGGCGGCATCTTTCGGGGGCGTCTAGGCCATTGCTTCCAGGACGGCACGGCTCTCGTTCCGGTGGCCGGGGATCCGCTGATCGGTCGCGTGCTCAAGGGGGGGCGATATCGCCTTCGGCGAGCCCTCGGTGAAGGAAGCGCGGGACGGGTGTACGAAGCACTGGATCTCGTTACCGGCGTTTCGGTGGCCGTGAAGGTTCTCTTCGGGGAGCTCGTGGCCATGGTCGATGTGCGCGAGCGGTTTCGGCGGGAGGCGGAGGCGGCCGGCCGTCTCGTCCATCCGAACATCGCGTCGGTGATCGACGCTGGGCTCGATGAGCCCAATGAGCCGATGTTCTTGGTCATGCCCCACGTCGTGGGGCAGACGTTGGCCGAACGGGTGGCCGCCGGTGGCCCGCTGGAACCAGGACGCGTGCAGGCGCTACTGGCGGGGCTCGCCGGCGCCCTCGCGCACGCCCACGAGCACGGGGTTCTGCATCGCGACGTCAAGCCCGACAACGTGATCATCGAGGACGACACCGGGACCCCGAAGCTCATCGACTTCGGCGTGAGCAAGCTGAGCATCGTCCGCGCGAATCGAAGGCTCACCTCCTACGGCCGCGTGCTGGGCACGCCAGGCTTCGTGGCGCCCGAAGTCCTGCGGGGCGAAGAAGCCGACGAGCGGTCCGACCTGTATGGTCTGGGGGTTACCGGCTACTTCGCCGCCGTCGGCAGGCTGCCTTTCAGCGACGGCGAGATGGCGTCGGTCGCCGAGACGCTCGCCGGTATAGAGGTCGGTCAGGTTGACGCGGTGGCCCCGGGGGGCCTGGCGTCCGATATTCGACGGTTGGTCGCGCTGTACCCCGGTGACCGGCCGGCGTCGGCCAACGACGCCTGTGCGCTGCTGTCCGCGCCGCGGTCGCGGGACGGACTCGAGATGGACGACGAGGATGAGGTTGCGCAGGGCCTCTTCGGACCGAAGCAGCGCCGCCGAATGGCGACGCTCGCCGGCGGTGCGACGCTCGCCCTCGTCGGGCTGGTCGTGGCGTGGACCGGTGTCGACGGTGCGGGCGCGGTGGGGCGCCCGGCGGAGATCCGAGCGGCGCCGTCGAACGCCAGCGCCGCGGAGGCGAAGATCGAGGTACCGCCCGGCGTCATGTCCGAGCCGAGAAATGCGCCGCGTTCCGAGGGGCGGGTTCCCGGGGCCGCGATGGTTCCGGCGTCCGCGTCGCCGTCTCCATCGTCCCCGGCGCGGCCACCGAAGAAGATGGCGCCCGCGGTCACCAAGAAGCCGGCGGCCCCGAGGCTGGTGAGAACGGGTCGCAGACCGGCGGCCGCCAAGAGGTCACCGGCTCGGGTCGGACCTCGACGGCGTAGACGCGGTCGACGAGCGGTGCGGGCGGCCGCGACGCCCCAGGATCTCATTCGCGCTTACTCCGCGCTCGGGCGTCGCCTGCAGCGCGTCGTCGCCACGCCGGGCGCAGCGCCGCTCCAGCAGCGGTACTTCGACCTGCCGATCGCGGATGCCCTCCGCCGACGTTCCCAGGTGGCCGAGGTGATGCGCAAGATCGAGGCGTTGACGGTAGACGTGGCCGCGCTCGAGCTCAGGGGATCTCGCCCTTGAGACCGTGACGGCGGACCAGCCGCTGCAGCGACTTGATGTGAATCTGGGCCTCTTCGGCGGCGGCGGCGCGCCGGCCGCGGTGACGATGGAGGAGCTCGAGCAGATACGCCCGTTCGAAGTTGCGCTTGGCCGCCTCGAGGCCGGTCGGGGCCTCGCTGGCGCTGAAGTGTCCGTGGGCCGCCCGATCGAGCGCCTCGGCGATACGGCCGGCCTGCACGTCCTCCAAGCGGGCAAGGATGACTGCACGCTGCATGACGTTTCGAAGCTCCCGAATGTTGCCGGGCCAAGGCTGCCGCTGCAGCCACGAGATGGCCGCCGGTTCGAGCTCGGGGAGGACGGCCGGGGTCTCTTCCAACAGCTCGATGGCCTCCAAGAAGATCGACCGGGCGATCGCGGGAATGTCTTCGCGGCGCTCTTTCAGGGACGGAAGGCGCATCGGACACACCGAGAGCCGGAAGTAGAGGTCCTCGCGAAACGTCCCTTCGTTGGCCATCCGTCGAAGGTTGCGGTGGGTCGCGGCGACGACCCGGACCTCGAACGGAACCGACCCCACCGAGCCGAGAGGGGTCACGGTCTGGGTCTCGAGCGCGCGTAGCAGCTTGGGCTGCAGATCGAGCGGCAGTTCGCCGACCCCGTCGAGAAACAGAGTGCCTCCGTTCGCGGCCACGAACGCGCCGACCCGGGCCGAATCGGCGCCGGCAAACGCGCCGGGTTCATGACCGAACAGCACGCTCTCGACGACGGCGTCGGCGGTGGATCCGAAGTCCACGGCCACGAACGGTCGATCCGCACCGACACTCGCGTCGTGCAGCGCCCGCGCGACGAGCTCCTTGCCGGTTCCCGTTTCGCCCTCGATGAGCACCGCCATCTTCGTGGGGGCGACCTTCTCCAGCGTGCGCAAGCAGCGTTGCATCGCCGGACTTCGCCCCGTGAGGCGTTGAAATGCCTCCAGGGTGGGTACCGATGCCGGCTCCGGCCGGCCTTCCCCGAAGCCCAGCTGCAGAACGGTCTGTCCGAGCCGCAGCTGGGACCCTTCGTCGATCAGTCCGATCAGGACCCGCTGACCGCCCAGCCACACGCCATTCGTGCTCCCGGTATCTCGAACCACGACCCCGTCCGGGGTTTCTTCGATCGTGCAGTGGTATCGAGAGACCGCGGGATCATCGAGCACGATCTCGTTGCCGGCCGCGGAGCCGATGCGGACCGGAAGCGTGTGGGGTCCACGGTTGATCGCTCGACCGGGACCTTCGACGAGCTCGAGGGCCAGCGGTCGAACCACCCGCATGCCGGAGCCCGGGAGCTGAAGCGTTTCGCGCGCAACCACGGTCATGAGTTTAGTCGCTCAGGGAACGAAAATGTGACGTATCATCCGTTTCCGCGGCTGATGTGCAAATCGCCTCCCCCGGGATCGCCATCTGAGACGTCAGTGTATCCTGGGCGAGCGGCTCGGGTTTGCCGTGCACGCGCTGACCGGGCCATTCGGACCTGGGGCTGTTCGCCTCTTCTTGTGCGTCTAAGGGGTGAGCGACAGTCGCCGTCGGAGATCTTGGAGCATGGTCGGTGAGATCTCGTGGCCCACGTCGGGATAGCTCCGAAAGAAGATCGGGACGTCTTTTTTGGCCAGGACGCGGATGACCTTTCTCGCCGGTTCGTAAGGAACTTGGCCATCGGCGCGACCGTGGAGGGCAACGAGCGGGGAGGGCGAGGTCGGGATCTCTCGCTCGAGCAGCGGTGCGGGGAGCGACCCCGCGATCGCGACCACCTGCCGGAAGAGGTTGCCGTGGCCGACAGCGAGCCACAGGGCGACCGTCGCTCCTTGCCCAAACCCGATCACCATCGGCCGTCCGTCGGTCGGGTGCCGCTTCATCCATCTTCGGGTCAGGCTTGCGACCTGGGCCGCAGCCCGTTCGACGCCATCGGCCGCCCACGCTTCCGGCCGCCAGGGTCGAGCGGGTACGAACCATCGGGGCGTGCCGAGTAACCCTGTCGGCGCTCGAGGGGCGATGAACCGCGCCGGCCGGTTTTCGCCTCGGAGCACGCGTTCGAGCAAGGATTCGGCCTCCGCGTCGACGTCGTGAAGCACCACCACCATCGGGAGGGTCGCTTCTTCGTCCGCCTCTCCGGATACCCGCAGCGCGTAGGACAGCGGTGGCAACTCTGCGACCGGGGTCTGTCCGCATGCGGCCGTCAGCGTGAGCATCGCCGCCGCGGCGAGCGGCAACCTCCGCGGCCGTCCCGCCGACCGACAAAGAGGGCGATGGAGGGCCATGTCGTCACCCTGCTACAGGTCGCGCGATAAACCTAGTACGGCAGATCATATGTCCTGAGCCCATAACGAAGGACCTTGGATCTGCCGGACGCAGGTCGGAACCCGGCGCGAAGTACGCAAGCGGAGCCGTTGACGCTCGATGGCCGCTCAGACGCCCGGCTCCGGCGGCAGCGCGACCTCCACCGGTTTGGTGGTCGGGACGTTCATCGGCAGCAGCTCGGGGGCGCCCGTTCGCTCGGCCGCGCGCCGAGGGGGAGCGGCCGCGGCCCGCGCTCGAGCCACGTAACGCCGGGTGCTGGCGCGAATGGCGACCAGCCAGACGATGACGCTGACCAGGATCCAGAGTCCCCATAGCGCCCAGTGCGTCGGCGTGGCGTGGCCCGGTCTCATCATCGCGTGCAGCGCGATTCCCGCCAGCTGTAGCAGCCAGATGACAATGGCCAAGGCCGTGACCGCGCCCTTGCTCGCCCACAGCCACTTCGGGGCATGCCACAGGTTGCGCAACAATGCGCGGCGGCCACTGACGAGCATCGCGGTCCGGAGCCAGAAGAACTTGGCGCCCACGATCGCGACCAGCAAGCCGGTGAGCCCCCCCTGTCCACCGCGGA
>JANQQN010000070.1 GCA_028289325.1 Myxococcota bacterium | reverse complement strand
CCCCGGTGACCCCGGCTGGCAGCTGGACGGGGAACGCGGGCAACAGCGAGGAGTCGCGATGGACGTGGACGACCCGATGCAGCTGAAGCATCGCCGGCTCGTCACCTGCGGTGGAGCGGACGGTGAGCCGGATGGTGAGGGCGAAGGCCCCCGAAGTACGCACGGCCGCCGTGGGGTCTCGCGTCCAGCCGATCGAGGGCACGTCGACCGCGATGTTCGGCGGGCCATCGATCTCGACGCGGCCGGTGTCGACGAGGACGTAGCTCGGGTCGTCGAGACCGGCGCCGGCTTCCAGCCGCCAGGTGATCGGCTCCGACCGTGGGTTCGGAAATCGAGCCCGGAAACGAATGGGCGCCGCCCGCGAAGGGTCGAACACCGCCCCGTCGTCCGGCGATTCGATGACCGCCGGGGTCGGGACTCGACGCCGCTCGAGGGTGGCATCGAGCGCCGCGCGGGCGTCGAGTACGGGTCCCGCGGCCACCAGCAGGGCCCGGATGGTGAGGGCGGTGGGCGGGGTCGGCCACGGCGCGATGCTCCGCTCCGGGATCCCCGCCGCCGCCGTCCACACCAGACCCGCGGTCCCCGCCGCGATCCCCAACCCGGCATCGTCGCAGAGTCCGGGGGCGGTCACCGCCGCTGCGACGCCGGAGCACGGATCGGCGGCGTCGAAGCGGCGGGCGCGGGCAAAATCCAGGTTGTCGGGGCCGACGCTGCCCACTTCGAGGACCCGGTCCGAGGGCCAGACCACCGGTACCGTACGGCCCGGCCGGCGCCCGCGCCCGACGACGACCAGCGTTCCGTCCGCGGCCTCGACCGCCGCGTGGAGCTCGGGGCGGACACCCCACGCCGAGGCGGAGACCAATGCGACCCGGGCCCCGCGGTCGCCGGCGTACAGCACCGCGAGGGCCAGGGCCGCCGCGTCGCTGACGTCGTTTTCACTGACCCGCAGCGGCAGGCCTCGACAGCCGGGACACGCGCCGGCCATCCCGATCCCATCGTTGGCGCGGGCGATCGCCCAGTGAACGGGGCCGACGCCCGGGGGGCGGTCAGAAAACGGGTCGGGGTCGTCGTCGACGAAGTCCCAGCCGCAGACGTCGTCGACGAACCCGTTGCCGTCGTCGTCTTCGCCGTTGGCATAGATCCGCAAGATGTCTTGCGGGTCGAGGACCCCATTGGCGTTGGTATCGCCCCGGTCGGCGCGACCGAGCAGCTCGGGATCCCGGATTCGCTCGACGGTGGGGGTCTCGGTTCCCGTCGCCGCGGTGTAGTCCAGCACGTCGAACGACCCGTCCTGATTCACGTCGTGGTCGGCGGCGCCCATCGGGGGCGCGAGCTCGCCTCGGTTGAGGCGCCACTGGGTGATCAGATCGCGGTCTCCGGGCCGGGGGCCGTCGTCGAGGGTGGCGATGACCACCTCCGGCCGGCCGATGGTCCATAACCACGCCCGATCGACCCGGGCCCCGAGGCCGGTCTCGGGCTCGGCGACGGCCGCGGCACACGCGGGCGTGAAGCTGAACAGGCCCCACTGGCCGCGACACTCCGGGCCCGGCGGGTAGCCCGGATCGTCGGGCCAGCGGGCGGGGGTGGCGAGGGTGGCCGGGGGCAGCCCAGGGTCGGAGAGCGGCCAATCGGGATTCGCCCCGACCAGCGCGATGGCCAGCCCGAGGATGGACACGAAGCAGCCATAGCGTGGATGTCGCGCCTGGCAAAAGCGGTGACCGCGCCCCTTCGGACTGCTAGCGTCCCCGGCGATGGTCGCGGTGATTCCCGGAGCGCGAAGCTTGACCGAGCCGCTCGCCGCGTCCGTGGTGACGCTCGGGTCGTTCGACGGCGTTCATCGAGGGCATCAGGTCTTGATCACGAAAGCGGTGGATGCGGCCCGCGAGCGCGGGGTGCCGGCGGTGGGGTACACGTTCCATCCTCACCCCGCCTCGGTCATCGCGCCTGACCGGTCCCCGCCGACGTTGATGGGCATCGAGGAACGCGCCTTTACCATGGGCCGATACGGCCTGGACTTCATCCTGGTCGAGCCCTTCGACGCGGCGTTCTCCCGGGTCACCGCCGATGAGTTCATCGCCGAATACCTGGTGGATCGACTGCATCCGCGCCATGTCGTCGTCGGGTTCAACTTTGCGTACGGGCGAGGGCGCGGGGGCGATCCCAACCATCTTCGGACCGCCGGTGAGCGCTTCGGCTTCGACGTCGAGGTGGTAGAGGCGGTGGCGGCGGAAGGCGAGGTGGCGTCGTCGACAGCGATCCGCACGTACATCGAGGACGGCAACCTGAACGACGCCCGCCGGCTTCTGGGTCGGGATCCTGTCCTCACGGGGACGGTGGTGCCCGGCGATCAGCGGGGTCGCACGCTCGGCTTTCCCACCGCCAACCTCGATCTCGACGCCACATTGGTCCCCGCCTATGGGGTCTACTCGAGCCGCGTCGCGATCCTCGAGCCAGACGGGGAACCGGAGGCGGTTTACGACGGCGTGACCAACATTGGTCATCGCCCGACCTTCGACGGTCGGACGGTCTCCGCCGAGACGTTTCTGCTCGACTACCAGGGTGACCTGTACGGCCGGCGGCTGCGGGTCTCGCTCGTCGAGCGCCTTCGCAACGAGCAGAAGTTTTCGGGGATCGATGCCCTACGGGCCCAGCTCGGCCGTGACGTCGAAGCGGCGCGCGATTCGCTGGCGGCCCGCTCGTGAAGCGCCTGTTCGCGGTGCTGGGGGACCGGGTGGAAGGCTCGTTGTCGCCGCGGCTGCATACCGCGGCCGGCGCCGCATGCGACCTCGACCTCGCCTACGTACCGGTGGTGTGTCGGGATGCCGGACACTTTCGGCGAGCGGTGACCGCCCTCGGCACCCTCGGCGCCGGCGGGGCCAACGTCACGATCCCGTACAAGCAGGTCGCGGCCGAGCTGTGCGCAAAGACCACCGCCACCGCGGCCGCCATCGGGGCGATCAACACGCTGACGTTCACCGACCAGGGCGCGATCCACGGCGACAACACCGATGGCCCGGCGCTGGTCCGGCTGTTCGAGGCGATGCCTTCCCGGGCCTTGGCCAAGGTTCAGCTCCTCGGCGCGGGGGGGGCAGCGCGGGCGGTTCTGTGGGCGCTGCGGGCGGTAGGC
>JANQQN010000052.1 GCA_028289325.1 Myxococcota bacterium | reverse complement strand
CCGGCAAAGCCCGTGGCTGGGCCGTCTGTCCCCCTGGTACCAAGAGGGTCACTATCTCGCCCGGTCGACGGACGGCCGCCCCGTCGTCCGACCGATCTTGCCCCGAGACATCGCCAGCTGGCCCATCGAGAGCCGGCTCTCGCTGAAGGTGACCGCGTCGGGGGACGCAGCGGGGACGCTCCGCCTCGAGGTTCCCGGCACCACCGGCGTCGACCTGGCCCGCCTGTTGGCCACGGCGCGCCCGGACGAGCAGGAACGTCAGCTCCAGCGGTGGCTGGCGTCGATCATGCCCAGTGCGCAGCTACAGACCCTCGCCATCGCCGACCGGCGCACGCCCCTCGCGCCGCTGGTGCTCACCGCGTCGGTGGCCATCCCCGGGTTCATGGCGACGGATCGAAACCACCTCGTGGCCGAGCGCTTCTTCTCCACGCCCCTGATCGGCGAAGCTTTGGGTCAGCCCGGCCTGGCAACCTATCTTCGACTTCCGCGCCGCGAGACGCCGCTGTTGATCTCGCCGACGTACGAACGGTCGACGGTCATCGTCGATTTTCCGGCCAACGTCGCCCGGCCGATCGAAGCCCCCCGGAACTTTCGACGTTCCGCGAGCTTCGGGCGCATCGAACAGTCGTTCGTCTGGGACGACGAGGCCAAACGTGCCCGTCTCGACCGGCAGCGACTGATGCCTCTGAAGCGAATCCCAGCCCGCGAGTTTGCGGCGTTTCGCGATAATGCTCAGGCGATCTTGCAGGCGGGGCGCAACCGACTCATCGTTCCGTTGTCGGCGCCGACGACCACCGCCCGCGTATCGACCCGAGACTGAACATGAGCGCTCCGTTTGTACCCTGCGGCATCATCACCTTGACCACGGATATCGGGCATCAAGGCCCGTTCGTGGCTTCGATGAAGGGCGTGATGCTAACCCGGCACCGGAGCGTGACCATCGTCGACCTGACCCACAACGTCCTCGAGCACTGGCCGGCCGAAGCCGGATTCTGGCTCGAGCGGTGCTACCACCACTTTCCGCCCGGCACCGTTCACCTGGCCGTGGTCGACCCCGGGGTGGGCACCGGTCGCGACATCGTGGCCGCCCAGGTCGACGGCCACATCTTCTTGGCCCCCGACAACGGGTTGCTGACCCCGATGCTCAGCCGTCGGCCGGCGGCCGTCGTCCGCCATCTCGATCTCGAACGAACCCCCGAGTGGGGCATCGTCACGATCAGCGCGACCTTCCATGGCCGTGATGTGTTCGCCCCCGTTGCCGCCGAGCTGGCCGCGGGCCGCTTGAAGCTCGAGGCCCTGGGGCCGCCGGCGGGTGAGCTAATTCCGTCCTGGATCGACGAGCCCGAGGTCAGCGAAGACCGGGTCAAAGGCCTCGTCATCACCGTCGACAACTTCGGCAACCTCATCACCAACATCGACGCGTCGTTGATCGAATCGTGGCCCGACGCCGCGGTCTCCATCGGTCGCCACGACATTCCGTTTCGCCGCACCTACGCCGATATGAAGCCCGGCGAGTACCTGGCCCTGATCAACTCCTACGGGGTGCTCGAAGTGGCGATGGCGGAGTCGAACGCATCGGAAGGATTATCCGTCGAGAGAGGCGCGCCGGTGTACGTCCGGCGATCAGGGGGTGCAACCACGGTCGCCTGACGCCGCCCCGCGGTTGAACCATCTCAGGAACGCGACGGGCGCCCAGGCGCCTGGTCCTCCACCCGGAACACCCCTCGGAATACAGGGCGACGCTTCGATTCGCGATGATGCGCCTGCTCAGGGCGGCGCTTGCGTTTGATCGGCGGAGGCAACCCCTTACGAGGGCGCGACGGCGCCGGAGGCCCCGCATCGTCGCTCTCGGGCGCGTCTTCGATCACCGGAAACGCAACCGCATCCCCCGTCTCGTTGACGTATACGACGATGGGCATGACTTCCCCGTCCTCAGTGATCAGCGTGGCGGTCAGACTGTTCTCGTTCGGAGGAAGGGCGGTCATATTCGTAAGTGCGCATCCTCACTGAACTGCAACACACATCGTCGTGAACGTCTCAAGTGTCCGCAGCCGTGCGGTTGCGAAGGTCGGGTCTGCCACCGTGGGTCTCACACGGGGAGTGCGGTGGTTTCCTTGACCGGTCGAAGGGCGAACGTCGTGTTGACGGATCGGATAAGGGCCGTGTCGAGCAGGCGGCGGGTGAGAAAGTCATCGTAGGCGCGGATGTCCTTCACCACGACCTTAAGAATGAAGTCCACGTTGCCGGTCACCGCGTGACAGGACACCACCTCCGGTGAGACCTGCATCCGGTCGTGGAATCGTCGAATGTCCTCGCGCTCGTGGCTCGCCAAGCTCACGTGGGCGAACGCGATGAGGTCCAGTCCCAGCTTGCGGGGATCCAGAACCGCGACGCGGCGCGCGATGATGCCTTCCTCCTCCAGTCGCTTGATCCGCCGCCAACAGGGCGACGCTGACAATCCCACCGCCCGTGCGATCTCCGCCGCCGGCCGCCCGGCGTCTTCCTGCAGCGCAGCAAGGATCTGTCGATCGACGTCGTCCAGCTCCACACGATTCGTTTCCATTTAGACTGAATAGCACACGATCATTGCTCGATTTAGGCGTTTTTCCTGATAAATTGAGTAAGAAATACCTCGCGGTGGTCAGTATCGTGTCTGCATGGGTTTCGAGAGCGCATACGAGTCCAAGGTCGCCAACGACGAGGGCCGATTTTTGTATACGGCCGAAGAAGACGCGGTGTGGCGCGACCTGATCGAGCGCCAGGACGCACGGCTTCGCGGGCGCGCCATCCCGGAAGTGATCGACGGCCTGGCGCGACTCGCGTTGCCGCGTCACCGCGTGCCTCAGGTGCGGGAGGTCGAAGCTCGATTGCGCGCCGAGGCCGACTTCGGAGTGGAGGCGGTCCCGGCGATGATCTCCGAAGAAGCGTTCTTCGATCTGCTCGCGTCGCGGCGGTTCCCGGTCGCGACGTTCGTTCGCAAGCGCGAAGAGCTCGACTACCTCAAGGAGCCCGATATCTTTCACGAGGTCTACGGTCACTGCGCGTTGCTCACGAACCAGCGATACGCCGATGCCGTCCAACAGTTCGGCCTCGCCGCTCAGCAGCTGGGCCGAGACTACTTCGCCCCGCTGTACCGGCTGTTCTGGTTCACAGTAGAGTTCGGCCTGACTCGGACCCGGGATGGCCTGCGCATCTACGGGGCCGGCATCACCTCGTCGGCGGAAGAGACCGTGTACTGTCTGGAGGCCAGTGACGTCGATCGGCGCCCGTTCGACCCCGTCGAGATCTGCGCCACCGACTATCGAATCGACGTGCTGCAGCCCCGTTATTACGTGCTGGACCGACTGGAGGACCTGTTCGCGCTGTCCGCGTCGCTCACCGAATCGCTGCCTCGATGGTGCGACCGCGCCGCGGCGCAAACTGCGGCTTGATCGTCGCCATCAGACGAGTCGCCGGTGTCGAACAACAACGGCTCGAGGCTGGTGGCCCGAGTGGCGCGCCCGAACAGATATCCCTGCAGGGCGGACACCCCGAGGTCGGCGAGATAGTTCATGTCGTCGACCGACTCCACGCCCTCGCCCACGACCTCGACCCCCAGCCCGCCCGCCATCTGCACCACGGCCTCCAGGACGCTCGCAGTCTCGGGATCTCGGCGCGCGCGGCGAACGAACTCTCGGTCGAGCTTGAGCACGTCGGGACGCAGCTGCTGCAGAAAGCTCAGCGAAGACAGCCCAATGCCAAAGTCGTCCAGCGCGAGGCGAATACCCATCGACCGCAGCTGATTGAGCGCGGCCAATCGACGGTCGGGGTCCTGCAGCAGAAGCTGCTCGCTGACCTCCAGCTGCAGCGACGCGGGAGACATTTGCGCCCGTTCGACGGCGCGAAGGACGTGGGGCACGAACTTCGAGTGATCGCATTCGGAGCAAGCGACGTTGACCGACATCAATAGGGAGCGACCGCGGTCGCGCCAGGTGACCTGTTGACGACAGGCCGTCCCCAAGACCTGCATGGTCAGCCGATGCATCAGTCCGCGCTGGTCCGCGATGTCCAGGATCTGCCGGGGGTTCATCCACCCCTGGTGGGGATGGTGCCAGCGAAGCAGCGCTTCGGCGCCGATGACCCCGCCGTCGACGGCATTCACGAGCGGCTGAAAGTACACGTCGAGCAGGCCGCTCTCCACGGCCTCCTGGAAGTCGGATTCGATGTTGCCGCGGAGGACCGCTTCGCCTCCCCGCCCCACTTCGTTGGAGACCTCGATCCGGTTGCGAGAGGTAC
Source organism: Myxococcota bacterium (assembly GCA_028289325.1). Taxonomy (GTDB): domain Bacteria; phylum Myxococcota; class Kuafuiibacteriia; order Kuafuiibacteriales; family Kuafuiibacteriaceae; genus JANQQN01. Next base: position 28,421 of record JANQQN010000052.1, on the reverse strand, counting down.
GGGAACGCGCTTTGGTCAACGCCGCCCGAGCACAAACGAGGGCCCCGTACGCGTTGTCGTGGGCCGCAACGTCGGACACGACCCCGCACCGCCCCCCTAGAAATACCGCCTGCCCTTCGACGTTGAACGCCCCCTCCAACGCGCGCAGGAGCGCCGCGGCGACCTTGGCCGGCTCGCATGCCCCGGCCGGCTCGAAGACCACGGCGAACTCGTTGAACCCCGGGCGGGCGACGAACACGCTGCGGCGTTTGAGACGCTCGTAGGCATCGGGATTGAAGAAGTCGATGCTCACGTCGCTGGGAATGAGATCGATGGTGCCGTCCGACTCTTCCAGCAGCCGCTCTCCGATGGACCGAAAGACGCTGTCTTGGGCGCTCGGATGCATGAACGCTTCGAAGTCTCGAAGGCGATCGATTCCGAACAAGAACAGGACGTGCTGCGACGGGTTCGGCTGCACCGAAAGCACACCGTCCATGTACTCGAGCAGGGCGCGCTCGTTCGGCAGGTTGGAACCCGCATCCCACAGCTCGCGGGCCATCAGCTGGTGCCGAAACGCGATGCCTTCCTTGATCGTTTCCGCCAGCCGAATCGCTTCTACCGGCTTGGCGACGGTCCGATACACCTGCCCTCCAGACGGAGGCTGGCCACCGGCCGCGGCCGTCAAAGAGATCCGGATAGTATCGGGGTGACCGGCCGCGAGGTGCTGAAGCAAAGGCCTTCCCTGACGGGTGGGCATGCGCTCGTCGCATACCGCGACCGCGACCCCGTTGGTTTCGAGCAGCTCCAACGCCTGTTCGCCGGACCTCGCCACCAGCAGGTCGAAAGGTTCCTTGCGCAGCACCCGCTTCAGGGTGCCGAGCAAGATCTCGTCGTCGTCGACGACAAGAACGGTCGGTGACTGAATGTTCACGTAGCTCCCCCCCGGCGAGGACTCTTCGGAAGCCGTAGCGTAAACGTCGAACCTCGCCCGAGATCCGTATGTAGATGAATGCTTCCGCCGTGGGCGGCCATGATATCGCGAGCCATGGCCAAGCCCTGTCCCGTGCCGACGCCCGCGGGCTTCGTAGTGAAGAAGGGTTCGAAGATCCGATCTCGAACGTCGTCCGAGATTCCGGTCCCATTGTCCGCGACGACGATCTCGACGTAGTCGTCGCCGTCACTGGTCTCGACTCTGATGACTCCTTTGTCTCGCCCGGCACCCCGGATCGCGTGGGCAGCATTGACGATCAGATTGAGGATCACCGTGTTTAGGTCATCGCCTCGACACTTTACCCGAGGCACAGGACCGAGGTCGAGACGGAGGTCGGCAACGTATTTGTACTCGCTACTGGCGATGACCGCGACGTTGCGGACCCCCTCGTTCACGTCGAAGAAGGTCATCTTCGCGTGCTGAGGATGAGAAAAAGACTTCATCGCCCGGACGATGGTCGCCACCCGCTCGGCCCCGATGCGCAAACTCGATAGCGCTTGCGGAACCTCGGCCGCGAACAACGACAGGTCCACCTCCGTGCACCGGTCGGCGAATCGCCGCCCCGCCTCCTTGGTGTTCTTCTCCGCGAGCAGGTCTCGAGCGACCTCCAAAAGAGAAAACGCTTCCGTGCAGGCTTCTTCGATGAACCCCAAGTTATCGAGGATATAATAGACCGGGGTGTTCAGTTCGTGGCACAGGCCTGCCGACAGCGTCCCGATCGCCTGTAGCTTCTGGGCGTGCCGCAGTTGGGCCTCGAGATGTCGGCGCTCGGTGATCTCGAGCGCGACCCAGACTTGGCGTCGAGGCTCACCAAACCAGCTCCGAGAAAGCACCGCGGCCGTGGTCTGTCCGTCGAGGCAACAGAGAGACACTTCGGCCCGGTCGATACCGTCCAGCGACGGTAGCGGTTCCGTGACCACTTCCTCCATGCTCATGCCCACCGGCGCACCTCGAAACACCCGCTCCGCCTCCGCGTTGGCGTGGACGACCTCGTCGCGTTCATCGAACAGCAACAGCGCGACGGGCATCGATTGCACCGCTCGCTCGAGATACGACGGCCGACGAACCGCGGTCCGAGGGGCGATCGACGATCGGCCGGGGTCGTAGGACGCAATATAGTCAGTCGGGAGAGAATCCGTCGTCACTACGCACCTTTCAGCCCCGATCTGGGGTCGGGACGGAGCATTCAGTCATGACATCGGCCCCCGGGCGTCAGGTTTGAGACCATCCATTCACGAAGTCGACCGACCCAACGCCGCGGCTGTCTCTCGATCGCCCGTCATGCAGATCGTCATTTGAATGAAGTCGCAGTTTCCCTTGCGGATTCTCGACTAAAGAACCAGCGCCCGGCCTTGCCGTTCTTTCGGCACTAGGTCAGGGATACGCACATGAGAGTCGTCATCATCGGCAACGGCGTGGCCGGGATCGAAGCGGCCTTGACGGTCCGCAACCGTGAGCCAGAGTGGTCGATCACGATCATCAGCGAAGAATCGGATCACTTCTTCTCTCGCACCGCGCTGATGTGGGTGTTCACCGGCCAGCTGAGTCACCAGTGCATCGAGCCCCACGAGCGCGACCTGTACCAGCGCATGGGCTTTCAACGGGTGCGGGCGCGCGCGATCGGAATCGACGCCGAGGCCCGAACGGTGAAGCTCGCCGGTGGCCTGGCCGACGTGCCGTTCGATCGGCTGCTCATCGCATGCGGTTCCCGCCCTCGACCGGGGCCGTGGCCAGGCTCGGATCTCGATGGGGTTGGCCACTTCGTCACCATGCAGGACCTCGAGTGGTTCGAGCACGAGGTCCACGGTCGCCCGGGCAGCGGACGGCCGCCCAACCCTGAAGCCCATCTGGCCGCCACCACCGACGACTCCCCGTATCGCTTTCGACCCCGAACCCGGGACAAACGAAACGGACCGCCGGCGAACCCGGCGGTGATCGGCGGCGGTCTCATCGGCATCGAAGCGGTGGAGGTGATGGTCGCGGCCAAGTTGAAGCCTCGCTTCTTCATCCGAGAAGACTGGTTCTGGCCCATCGCGCTCGACGCCAACGAGGCGGTGTGGATCAGTGACCGGATGTCCGAGCACGGCGTTCAGGTCCACCTGCAGGAGAACGTCGAAACGCTCAACGGACAGGACGGCGTACTGTCGTCGGTCAAGACCGACCAGGGCGAGTATCCTTGCGACCTGAACATCATCGCGATCGGGGTGATGCCAAATACCGACTGGCTTCGGGCCGGCGCGGTCGCGCTTCAGGAGCGCGGAGGCGCGATCATCGTCGACGAGGGCCTCGAGACCAATGTTCCGGGGGTGTTCGCGGCCGGCGACTGCGCCGCGGTCAAGTGGTTCGACGGCACACAGCGGCCCGAGCAGCTGTGGTACACCTCGCGCGACCAAGGCCGGATCGCGGGCCGGCGAATGCTGGGCGACGCCACGAGCTACGAGCGCGGGCTTTGGTACAACTCCGCCAAGCTGATGGATATCGAATGGACGACCGTCGGCTACGTCAACATGAACATCGAAGACGAACAAAACTGGTATTTTGAAGAGAAAGGCTCGGTCCGCAGCACCACCCGGATCATCATGAGCGGCGACCGGGTAGCCGGCTTCAACCTGCTCGGGCGCCGATGGGACCATGAAATCCTGCTCGACTTCGTTCGCGAACACCGGCCGCTCGACTACGTCATCAAGCACCTCAATGACGCGACGTTCGACACCGAGTTCGTACCCCGCTTGAAGATCCCCGCGGACGCCGCTCGCGCCCCGCTTTCGGGCCCCGCCTTCAGCCTGGCCCGCCAGGTCAACCCGGCCCCCGTGGTCTGAACGAGAGACGATTCAATGTATCTGCAAGGACAAAACGGACTTCTGTCGACCTTTCGCGAGGGGTGGCGCACCCGAGGGACGCTGGGCATCGTCTTCGCCCTGCTGCTCATCGCTTTCTACTTGCTGATGTACTTCGAAGACTGGTTCGCGGGCCGGTTCGGCATCCGGTGGTTCACCCAGATCGCGGAGTCCGCCGGCCTCAGCAACCGGTGGTATCTGTACGGATTTCTGTACTGCGTGGCGATGATCGGCGGCGGCATCTACTATCTGCGACGCCACGGAAACAGCCGCTACAACCAGCTCCGCATCGCCACCAACATCGGCGTTCAGGTGATGTTCGGTTTTTCGCTTCCGTTCTTCATGCACTTGATGGGGCAAAAAGACTTCTACTTCAGCTATATCTGGCCGCTGAAGATCGAGTACCTGTACCCGGAGACCATCGCCCAGTACCCGTTCTACATCATCATGTACAGCGCGGTGGCGTCGCTGCTGCTGATGCCCATCCTCGCCATCACCCTCGGCAAGCGGTGGTACTGCTCGTGGATCTGCGGCTGCGGCGGCCTGTCCAACACGTTCGGCGACCCGTGGCGCCACCTGACGAGCAAGTCGACGCCTTCGTGGCGATTCGAACAGGTCACCGTGCACACGGTGATGATCCTCGCCGTGGTGTCGACGGGATTGGTGGCGTTCGACTTCGCGATCGGCAAGGACTATCCCGCCTTTCACGCGGTCGCGTTCGAGTTTCGCGGCTGGTACGCGTTCGTGGTCAGCGCCATTCTCGCCGGCGTGGTCGGCGTGGGTCTGTACCCGTTGTTCGGCCCCCGAGTATGGTGTCGAAACTTCTGTCCCATGGCCGCCATGCTGGGCCTGATGCAGAAGATCGGACGATACCGCATCACCGTCAAACCGGACATGTGCATCTCCTGCGGCAACTGCTCCACCTACTGCGAAATGGGCATCGATGTCCGCAGCTATGCCCAGAGCAATCAGTCTTTCACCCGCGCCTCTTGCGTCGGCTGCGGCATGTGCGCGCACATGTGCCCCCGCGGGGTACTGCGGCTCGAGAACACCTGGAACAAACAGAAGGACAAGACCCGCGCCGGCCTCCCCATCGTGGACTTCTAAGTTGGAGACCTCGCCGTCTGCAGGATGCGCTATAAGCGGAGTCCATGATCGTCGTAACCAACCGGATACCGATTGCCCAAGGTCGAGAGATCGACTTCGAAGACCGATTTCGAAAGCGTGCACATCTGGTCGACCAATCGCCGGGCTTCATCCGCAACGAGGTCCATCGACCTCGGCCCATGAAGCTCGACCGAGACGCCGGGACCTGGGTCCCGGATCCCGACAAGCAGGGCTATTACGAGGTCAAAACGTGGTGGCGATCGATGGACGACTTCGTCGCCTGGACCAAGTCCGAGTCTTTTCGTGAGGCCCACCGCGACCGCCCGCCCGCGGACTTGTTTGCCGGGCCCAACGAGCTCGTGATCCACGAGATCTTCACCAGCACCGACCTGCCCACCGACAGCGACTGAGCTGGTCCGCGTTCGGGGGTTTGGCGGTCACGGGCGCTCGCCGAACAGCGCCTCGAAGTTCGTCTCCAGCTGCTCGATGACCGCCGACTCATCGACGCCCCATCTATCGGCCATCAGCGCCACGGTCTTGGCGACGTTGGCGGGTTCGTTGATCGTGCCCCGGTCCGGCGACAGGTAGGGGCAGTCCGTTTCCAGGAGGATCCGTTCGCGGGGTAGGACCTCGATCATCCGTTGAAAACTCTCTACGCGGGCCGCGTTGGCGGGAATCGACAGCCAGTGGCCGTGTCCCGCGATCTGCGCGGCGAGCTTCACCTTACTGCCGAAGCAGTGCCAGTCGACTCGGGTCGCCCCTTCCTCCTTCAGGATCTCGAACGCTCGCCGCTCGGCTTTGCGCGAGTGCATGATGATCGCCTTGTCGTGGTCCATCGCCAGGCGCACGAGGCGGCGGAAACGGTCTTCCTGAAGGGCCCACAGCGACTCGGGCACCCAGTATCGGTCGAGGCCCACCTCGCCCAACGCGAAGCTGTCTTTGAGATGTTCGCCCAGCCACGCGATGGCCTCGTCCGCGTCGACGGCTTCGCCGCGATGATCGTACGGCACGCCGGCCGCCCGCATCTCGGGTAGGACGGCGTCGACGGGGTACAGACCGAAGGCTGGCTTGACTTCGGGCACTCTCGCCGCGAGCTCGGCCACGGCCCGGTTATCGGCGGGATTGAGCCCGTTCGCGATGATCGTGGTGACGCCCGCCTCGCGAGCCCGCGCGATCACCCCAACCTCGTCGGCCGCCAGCCGCTCGTCGGTCAGATGCGCATGCACATCGAACAGCCCCATGGGCGTCCCGTACCTCGGGGCGTTCGACTTGTCATCGCTGACGGTTCCGGGCTGCCGCCCTTCGCACAATCCACTCATCCGTCGCCCGGGCCTTCGACAAGAAATGGGAACGTCGCCGGCAGGGATGCGTTGCGCGATCCTCGCTTCATCTTCCAGGACACCGAGAATCGAATCCGCCGCGTCCAAGTTCACGGGTCGCGGCCCTGCGCCGGGCCTCATCATCTACCGGACGTTGACTTGGCTAATCCGTCAACGAATAGGTCTAATGTGCGAATGTAGGCACCCTCAGCATTACGAATACATGTGGAGAATGCTCACCTGCGGTGATCTACGCAGTTGAGTCTGCGGCATCGCGAGTGGGAAAAAACGACCACCATGCAGCTGCAGACTGGACAGGGGTTCGAGCATACCGCCGCTTCGGCAGGGGCGGGGCCTCGACGCACCCGCGAGCCCGACGACACCCTGGTCCCTCTCCTGAAGGCCGAACAGGTCTCGATGGCCACGCTGCATGAGCGCTATCACCCGGTGCTGGAGTTGGTTCGGGTTCTCATTGGCGTGGTTCCGACCTGCGATACGTACCTCGAGATCTGGCCGCCGGCATTTCGCACCTACAACATCATGGTGCCGAACTTCCTCGACCTACCGAACGCCATCTTCGGCGTCGGTTCGGCACCCAAGGCGGACGTCGGACTGGGCATGTACGTGGCGAGCCGGGCCGCCGAGTGTCCATACTGCTCGGCCCATACGTGTTCCTATGCGCTTCGCCGGGGCGCGATCCTCGAAACCGTCGAGCAGGCCCTCAAGCCCGGGCGGCCCTTCACCGATCGCGACAAAGCGGTGATCGCCGTGGCCCGCTCGTTAGGCCGAATCCCCTGCGAACTCACCGACGACGAGCGCATGGCCCTGCAGGCGGAGTTCGACCCCGAAGCCGCGGAATGGGTGGTCTTCGGCGCGGTCATGATGGGCTTCTTGAACAAGTTCATGGATGCCATCGGGGTCGAGCTCGAAGCGACGACCGTGGCCGAAACCCAGTCCATGATGGGCGAAGACTGGAGCCCGGCCAAGGCCGACGGAGAGCTGCCGGACGCGCTTGTGTCGACCCCGCCTCCGATGGCCGACTCTCTTTGGACGAAGGTTCGGATCATTCCTCAGCTCCCGAAAGCCAAATACCTAGACAGCAAGTGGCAGCGTGGGGTGCCGAACCGGTGGCCGGAGGTCGGCGAGTACCTCAAAGAGATCACCGGCCACGACTTTCCGGTCTTGTCCCGGATCCACACCCGGCGGGTCATCCGCGCGGTGGCGGCAATGATCCGCGAGAACCTCACTCCCGAAACCACGGTGGTCGGGCTGGCGCCCAAGATTCTCGCCGGCGCGATCTTCAGCGCCATCATCCGGGACGAAGCCCTCGCCGAAGACATCGCCGCTGTGGCCGCCCACCACGATATCCCCTCCGCCCATGTCGACGCCGCCCGCCGGATGGCCACCGACCCCACGGCGACGGTGGCCGAGCTCGATACCCAGGGCCGAGCCGTTCTCGCTCTGGCCCGCGCGGCGTCTCCGAGCCCGGCGGAGATCACCCCCGAGGTCGTCGCCGAGCTTCGCGCGGCCGAAGTGCCGGCGGCGGGGGTGGTGGAGGTCGTTTCGTGGCTGTCGGTGCTTCAGATGCTGCACCGCCTCACCGCGTTCTTTGCGGCGTAGCGCTCGCCGGCGGAAGCGCTCATCGCCCTTTGAAGATCGGCTCGCGCTTCTCGAAAAAGGCGGCGATACCTTCGGCCGCATCTTCGAGCATCGAGTTTAAAGTGATGTTGCCCTGAAGGTGGGCGAGCGCGCCCTCGAGGGGCATGCCTTCGGAGTGAAAGAGCGCTTGCTTGCCCAGACGAAGGACGGCGGGGGAGAAGCCGGCCAGCTTCTTGGTCCACGCCTCGACCTCCTCGTCGAACGACTCGGCGGACACCGTCTTATTGACCAGCCCCAGCGCCTCCGCCGCCTCGGTGGAGAACAAGTCCCCGAGATACATCATCTCCGCGGCCCGTCGACGACCGATGGTGCGGACGATCATCGTGGAGATCATGAACGGGAACAGGCCGCGCGCGATCTCCGGGGTGCCCATCTTGGCGCCGGCCTTGGCGATGGCCAGGTCGCAGGCGAGCATGAGCCCCAGTCCGCCGGCAACGCAATGTCCATTGACGGCGCACAAGATCGGCTTCGACAGACGTAACATTCGCATGAATAGCGCCGGAAACCGGCCTCGTGACTCGTGGATCTCGAGGAAGCTTTGGTCCCCCGCGCCCATGCCCCCGAGGTCTGCCCCGGCACAGAACGCCTTGTCGCCCGCGCCCCGCAACACCACGACCGACGCGTCGGACACGCGGTCGGCGCGTTCGAAGGCATCATTGAGCTCATCCAACATTTGGGGGGTCAGCGAGTTCCGCTTGTCCGGTCGATTGAGGGTGATGCGAACGACGCGCTCGTCCTCCGCGTACAGTATCGTCTCGTAGTCCGAGCTCATGTCAGGGGCCTTTCGTCGAAGCGCACAATCCGGTCAGCATGATCTGATTCACCGTCTCCTTGACGCGCTCCGCATGTCGATGGTCGCGCAAAGGGACCGCGTTTAACATCAGGCCGGTGCAGATGGTCTCCAGGGCGCCAAAGAACGCATACGCAGCGACCTCCGCATCGATCGTTGGTCGCAGCTCCCCGCGGTCTTGCCCGGCCTCGACGATGGTCCGGATCACCGCGAACGCCGCGTTGAAGGCGTTGATCTTCTCGGTCTGAACGAAGCGGTCGGAGCGCGCGACCTCTTGGATGATGACCTGGATCGTGGCCGGCGCGACCTCCAACGCATCGATGAATAGCGCACTGATCGCCTTGAGCTTGTCAGCGGCCCCCAGATCCGGGTCGTCGCGCAGGCCCTCGATCGCCTTCATGAACACCGCCCAGTTGTCCTCGAAGACGCAGTGCAAGACGTCGTCCTTCGAGTCGAAGTAGTGGTAAATGAGGCCGTAGGCGACCCCGGCGTGCTTCGCGATGTCCGAGACCCGAGTTCGGTGAAACCCGCGCTCCGCGAACACCTCGACCGCGGCCCTCAAGATCTGCTTTCGACGGTCCGCAGCGACGTCGGTCGATGTGGTTCTTTTTCTCGAAGGCTCGTTCATCCGCGGTCCGCCCGGTTTGCTGATTGACCCGTCAGTCGGTCAGCCTACGATTAGGTCTCGGCGGCGTCAACGCCTTGCGGTGCGACGCATGTACATGCACACATGCATGCAGTGGCGACGAAGACCATCTCGGTTGACCTCGAGGCCTACGAGCTTCTGCGGCGAGCCCGACTTCGTCCGTCCGAGTCTTTCTCTCAGGTCATCAAACGGGCAAGGTGGACGGACAGGCCGTCGACCGGTGCGGCGTTGCTGGCTGCGTTCGACGCGGCCCCGCCTGTTTCGGCGTCGGTGCTTTCGCGGTTGGAGCAGGCCCAACGCGATGACGAGCCACCGGAGGACGCGTGGAACGCGTCGCGCTAGACACCACGTTCCTCATCGACCTTCAGAGTGAACAACGAAGCCGGGGACAGCCACGGGGCGCCCGGCGGTTCCTTGAAGAGAACCTGAAGACTGAGCTCCTTCTCCGACTTCAAGTCGTCAGCTATCTGCCGGAGTAAGTGGCTGCAGCGGCCCGAGCTTCATACGTCCCCAACCGTCCGCGGAAGGACGCCTCCCGGACGACCAAAATGGGGAGTCACCTCCTCATCGGTCCGCGGCTCTACGAATCGCTTCGTGGCCGCTGACCAGTAGAGGCAACCCATCTCGTCAGCGGGCCTCGCCGCGATAAACGTTTCGGCCACATCCAACATGCTCAGCCAACGCCCTTTGAGCTTCACGAGATCAACGGGTTCAGTCAGTCGAAGACGGGCAAAGTCCTCGGCCCGATATCGGCCCCGACGACGCATAAGCTCGAGCAGCGAGGGAGGTGTGAAGCCAGGATCTTTACCAGCCGCGGCCCAGCACAAAGGGCCGAGAGAAAGGATCTCGTCCGTGATCTGGATGATGTCCAAGAAGTCGCGCGGTTCGTCACGCCCCACCAAAGCCAGCAGCTTATTGACCGCCAGGTCGACCGGATGAAGCATCCATCCGACGCGCGAATCCTGCACGACGGGCATGAATCGCCAAGCCGAGTCATGGGCCCACTCGATCTTCGTGCGCGAATCTCCATCGAAGACGATGGCTCTGATGTACCCAGGCTGGTTCATCTCGATGTCCATGACGAAGCCGTTATCCGTCAGGGTCTGACGGTCAGCAGCAAACGCAGTGGCAACGCGCATCTCTGAGTCGTGGAAGTAGTCGAGGTCGTTGCTGTATCTCTTGCTGTTGGGCTCTATGTTCAGGGCGGCACCACCCGCAAGGTGGCTATCCTCGCTCCGCTGAGCGGAAAGCAAAAGAGCAACCTTGGACTGGAATGCCGTTAGCGGCACAGCTCGGCTGCCTTTCTCCACGCCCGCCACCCGCCGCACTTTTTGAGCTGTTCGATGACCCAAGGGACATCGGCAACCGTCACCTTGTACTCGGGATCGAATGACCAGAAGCATTCGGTGTGAAAGTCCCGATAGGCCCGACGCGCCTCTCGAACCCGCACCATATCGCGCGCCTGCTCTTTCGAGAGCTGCCGGCGGCTCCGGCGACCGCCCTGGGACCCAATGCGGGCCAGATAGTCGCGAACCGAATCCTGCATCCTCTTATCATATCCCGCTTATGATAAAAACGCAAATATATTAGACACCTACGTCGGACGCTTCAATGATGACCCTCGAGCATCACAAAATCCACGCAACCGCCGCCGGGCGCCGTCGATAACCTCAGTAGCTTTAGGGAGACGTCATGAGCACTGCGACCAATGGAACCGGCGGGGCCGGCAGCGGGGGTGGCAACCTCCTCACCAACGCCCTCGGCGGCATCGGCGACTTCTTCACCGGCGGCGGCGACTACAACTACAACATGTCGTTCCGCGAGAAGTACGGCTTCAGCCTTGTGACCGACAATCAAAAGCGCATCCAGGCCGAGTGGGATCAGCGCGCTTTCCTCAAGGACCTTCGGACCGACAAGATGCACTCCGCCCAGCTTCGGCGGAACATCGAGCGTACCAATGCCATCACCGGCGCGACCGTCAACGCGGCCACCGCGCCCGATGTGGCCACGGCCCACGCGCCGAAGACCAACCTTCACTTTAACGCCGGCGTGCCGGTCAAGGTCTGAGCCCCGACCCCAAGGTCAATGCAACCTGTAGGCCGAGGCCGCCGAGGTCTCGGTCCACCGATCCTCCGGCGCGCACCGCCCAACACCCACAGGTCGAGGTGTAGGCGGCGCCCAGCCGAGCCCTCTGCAGAATCGAGTGAAATCGTGCGGCCGGATAGGCGGCCTCGACGTCCCGGCGTCGCTCTGCCACCGACACCGTCGCGCGCCCCTCGAGCGACCATGCCCGCCCCAGCCGAAGCCGAAGCCAGGCCTCGATCGCCGTCTGGGCCCGCCACGCGATCGCCGTCCCGTACGCGTCGCGCTGGGCGCGCAGCGTCTCGGACGGCAGCAGCTCCTCCGCCGCCACGAACCACGCCGATGGAGGGCGCGCGCCCACGACGTTGAGCTGCCCCCCGACGGCGGTGGCCCCAGACGCGACTTCGGCGTGGGCCCGAAGCGAGGCGAAGCGGTGGCCGTCGTCGAAGGTCGCCGCCCCCGACAAGCGCGTCGTCCACGGCCCGTGGCCGCCGACCGCGCCGGCCGCCAGCACCAGCGGGCCCAAGCCCAAACCGGGCTGGTCGTCGGCCCCCAGATCGCGGCCGATCGCGGCCTCCACCCACGCCTGGCTCGCCCCCGACGATACGCTCGACCGCACGCGCAGCTGAAGCTGGGCCACCGCGCCCAGCGCATCGAGCTCGTCCAGGTTGGCAAACGGCGAACGGGTTCGCCCGCCGACGAAGGGGACGTACACCACGGCGAGCTCGGAGCGAATTCGGTGCGCCCAGGCGCCGAACGAACGCGCGAGCTCTTGGGCCAGCTGAGCCGACCACCGCGGCGCCCAGCGGGTCGCGCTGGGAACGTCGTCGCTCACCCAAGTGGTCAACCGCAGACTGACGTTGCTGGCCAGGCGCAAACCGAGGGGCAACAGAACATCTTGGTGCACGGCGGGCCGCGCATCCGCCCGAAAGAAGGAGCCCGCGTCCCCCGCGAGGTCCCCGAAGCCCTGCCCCGAGGCGCGCATCGAGGCCCACCACGCGATCGGCAGCCCCCCCAGCCGCGCTTGCCCGAGCTCGACGCGCGCCGCGTCGAGCCGCAGCTCGGCGTACCGCTGTCGCGCCGCGCGGTCGTCGGTCCACAGAGACAACGCGCGAAGCGGTCTTTCGACATCGCGATAGGTGGCGGGCCGAAGATCTTGCATCCACTGCAGAGCGCCGGACACCCGAATCCCATCCGTCGACCGCGAATAGACCAGCCGGCTGACCGTCCACTCCGCTTGGCGGGCGGCGAAGGTGTCGGCCCACTCGTACCCCGCGGGATCGCCGAGCAGGTCGAGACCCATCGACCACTGGCCTCCCCATCGCGCGACCTGGTCGGCGGCCACCCGGTAGCGCGCGCGGCCCCCCTTCCCCCCCCGCCAGCCGCCTCCGGCCTCCGGCACCCCCTGATCGTAGGCGAGGTTCGCGCGCAAGGTCCCTTTCGTGGTCGCCGTCGGATGGTTACGGACCTCCAGGGCCCCCGCCGCGCCGCGCGTGGTGCGAAGTTGGGGGGTGAGGGTCAGGTCCCACGAGCGCCCCAGGGTGAAGTAGATCGGCGCCCCGAGCTCCGTGCCCAGCGCGGGGTGGGTGCGAAAGGTCGGTATCAGGAAACCGCTTCTACGCGTGGTGACCGGCCAGTAGCCACGAGGGACGGTCGCCACCGGCACGCCCCGCACCCGGAACACCGGCCACACGAGGTCCACGCCGCGCCGGGGGTCGAGCGCGGCCCGGGTCGCGGTGATCGTCCAGCTCGGGGGGTGACGGGGACCGCAGTTGCAGGGGGTGATGGTGACGCCTTGCGCCAGAATCCGGATGTCCCCATCGGGAATCCCGCAGCCGTCGACCTCGATCCGAGCCGCATTCACCCGAAGCCCCGGCGTCTCGAGCGCCACCGCGCCTCGGGCCTCGCACCGTCCAGGTTCGACGGTGATGCGGTCGGCGCGCAGCCGCAACGGGGGCGCGGGGGCCTCGGTGGCCGACGTCGACGTCGGCGTCGTAACGAGTACGGCTAAGGCCACCCCGAGCCAAGACACGAAACGGGGCGCAGGGTCAGGACGGGCGGGTGAAGTCGATCGCGATCGTGGTGCCGATACGTTTGATGCGCCACGGCACCGACTCCCGCAGCTCGATCTCGATCCGGGTCAGACCCCGCCGACGGCGGGCTTGAATGCGGGATATCGGACTGTCGAAGTACGTCGTATCCAGCGGCCGCTCGTTGTTGCGCACGTTGACGGTGGTGTCCAAGAGCTCCACGACAAACGTCGACCCGCCGGTCATGCGCTGTCGGTACGCAGCGCGACCGTCGATGCGCACGAACACTCGGGACGTCCCGGCCATCTGACGGAACCCGATATAGGTCATGGTCCGGCGGCCTGGATCCCGCAGCCTCGGCTGATCCAGCTGACCATCCAGGTCCGTGGAGGGCTCCGTGGGGGCCTGAGCGACCGGCGGTAGACCGGCCCCGGGCACGACTTCGTCGGGCAAGCGACGGGGCGCGGACCGGCTGATGGGCATCGGATCACGACGCGGCGCCGGCTCGCGTGTTGAAGGCACGGGCGGCGGGGCCCGGCGCGCCGGCGTTGGGGGCGGATCGGGCTCGTCCTCCACCAGCAGCGATTCCGGGTCCGGATCATCGATCGCGAGATCGTCGTCGATCGGCTCGGGCTCCGGCGGCGGCGGTGGAGGCGGAGGAGGCGCCGGGGCCGGGGGCGGCGCCTCGGGAGCGGCCAGCAACGCATCCTCCTCCGGATCGTCAACGGGCTCAGGATCGACGGGCTCGGGGTCGACGGGCTCCGGATCGATGGGCTCCGGGTCGGAGGGCTCCGGGTCGACCGGCTCCGGTTCAGGTATCGGATCGGCGGGGGCAGGGTCGACAGGCTCGGGATCCACGGGCTCCGGGTCATCGAGGGGCTCGGGGTCCAGAGGCTCGGGATCGAGGGGCTCCAGGTCGTCGAGCGGCTCCAGGTCCGCGTCGGGGTCTTCGGACGGCGGGGGCTCGGCCGGCGCCGGCGGCGGCGCCGGCAGCGCCACCGGGGTGAAGTGCATGATGACCGCGTTGCCGTCGGCCTCGACCCGATAGGTCGTCGAGCGCACCAGCTCGACGATCACCCGGCTGATCTCCTCGGCCTCGGAGCTGAACTGGCGCATCCGGATGCGCCGGATCAGGCCGCGATCGAACAGCTGTTCGAGCTGCACCCCGGACAGCTGGCTGCCCGCCCAGTCCAACACCACGCGAAACGGGTCGGAGAGGGTGAAGGATGTGAAGTTGGGCGCCTGCGTGCCTCGGACGATCACCGCGATGTCGTCGTCCGCGGTCCGAACGGACACCTTCGTCAGCTGCGAGGGTTCGTCCTGAGCGACCGCAACCCTCGGCGCGGCCAGGGCGAGGACGACCGCCGCGATGGTTAACCGCATGCCGAAAGCTAGCATCCGCTTGAAATTAGCCACAAGGCGATGGCGTCAGCCCAATCTCAACAACGCCCGTACATCACCGATCAGATACAGCGAACCGCACACCACAACCCATCCGTGGTCCCGCTCCGCCGCCGAGCGGGCGGTTTCCAGCGCCGCGTTGATCCCCACCTCGACCTGCACCCGGGGACCGCCAGGGACCAACCGCGCAACATCCTGCGGGGCCCAAGCCCGCACCGAGCTGGGCCGAGTCAGGGTGATCGAGGCGGCAAGGGGGGCGAGGGCCTGGAGCATGGCCCGCGCGTCCTTGTCCGTCATGACCCCGAACAGGAAGTGCAGCGGGCCCGAGAACCGGGTTCGGTGGAGCCTCAGGGCCTCGGCCAGGGCGCGGGCGGCGTGCGCGTTCTGGGCGCCATCGAGGAGGATCGGGGGGCCTTCGGCGGTCCGCACGACCTCCATCCGGCCCGGCCATCGCGCCGTGCTCAGCCCTTCGATCAGGGAACCGTCGTCGATCGATGGCTCGGCGAGGACCGCGGCCTGCGCGGCGAGGGCGGCGTTACGACCCTGATGAGGGCCGAGCAGGGCGAGCGGGATCGCCGGCAATCTTCGGTCGCTCAGGGTGAATGAAAAGCGGCCATCCGCGCGTCGCTCGGCGGTGAAGTCTCGACCGAGCCGCAGAACCGACGCCTGTGCCTCCCGCGCGAGAGCGTCGACCTCCCGCATCGCACCATCCGGTCCGTCTGCGCATACCAAGGGTCGTCCCGGGCGGACCACCGCCCCCTCCTCGCGGGCGATCTCTTCGATGGTTTCGCCGAGGATCGCGGTGTGTTCGAGGGACAGATCCGTCAGTACCGCCACCTCGGCGTGCACGAGCCGGGTCGCATCGAGCCGAGCCCCGAGCCCTGCCTCGATCACCGCGATGTCGATGCCCTCATCGGCGAACGCCAAAAGCGCAGCGGCGGTGATCACTTCAAAGAACGTTAAGCCGTCGAAGCCCGGCGCCGCGGCCTCCACCCGTTCCACGACCCGAACCATCTCCGTCTGCGGGATCTGCCGGCTCTCGGTCCCGTGGAGGAACTGGACTCGTTCGGTCATCGAAACCAGATGGGGCGACGTGTACATCCCCACGTGGCACCCCGCCTCCCGCAGCGCGGTGGCCAAGAAAGCGGCGGTGGAGCCCTTTCCGTTCGAACCCGCGATGTGGACCGCGCGAAACGCCCGCTCCGGATGGCCGATGTCCGTGAGGAGCCGCGCGATGGGGTCGAGCCCCAGTTTCATGCCCCCCCGGGAGAGGCTGAACAGCCGTTCGACCAGCGCGCGATAGGCGGGGTCGGCGCCCGGGGGTGCAGCGCCGGGCCCGTCTTGGATGGCTGGTGCGCTCACGCGGGCACACCCACGAGAAGGTCGCACAGGACCGCGATCCGATCGCGAAGCTCGCCCCGAGACACGATCTGGTCGATCACGCCGTGTTCGAGCAGGAACTCCGACCTCTGGAACCCTTCGGGAAGGGTCTGGCGAATGGTCTGCTCGATGACCCGAGGGCCCGCGAAGCCTACCAGCGCCCCCGGCTCGGCCAGGATCACGTCGCCGAGCATCGCGAAGCTCGCCGCGACCCCGCCCGTGGTGGGGTCGGTGAGCACCGAGACGTAAGGCTGCCGAACTTCCCGAAACCGCGCGATGGCGGCCGAGGTCTTGGCCATCTGCATGAGGGAGATGATGCCTTCCTGCATCCGAGCGCCGCCGCTGGCGGAGAACAGGATGACCGGAGCCCGTCGCGCGTACCCCTGCTCGAACGCCAAGGTGACCTTCTCGCCGACCACGCTGCCCATGGAGCCGCCGAGGAACCCGAACTCGAACGCCCCCGCGAGGACCGGTCGGCCCTTGAGCGCGCCGTGGACGAGCACGAACGCGTCGCGTTCATGGACCTTTCGCTGGGCGGCGGCGATCCGCGCCGGGTACGGCTTGGTGTCGACGAAGCCGAGCGGGTCGCTGGAGACGAGGTCGACGCCCAGCTCCTCGATCTCCGTGTCGTCGAGAAAGTGCTGGAGGCGAGCGCGGGCGGAGATTCGGAAGTGATGCCCGCAGCTGGGACAGGTCTCGAGCGCGGCCGCGACATCCTTCGCCAACGAAGATGCCCCACACCCATCGCACAGTTTCCAGACCCCCGACGGCACGGACGCCTTTTCGGCCCCGCGGACCCCGGGTGCCGCGATGCGCTTGAACCAGGTCACCGGCGGGTCATCCGAAACTGGGCCGCAAATGTCTACCCAGACCCGCGCTGTGGGCTCCGGGGGGCGGCGCGGAATCGGTCACTTCTGCGCCGCGGTGTGCACCCCGTCCCAATCATCGGGCGGCGGCCGCTCTTTGAACGCCGCGCACCACTTCACGTACAGGTCGGAGGTCGGATCGCCATCATTCAACCGGCGAGCGTCTTCGAACGCGGCGATCGCGTCGTCCCACTGGCGGTTACGAAACAGGGCCAGCCCTCGGTGAAATGCGTCGACGAAGGGGACCCGATCTCCGCTCTCCTCATGGGGACCGATCAGCTCGAATATGCCTACCGGTTCCGATTTGCCCTTGACCCGCAACGCGCCCAGCTCCCGGCCGAGCATGTCGTTGGCCACCTGTCGGTAGGTCGCTTCGCTGATCATGACCCCGACGCCGTACGCTTTCGTTTGGCTCTCCAAGCGAGCCCCGAGATTCACTCGGTCGCCGAGGGCGGTGTACGCGAAGTGGTCGTCCGATCCCATGTTGCCGATGGTCATGGGCCCCGACGAAAGCCCGATGCCGATCGCGATCTTCGGCAGGCCCTCCTCGGCGAACTGCCGGTTGATGCGGTCGACCTCCCCGTGCATCTCGATCGCGGCTCGACACGCCCGCAGCGCGTGGTCGGGCTGCGCCACCGGCGCGCCCCAAAACGCCATCACCGCGTCGCCGATGTACTTGTCGAGGGTGCCTTGATGGCGAAACACGATGTCCGTCATCGGGGTCATGTACTCGTTGAGAAACCGCCCCAGCGCCTCGGGGGTCAGCGCTTCGGAGATCGTCGTGAACCCTCGGATGTCCGAGAACAAGACCGTGGCTTCGTATCGGCGGCCGCCGAGCTTGAGGTACTCCTCGGGCTCGGCGAGAACCTTGTCGAGAACCTGAGGCGACAGATACTGCCCGAACGCGCGCCGCGTCTGCCGGCGCTCTCGCTGCTCGACCAGATAGCTCCACATCGACATCACCAACAAGCATCCGAAGATCAGCATCAGGGGAAGAACGGTCACCACCACCAGCCCGCGCAAGAACAGAAGCTGGTTCACGATGCCCCACGCTACGGCCAGCAGGAGGGTGAGGCCGATCTGACCCCGCAGCCCGACCCGGGCCATCAGCCCGCCGGCGATCGCTCCGATCCCGACGAGGATCAGGAGCTCGAGAAACACCACGTACGGCGGACGGCTCAGTCGACGACCTTCGAGCAGGTTCTGAGCAACGGTCGCGTGAATATAAACCCCGGGCACCGCGGGCTCGAGCGGAGTGACCCGTTGGTCGTGGGTGCCGATCGCGGTCGCGGCGACGAACACCACCCGGTCCTCGATCTGCGCCGCTTCGACCCGCCCGTCGAGGATGTCGACCACCGAAAAGATCGGAAACCGTTTCGGGTCGAAGGGTCCCGTCCAGTCCAGCATCACGCTGGCGCCCAGCTCCGTCGACACCGAGATCGGTCCGACGCGAACCAGATCCGGAGCGGGGGACCGAGGGTCGCCCACGACCTCGATCTCGGCCGGACCCGACGCGACCTCGACCGCCTTCAGAGCCAGGCTCGGCAGCACGACGCCGCTTCCCTTGATCCCGGCCAGCAGCGGCATGCGGCGGTTGACGCCGTCTTCGTCCGGCGACGCATTGATCAGCCCGAAGTGCGGCGTCGCCGCGGCCAGGCGCTCCGTCGGGCCGCGAACGTCGAAGTAGCGGCGGTACAGCCCGGAGCGAAAGTGGCCGCGGCCGTCGACGAGCCGGGTCAGACCCGATCCGTCGTCGACGGCGAGGGTCGAGATCGTCGACGTCGCGACGCCCCGCAGGCCTCCGCTGGGCCCTTGTCGCCCGAGGGCCTCCGCTTCGCGCTGGGAATACGCGACCGCGCCCAGAACGACCCTCCCGCTCGCTTGAATAGACGACGCAAAAGCCGCATCGGGATCGCCGCCGTCTATCGCCGCCTCTAGCGCGTCCTCGAATTGGGTCAGGCCTTCCGTGACCGAACCGACGGTGCGGGCGGCCTGGGCCAACCGAGCGGCGGCCGGCGCCCGTGCGCCCTGCTCCGCCGAACGCAGGACATCGGTCGTCGTCCGGAGCGCCTCCGCCGCGCCCTGCAGCCCCGCCGTTCGGTAGGCGGCGCCCACGCCCTCGAGCGCGGCTCGACCCGGGCCCCCCGACGGGCGGTCGAAGGTCATATCGAAGGCAATGGCCCCCGCCCCCCGCGCGGTCAGCGCGTCCACCAGCGCCCCGTGGACGGTCCTCGGCCACGGCAGGGGACCGAATCGCTGCAGGGCTTTTTCGTCGATCGCGACGACGGCCACCCGCCACTGCGGCGGCCGGCGCGGGCCGCGAAACGCCAACCGCACGTCGAGCGCGGTCAGCTCGAGCCGCTGCACGAAGTTCGCCGGGCCGCCGGCCAAGACCCGCAGCTCGTTCACCCCGTGGAATATCGCGACCAGGGTCGCCAACACCAACGTGACGCGTGGCCCGCGGGCCGTGATCCAGCGCAGCATCGCTCCTCCGGGCCGGACCTATCTGACCTGCGGGCGACACCCGTCAATATACCGTCGTGAGATCCGGCCTCCCGACGACGGAATCGGCCCTGCCGGCGTCAATATCCCGACAGCAGCGGTGAATTTTCAAACCGTGAGGTGCGGCACGTTTTCTGAAGAACCGACGGGCGATGTCGTCGTGGATTACGCTGATCGTACTGCTCTTGACGGTGGGACTGTCCACCGCGGTTCTCTTTCTTCCCCGGCTGAAGTCGTCGTCGCGGCTGGCGTCGGCGAGCCTCGACTTCACTGGCGACCGACGCCGGGTTCCCCAGCTCCGCCGTCCACCCCCGAGTCGGCGTCGCGGCGGGCGCTTGAGCTTTCGCGATTAATGCTCAGCGATAGCGCGCGATCGTCCAGATGATCTTGTAGCTCGCGCCGACCACCCCGCGGACGGTGCCCGCGACCTTGCTCTGGCCCGCGCGCCGGACGCGGTTGTGGACGTCGACCTCGCGCACCCGCAGCCCGCGCTTCGCGGCTTTGATCTGCATCTCGACCGTCCACCCGTAGTTTCGATCGACCATGCCCAGCGCCTCGTAGGCTGGCCACGCGATGGCCCGAAAAGGCCCCAGGTCCGTCGTGTCCGTGTCGTAGAGTCGGCGCAGGAGAAACGCGGCCAGCCGGTTGCCGTAGGCCTGGGTCGGGGTCAGCGATCCGGGGTCCGCCAGTCTGCCCCGCGCGCCGATCACCATATCCGCTTCACCGGCGGCGATCGGTTCGACCAAGGCCCGGACCTCCGCCGCGTCATTGGAGCCGTCGCCGTCGACGAACACCAAGACGTCGGGCGGTCCTTCGGCTCGGGTGCGCAGATGGTCGATGGCCTTCAGACAAGCGGCGCCGTACCCGCGCTGGGGCTCCGATACCACCGCCGCCCCCGCCGCCCGGGCACGGGCCGCGGTCGCATCGGTGCTGCCGTTGTCGCCGACGACGACCGTCTCTACCAGCCCGCCGCCAGGTCCGGGCAGCGCCACGAGCTCGGCGACGACGGGACCGATCGCCCCCTCCTCGTTGAGGGCAGGAATGACGGCGGCGATCCTGAGATGCTGATCCTCGACCACGCTCGGGCCGTCATGCGTCATCCCGCCTCGGACGTCAAAACCGAAGCGAATCTATCCTGGATGCCCGGCCCCAGATCGTGGACGTCCCGACCGTCCTCCTCGGCCGTCGGCCCGGTGGCGGCGACGTCCGCCGTTGTCCCGTGTGCCGTCGCCAGCAACCACTCGACGGCAACGTCGTAATCATGGGCGCCTCGGCCCTTGGCCGCGTGCTCGAAGATCGTCTTACCGAGGCTCGGCGCTTCCTTGAACGCGGTGCTGACCCGAATCGGCGGCATGACCCGCTCCTGAAAGTACTCCCGAAGGGCCGCGACCGACTGCCGACTGATGCGATTGCGGAGGTCAAAGAACGTGGGCAAGACACCGAGGACCCGGATGGGGTGGTGGAGGGTCTCGTTGACGTGGTTGACGGTGCGGAGAACCTGCTTCACCCCCACCAACGCCAGGTAGTCACACGATACGGGTACGATCAGCTCTCGGGCGTAGGCGAGGGCGTTGTGCCCGATCAGGGAGACCGACGGCGCGCAGTCGACAAGGACGTACTCGAAGGTGCCGGCCACGGTCGCGAAGCTGCGGGCCATGATCCGCCATCGGTCCTGGGTCTTGGCCAACGTGATCTCCGCCGCGGACAGGCTTCGATCCGCGGTCACGGCCCACAGACCTTCCCGAGCGGGCACCGCGACGGCCATCGGATCCGCGCCGTCCACCAGCACGTGGTACAGGCCCCGAGCGCCCCGCACGCCGAGGGAAACCGCAACGCTGCCCTGAGGGTCTGCATCGACGAGCAACACCCGGTGGCCGCGAGCCGCGAGCCCGGCCGCGAGCGACACCGACGTGGTCGTCTTGCCGGTGCCGCCCTTCTGGTTGAGGACGGCGATCACCCGGGTTCCAGCGCCGTCCGCCGACCGCGCGGTGAGGACCTGCTGGCGGCAGGTCTCGCCGCAGACCGAGATCCGCTCATCCCCATGTTCGATCGTTTGGAGGGCATACTGCACCCGAAACGTCGCTCCGCACCCGACGCAGGTGGCGGGCGGGTCCTCGTCGTCGGGGGTTGGGCCGGGGCCCGTGCGACACGCCACCGAGCAGAAGTACGCGGTCGCCCCCTCGGGGTTCCGTGCGGTTTGATACGCAAACCGCGGTACGAACGATCGGCCGCATACGCTGCACAGGACCGGGTTCACGCCATCTCCGGACCGGCCGTAAGGGGTCCACGATGAAAGGACGGCCACCAGCAAGCAAACATGAGCCATCGCGAACGGGGGGCCGACCGGCGAAGGCGCCCTCATCTAACGAAGGTCCAATACGTAACGCGAGCCCCGCGGCGAGCATCTATCGGTGGTGATCGGCATCTCTTTGTTCACCGTCGCCATCGCGGCGAGCACCATCGCGGCCCCCGACGCCGAAACGTCGATGCACCGCAGTCCCCACACCGAACACTCGACCTGGCTCGTCGGCGTCAAAGGGGGTCCAGCTGACGGCGATCCCCGTCGAGGGCGAGGCTCTGGTCGGCGGCGGGGTCGGGTTGTTCGCCGAGGGTACGGTCATCGAGGGTTGGCTGGAGATCGAGCTCAGCGCGAGCGTGGTCCGCATCGGCAGCGAAGACAAATGGGTCATCCCCGTCGATCTCCTGCTGAAGAAACCGTTTCACATCGGCGACGTCACGCCCTATGTCGCGATCGGGCCGACGATCGCGTTCGTCCGCGGCGAGGAAAACATCGTGGGCGTAGGGGCGGCGGCGGTTGTCGGCGTGTACGTTTGGCTGAGTGACTCATGGGGCATCGACATCGAATTGGACTACGCGCTCGTCGACGAAGACGGCGCACAACACGAACTGACGTTCGCCGCGGGGCCCACGCTCCGCTTCTAAACCCCATCCCGTGACCACCGTCTTGCGGGTGGTGTTCGACGCGAGCGCGCGCGACGCCGACCTGACCGCGGTCGCGGCCACCGAACGACTGAGCCACCTCGGTGCGGAGGCGACCGATGTCGACGTCGACGGCACCACCTGCTCCGCCTACGGCTTGTTCGACGCCGAGCCCGATGACGCCCTGGAGACGGCCAGGAACGCGTTCGCCGACGACCCCGCGGCCTACTCGGCGCGCCGGCTGCCGATCGCCCGACGATTCGACCTCGGCGACCTTCGCCGCCGCCCGGTGACCCTCGGGGGCGTCGAGATCCTCGCCCCCGGGCCGCCCCCCGCCGGCTGCGGGGCGTCGCGACTGGTCATCGAGCAAGGAGGCGCGTTCGGGGTCGGCCTCCACCCGACGACCGCGATGATGCTCGTGCTCGCGGCCGAAGGCGGACCGCCCGACACGGTCCTCGACGTGGGAACGGGCACCGGCATTCTCGCCCTCGCCGCGCTCGTGCGGGGCGCGCACCGAGCGGTAGGGACGGACATCGCGCCCGCGGCCCGGGTTTGCGCACGAGGAAACGCGGCCCGAAACGGGCTCGACCGCCTCGTGGTCCGAGAGACGATCCCGGCCGGGGAGCGCTTCGACCTCGTCCTCGCCAACGTGCGGGCGGCCGCGATCGTCGCTCTGATGCCCGCGCTCGACGCCACGCTCGACGACCGCGGACGCTTGCTGGTGTCGGGGATCCGGTTCTACGAACACGGTCCGGTCGAAGCCGCGGCCGCCCACCGCGGCCTTTCGGGGGTCGGCCGGGTTCTCCACGACGGCTGGTGGTGTCTGGAGTTTGCTCGATGAGGGTGGCTTCGGTGCCCGGGGCATTACCGGGACCGGCGTGAGAGCCCCGGTCTCGGCGCGAGCGCAAGGTGTCAGCGTGCGCCGAAGAACGGTTCGTCGACGATTCACTTTCGGGATGAGTCGGAGGGCGTTGGTGACGGTTCGGTCAGCGTACGAAGCAGGCGCGCCTCCGCCGACGTCTGGTGAGGCGGGGTGAAAAAGGCTCGCACGAGGGATAACAAGAAGGTTCGCTCGCAGATCCGTTCGAGCTCCGCGCCAGCATCCGAATCTCCAGGCTGCAGCAGCGCAACGTAGTCATCCCGTCGATCCCAAAACCCTTTCATGACGGCGTCGATGAAGATCAGCGCACCGTCGAGGTCGATGTCCTCGCGCAGAACGCCCGTATCGATGAGTCGACGGGCACGCGTACGGATGCGATCCCAGATTTCGGCACCAGCCTGTAGGCCCGGGAGGCGGTTCTCGAGCCGCGCCCACTGCAGCAGACGCATCACCTCACGCTGTCCCCTTAGCCATCGAAAGAGGATGGTCAGACCGACGACGAAGAAGTCTGGGTCGTCGAGCTCCCGCGCGAACTGATCCGCCTGCACGACTTCGTAGTCCGCAATCGAGCGGGCCAACACGGCCTCAAAGAGCTGGTCCTTGGAGCCGAAGTAGTGCGAAACAAGCGGCTGGGTGACGCCCGCGTTCTCGGCGACCCATCGCAGCGAGGTCCCCGCGTAGCCCCGTTCGGCGAAGCAGGACTGCGCTGAGTCCAGGATGCGGCCTAAAGTGGCCTGGGCCTCGGGCGATAGCAGACGTTCCGCGGATCTCTTCGCGCGTTGGCGTAACGGTCGCGTGCGGTCGTCGTCGACAGGCCTCACCTCTCGCACAGTCAACAATTTCGACTTGCTTTAGCAAGATGGGCCCCGCGCATAGTGCTCGACGTCAAGCTCGCGGCGCCCGCCGGCCGCCGGACGAGGCCCGACAGCCGGCGAACGAGCCGCGCAGGGCCGCGCGCCGGGAAGCCGCGCTGGACCTTGACGGACCGTGTCTCTGCGGCGCTAGCGAATGAGGACTTTCTGTTCATATTGATAATGAAGCTCAGAATCATTTATGGTCGGATAAATCAAGACAACGGCGGTCCAGGCGGTCCGAGCGGCCCCGTCGTTTGACAGCTTGGAAGCTTCGAGAGGACGGAGGTTCAAACGTGGAAAACGAAGATGGGCTTGCGGTCGAAGGGCTCAGCAAGACCTATACTAATGGCGTCCGGGCGCTCCAGAACGTCACCCTGAAAGTTCGCCCCGGCATGTATGGGCTGCTCGGGCCGAACGGTGCTGGCAAGAGCACGTTGATGCGAACGCTGGCCACCCTTCAAGAGCCGGACGAGGGGACCTTCTCGCTCGACGGCCTGGATGGGCGAAAGGATCCGGACGGCCTTCGACGCCGTTTGGGATACCTGCCCCAGCAGATCGGAACGTATCCGGGCGTCACCGGCCGGGGCCTGCTCGAGCGCTTCGCGTGGCTGAAGGGCCGTACGGACCCGAAAGAACGCCGCGCGGAAGTCGGCTTGCTGCTGGAGCAAGTAAACCTCGATGATGTCGCCCACCGCCAGGTGACCACCTACTCCGGGGGCATGCTGCGGCGGTTCGGGATCGCGTTGGCGCTCATCGGACGGCCCCGACTGCTGATCGTCGACGAGCCGACGGCGGGGCTCGATCCGGCGGAGCGCAACCGCTTTCATCGAGTCCTCGCGGACGTCGCAGCCGACTCGGTCGTACTGCTGTCCACACACATCGTAGAAGACGTCGACAACCTGTGTGAACGTCTGTCGATTCTCGCAGACGGCAAAATCGTAGCCGAAGGCACGCCCGACGAGCTGAGGGCGCCTCTCAAAGGGCGCTTATGGACCCGGCTCATCCCTCGAAAAGAACCGCCCCCGTCCGATGTCCTGCACCTAGCCGCGGCGCCGGCCGGAGTTCGCGTGGTGGTCGAAGGTGACAGCCCCCCTGAGCCGGCATACGAAGCCCATCCGCCCCGGCTCGAAGACGTCTATCACCACGCCCTTAGGCACACGAAGGTCGCAGCATGAGTCCCGTTCGCTTCATCGCCGGAGAGGCCCTCCACGAGTTCCGCACGACGATGCGAGGGCCCTTCGTCCCGCTGATCTTCGCGGGGCTCGTCGGATACGTAGCGATCGTCGTCCTCAACGCGGAGTACATGCAGCAGATGGGCGCAACAGACGTTGCACGAAACAGCGCCCATGTCGTGCAGCTGATGACCATCGGTCAGTCGTTCTGGCTCTTCTTTGCCTGGGCTTGGCTGTTCTCGCGCGCGGTGACCCGCGACGGAGACGCTCGACTGCGCGAAGTCGTGCTGGCGGCGCCGGTCTCCCTGTGGCAACTCATGGTTGGTCGCTATCTGGGCGTCTTGGCGGTGGCCGTGTTCATCGGGCTGTCGTCGCCGCTCGGATTCTTGGTCGTCCATCCGCTCGAGGCCGTCGGGGCGCTGCCGGCCGGCGCGTCGGGCCCTCCACCGTGGGGGGCGATGCTGTGGGGATGGCTCGTGTTCACGGGAACGTCCGCGGTCGGCGTCGGCGCGCTCTACCTGGCAGTAGCGCTGCAGACTCGCAACGCCGCCGTCACCTTCGCGATCGCCGCGATCCTCATGGCCATCTGGATGTTCTCCATGGTCATCATGCGCGGTGGCGACATCAATCCAACGGTGGCGACCATCCTCGACCCCACCGGCTACGGGGCGGCCGAAGCCCAGGCGAACGACTGGACGCCGATAGAGAAGATGACGAATCTGGTCGCCATCACCCCCGCGCTGCAGCTCAACCGGCTGCTGTGGGCGGTCCTACCGACCCTGCCCTTGGTTGCGGTGCTGTTCCGGCTACGCCGAGAGGACCTGGTTCTTGACCGTTCGAAGCCGCGGGTCCTCGATGATGAGCCTAAGGCGGCACGAAGCAGCGCAACCGTCCACCCCGGGGCGGTGCGGTCACCGTCTTGGGTACGGGCTACGCTGCAGGAAGGAAGCTGGCATCTCGAGCGGTCCTTGGGATCGTGGGGCCTTTGGATTGCGATGGGACTTCTGTGCCTGATGTGCGTCGCCGGGTCTTTCGTGCACGTCGTGGCTCACGCGGAAGGCCCCCTCGTGCCGCGTCCGGAGCTGTTGGTTCCAATGCTGTCCGAGTTTCTCTACATCACCATCGCCTTCGTCATCGCCGGCTTCGTCGGCGTCCTCATGCGGCGGGATGAAGAGATCGGCTTCTATGAGATCGTGAGCGCGGCCCCCGCCCCGCTCGGGGTTCGCCTGGGCGGTCGCGCGCTCGCCGCGGTGGGCCTGACGTTGAGCATGATGCTGGTCCCGATCGTCGCCTGCTACGTGGTGACCGGCCTCGCCGCCGCTCACAGCTTCTCGGTCATCACGCCGATCGCCTTTTTCTTGCTCGTCTACGCACCTGCGCTTTTGGAGCTGTGCGGGGCGACGATGCTGTGCCACGCCGCGATCCGATCGTCCGGACTCGCCTACGCGGTGAGCATGATCCTCACCTTCATTTTCGTGGTCAATCACGAGATCAGCGTCGTGTCCCATCCCCTGGCCGAGGTCGGCATTCCGGCGCACGTGACGCTGAGCGAGTTGGTCGGGTGGGGCCCGTGGCTCCCGATGGCCATCGCCCAGGCAGTGTTCAAGGTCGGGTTGTTCGTCGCGATGACCGCCTTCGCGTGGCTGCTTTGGTCCCGCGGTTACGTCGACCGCTGGACCGATCGGCTCGGCGTCGCCGCCGGACGGCTGTGGGGTGGCGCCGCGGTGACCATGGGGTTAGCGGTTGTGGTGCTCATCGGAGTGGGTGTCCTTTTCAACGATCGATTGATCGTAAAGGGCGACTATCAGAGCGCGCACGAGGAGGACGCGACCCGTGCCGAGTGGGAGAAGCGCTGGATGCATGCGCCGCCAGCGTTCCAGGTCGAGGGCGGTGACGTCGAAGCCTCGTTTGACCCCGAGACCCTGACCGCCACCGCGCGATGGACGCTTCGCGGGGTCCGGTCCCCCGAACAGCGACTTCGAGGCGAGCTTCCGAGCGGCGTTGAGATCGCCCGGGCATCGGTCCAGGGCCGGCCGGTCGACGTCGACGTTGCAGCCGACGCTTTCGAACTGGTGCTCGGGTCGTGCGCCAGCGACGCCCCGGGCTGCGCCGTCGAGTTCGTCATCCATGCCGCGCGCAAAGGGTGGCCGGACCCCCACGAAGGAAAGGTACCGTGGCTCCAGCGCGATCAGGCCTGGTTGACGGCGAGTGATCTGCTGCCTCGGCTGGGTGTCGACCCCCATCGAGCGCTCCGCAATCCCAACGACCGCCGCGTGTTCGCGCTTCCCGAGGCACGGCCCCGGATCGCGAAGGACGCCGCGGTCTCGGCGACCGGCGTAGCCCCGGCCGCTTCGTGGCGCTGGCGGGTCGAGGTTCCGGACGGATGGAGCCTACCTGCCGCCGGCCGCACCCACGGAGCGCTGGACTTCGCGGTGGTGTGGCGGACGCGCCCCCCCCGCGAGACGCGTAGGGCGGCCACGGTCGCTATTCACGGTCCCAGCCACGAAGTGACCGCACAACACGTCCTCGCTGACCTTGAGGCGATGAGCGGCTGCGTCGCGAACCGCCTAGGCCTCGAGGTGCCTAAGGTGGCGGCTGTCGTCCAGGCGCCGCGACATAGCGACACGGCCCTTCGGGGAAACGTCCTCCTGCTGCCTGAGGATCAGGGTTGGGACGTCGGCGAAACCGACTACGGCCGCTGGAATCGGCGGAGGGTCCTCGCGAGAACCATCGCCGCCGCGTCCATCGCCCGGCGGGCAGACGTTCGTCAGGAACCGGGTGCCCGATGGCTCCTGGAGGGCGTTCCAGGCTGGGTGGGTCTGAGCTGCGTCCGTGAGGTCGATGGGGATGCGGCATGGGTCGCCCTGGCCGGGCGGGGCTCCGAGACAATCGTGAAGGAGCTCGGGGCCCTCGAAGCGCCCGTGAAAGGCGTGGCCCTCGACGCCAGCGCGGGGTGGGTCGAGACCTACGCCGCGCTCTCTACGTT
>JANQQN010000002.1 GCA_028289325.1 Myxococcota bacterium | reverse complement strand
TGATAAGGGTAGATCACAGATCGGATCCCATTAAAAGAGAGGGGCCGTTTTCGATCTAATTCCGGCAACTTAGCCTTCATTTTGAAGACACCCCCTAGTTGGCGCGCTCGAGCTCGATCTCTTCCACGACCGCGACGACGTCTTTCACGTCGAGGATCCGCAGGTCGTCGTCCCAGGGCACGGGCAGGCCTTTGTCTTTGGAGAACAACACCTTCGCGCCCTCCGGGACCCCGGATACGTTGGTGCCGAAGCCATCGTCGGGGGCTTCGGCGGTGGCCCGCGCGACCTCCACGACCTCTCCGTAGGCGGCCTGCGCGACCGCGTCTTTAGCCCCTGGGGGTAGGTAAAGCCCGCCCGCGGTGCGATCGGTGCTCCGGATGACCCGGACCAGGACCCGAGGTCCGAGGGGCATGACGTGGCGCGATATGCGGTCCGGCGGGGCCAGCGGCGGCCTCTTGGCGACCAATAGGTCCTCGGTTTCCGGCTGCTGCTCGCCGTCGTCTCCCTCCACCTCCGGCGCGTCGTCATCGGACATCGCCGAGGTCTAATCACGGGTGCGGAGGTGGGTCCAGCCCGTCGATCGGCCCACGGCGGCCCCGAGATGAGGCGGTGATTCCTGCTTTGATCCGACTAGGCTCTTGACCAGTCCCGGGTAGGGGTGGAACCACGCTGTACGCTAACGAGGAAAGTCTTGGCCGGGTCGGAAGTGCCGGCGGGCCGAGGCGAGAAGGAGACAAGACCATCAGCCGCAGAAGATACTTTGGGCGGGTACAACGAGAGCCACAGCCACGCCGCAACCGAGAAATCCGCCTTTCGCCGCTCAAGGTGATCGACCAGAACAACAAGCTGATCGGAACCATCGAGCGGGACGAAGCGCTCCAGATGGCCGAGGCGGCCGGCCTCGACCTCGTCGAAATCCAGGCCAACCAGCGTCCCCCGCTGTGCAAGATCATGGACTTCGGCAAGTACAAGTACGAGCAGTCGAAGAAGAAGAGCGCGCAGAACAAGACGAACAAGGCGAACGAAGTCAAAGAGGTTCGCCTCGGACGTTCGGTGAAGATCGATAAGCACGACGTCGAGCTTCGGGTCTCGCAGGCGCGCAAATTTCTCCTCGACGGCCACAAGGTGGTCATCGTGCAGCGTTTTCGCGGTCGAGAGATGGCGCACCCGCAGATCGGTCAGGAGCGGCTCGTCGGGATCAAAGAGCTCCTTGCAGACATCGCGAACGTCGTCGCGCCCCCGACCATGTCCGGGCGCCAGATGTCGATGACGCTGCAGCCCGATAAGAACAAGGTGGAGACCTACAAGCGCAAGCACACCGTCGAAGACGCGCCGCCGTTGCCGGATCCGCCCGACGACATCGATGACGACGATGACGATGACGACGTCGTCGACGAGACGCAGGCCGTCGAGGCCAGCGAGGAAAGCAAGCCCGAAGCCGCCCAGTGAGCGGTTCGTGAACGGGTACAGGGCCTGGCGCCGCGGGTGCGGATGCCAGGCCCTTTCGACTTCTGGCATGATGAGCCCGTGTCGGATCCCAAAGCCCAGGTAGAAATGGCGCGGGTCGCGCTCCGTCGCGGTATCGCGAGCGCGCTCGTCCGTAAGGAGCAGGCCGAGGAGGCCCTCGGGCGCCTTCGGGTGGCCCTCGAGAAACGGGCCGAAGACCGCGCCGTCGCCGCCTCGGGGGGCGACGAAGCGCTGGTCGCTGATGTCGACCGTGCGATCGAGCATCTCGACGGCCAACGGGCGGTTCACGAGGAAGCATTGGCTACGGCCGAAAACGACATCGCCGCCCTGAAAGAGGAGCTTCGGAGCATGGACGGCCTGGAGCGGGAGGCGGAGCGGCTGTCCGTCTTGGCGCCGTTGCGCGACGCGGACAAGCCGTCGGTCGCCGAACAGACCCTCGACCGGGTCCGGGCGTCGATCGACGCCCTCGAGTCCGAGGCCCGGCTCAACGACGAGCTCCTGGAGTCCGAGCGCGTCGAGCGCCGGATTCAGACCGCGACGGCGGAGGCGGCGGCGAAGGCGAAGCTCGCCGAGCTCAAGGCGCAGCGCGCCCTCGAACAGGCCGCCGGCGCCGGCCAGAAAACGGGTTCCGGCCGCGATGGTGAGCCCGAATCGAGCTCGTCGCCCAAGAAGCCCAAGCGCACCCTCTGACGGCCTTCGACGCCGTCAACTGCGCCGATGAGCAGCGGATGACCGAGAACGGCGGCGCGAAGGCCCGCAACGCGCGACTGTCGATGATGGCTTGTCGGAGAGATCCCGCAGCGCGGTTCGCAGCCCCTCTTCGAGCACCGGATGATAAAACGGCAGCCGCAAGACCTCCTGCGCGCGCAGGCCGACCTGCGTGATCCAGGCGAAGCAGTGGACGAGGTGTTCAGCGCGGGGCCCGAACATCTCGGCGCCGACGACGCGGCAGGTCTGGCGATCCGCGTAGATGCGGACCAGCCCCGCGTTCTTTCCCATGACCCGCGCTCGGCCTTGATCCGCGTAGGAGACCTCGCCGATCTCCAGCTGGGCGGAATTCACGTCCGCGAATCGCGGCCCGACGATGGCCATCTGGGGATCCGTGAACGCCACCGCCAGCGGCGTTCGCCGGACCGCCGCCGCGACGTCCGGGAAAATCGGGCCGCGTTGCTGCCGGCGATGCGCCCTTCGTCGTCGGCCTCATGCAGCAGCGGAAGGTGACCGCAGAGGTCGCCGGCCACGAACACCGAGGAGGTCCCGCACTGCATCATCCGGTCGTCGTGAACGGGGACGCCGCGGTGGTCCAGCTCGACGCCCGCCGCCTCGATATTCATCCCGCCCAGGTTGGGACGACGGCCGGCGGCAGCGATGATCCGATCGAAGGTGGCTTGCCGCTGTTCGCCGGCCGACGTGGTCCACGCCACACGAAAGGCGGTTCCGTCGTGCTCGACCTCGTCCACCGACGACTTCAGCTGCAGGTCGAGCTCGGCGCCCAAGACTTCCTGGGCGTTCGTCACCACCGCGGGGTCGGATATCGGTCCCAGGGCGTCGAACGGACTAAAGAAGGTGACCCGGACGCCCAGACGATGGAGGGCCTGACCGAGCTCCAAGCCGATGACCCCGGTCCCGACGACGGCCACCGACTCGGGCAGGTCGGTCCATTCAAAAACATCGTCGTTGACGCTGACGAGGGCCTTGACCGGCTCCAGCTGGGGCGGAACCCACGGCGAGGAGCCGCTGGCCACGACCACCGCGTGGGCCTGGACCTCGGTGTGTTCGTGCACGCGAAGGTCGACCCCTCGCACCGACGTGTGGGCACACTGCCTCAGGATTTCACCGGTCTTGATCAGACACTTTTCTGAAAAAAGACTTTGATCAGACAAGATATTGATCAAAACGAGAAGGGGTCTTGACCAAGGAGGGGGCCTGAGCGAGTATTCGGGCCATGCAGCTCCAGCATTCACGCCCGCTCAAAAAGGTGGAGCGAAGCCGTGCATATCCGGCAATTGATCTTGAAACGGCCGTCGACCACCTCGTGCGTCTTGTGGACCAACTGGGTAAGGGTGAGCATGACCGAGTGTCAATCACCAAGGCTTTTGGCTATACAAGCCCTACGGGCATTGCCGCACGCAAGGTCGCTGCTCTCGCGCATTTCGGGCTTCTAGAACGGAAGAAGAAGTCTTATCAGACCACCGAGCTGAGTCAGCGGATATTGCACCCGCGTTCAGAACAGGAGAAGCGCGAAGCATTGCGAGAGAGCTTTTGTGCGCCCACTCTGTTTGCTGAGTTGGTTGACCGGTTCGAGGGCGAGGGCAAGATACCGAGAAGTATCAACAACTTACTGGTTCGCGACTTCAAGATTAACTCAAGCGTGGCTGCGGACGTCGCGCAAATTTTTCACGCATCGGCCCAGTACGTGGGGGCACTGAACGACAACGGTCACTTTGTTTCGGGGCTTGGTGCCTCGCAGGCCGTCGACAGCGACCTACCGATGCCTAGCCCAGAGCACCCCATAGCAACACTGGCGCCCGAATCGGGAACACCACCGGGACAGCGTTTCGAAGTACGGCTGTCAAACGGCCAAGGTGTTCTGTCAGTTCCTGGTGTTCTCTCCAAGAACGACCTGGAAAAACTCCGACGGCTCATTGCGCTTGTCGAAATCGATGTAGAGGAGGAGATATCTGAAGAAGAAGAGGCTTCGTAGGTAAAATGACCGCCCCAAGCGGACTTGGGGCGGCAAGCAGTGTGCCAATCCCTCAAGAGGTTCGACGCAGTGCCTTGATAGCTCTGTCACTGTTGTCGCTTCCTCTTGAACTGTCAAGCTTAAGAGGAGACCCGATATGGTGAAAACCAAGAGGTCAAAAAGAAGAGGCCGGCGTCGCTTCAGAACGTGGTACCGGCACTATTTAACAGGAAAAATCATGTGGGCTCGGGACTACGGATACAAAGCCTGGCCATTCTAAGTGTATATAGCCCACGCTGGTTGATGGCGTAGGCCCAGATCTTCGCCACTATGTCTGATCGCTTTGTGTGACCCGCCAGTCATCCAGGTGGGCGCCGGGTTCAAGGCCGCTGTAGTGGCGATCTCGGGGGGAGGCCACTCGCTGGTTGGTGAGGGTGGCGGCCGGGTGCTAGCACCACCCGATCGCCGGTCCTCTTTCGAGCCGAGCAAAAGTGCGGCTTCCACAGATCGGTCCGGCAACAAGTTCTGGCGGGCTCGGCTTCCCGGCGTCGCCGAGCCGCGTCCTTGCTCCGGCCCGCGGTCGGATCTTTCTTGCCGACCGCCGCAGCGAAGGCGGGGTCGTCCCGCAGCGTATCGTGGTCATTCAAACCTCGTAGCCGCACGCCATCCCCAAGACTCTCTGGCCGACGAGTTCCACGACGGTGTGCTCGATGAGGTCCGCCTTGCGATGGTCAGCGAAACAAGCCGCGAACGTCGCGAACAGGCGCATCCGCACGGCAAGCTCGCACAGAGCCAGGACACCGCCGTCTGGTGTTGTCCGGCCCGCATCGAAGGCGGCTTCGACGCGAAGCTTGCCCATGCCTTGGAATTGGAAGCCGTCCCGAGATATTGTTCGTGCTCATCGTGTGTTCTCCTTGTTGGTATTGGTTGGTGGTGCTTTCAGTATCGTCGAAGAGGCTCACGGTGATCCGTCGAATTGCAGAAGAACTTGCAAGCTCCAGGCGAGCGCCGGCAAATCGCTCTACGTTAAACCACGGAGGCCGGGCCGACCCGCGGGCCGCCCCGGCCTCCGTGGCTTAACTGTGCCGTTTGATGAGCGACGTCAGCATGGCGCAGACTCGGTCGGCCCGTGCCAGGACTGCCGCGGTCGTTTCCTCGGATAGGATCCCCATCGTCATGAGGACCTCGGCATGCACCGCAACTTCGCCGGCCTCGCCTCGTGCTTCGGTGAACCGCTGTCGCTTCTGTCCGTTGGTGTATCGGTTGGCGCCTTCGCCAATGAGCGCGGCCGCTGCGCCCGCGGCCCGAAGGAGTTGGTCCGCGAAGCTTCGGTATCCTCTCGGAATGACCTTGCACGCCTCGTGGACGACGTGCAGCAGCTCCAGGGCGACGTGGTAGACCTCGAGTCGGTGGTGAACAAAGCGCCCCCTGGCGGAGTGCCGTGGCTTGGTGGGTCGTTGTGTGGGTCCGGCTCATGACCACCCCCGCGCAGGCGCCGTGACAGCGGCCGCTCCGCGCTCGAGTCGCGAAGGCCCGCGAACCTTCGCTGCGAATCATCGTCGGCAACGGGCCGCTGGCGCGGCGCGTGCGCGTCACAGGCGTGGGGCGGGCCCACACGACA
>JANQQN010000550.1 GCA_028289325.1 Myxococcota bacterium | reverse complement strand
TACGTCATGCCCGACGGGAAGACGCTGCTCGAACACGGTCTGGCCGTCTGGTACAACGACAACAGCAACGGTCCGCCCCACGGTGTACGTAACGTGCCCTGGGTCTTGGCCGGAAGCTGCAACGGCTACTTCAAACAAGGCGAAATGCTGGCCGTCAGCGGTGGCAATAACGCCAACCACAATCGGCTGCTCAACACCATCGGCACCGCGGTCGGGGTCCGTAAGGCGAACGGTGACCCGCTCGACGACTTCGGTAGCTCCACTCTGCAGGGCGGCTTGCTCCCCGAGCTTCGCGCCTAACAATCAGAGGTGGGTAGAGACGTGACCAACAACCCCCGCGGCCCCTCGCCGGTTCTTGCCGGCCCTGGGCGCACGACCGCGCTTCGCGCTCTCCTCAGTTGCTGGGGGCCACCCAACGCCCTCGTCGTCGCACGACCAGGGCCGACAAGTCCTCGTCGAGGGCCTCACGTGGGTTATTGGTCACGTCTCTAGGATACCCCACCCCGACCTGGCCTTTCGGCCGTAGCTTCATTTCAATTATGACGTTATAACCCACAAAATAGAAGGCATGGTTCGTTCGAGCGCTTCGTTCGAAGACCGCCGGCTGACCATTCGATGGCCGAGCGGACGGGACTTGCGGCTGCAGGCGTGGCCGTTCCCGAGCGCGTGGACGCGGGCGAATCCGTGGGACGATTGGATGCCGGCCCAGCCGGCTATCGGCATGATGACCATCGTGACCGAGGCCTCCTACGCCAACCCGGGCGTGCGCTCCACCTACCGACGGCTCCTGGCCACCCTGCCTCGGGAACCCCGCGAAGCGCTGCGGCCGTATCCCTGTTACGCCTGGAATCTACTGCGGCTCGTGTTTCGACAGCCCTCGGCCTTGGAGCTCGTCGCCGACGCGCCGGTGCTGGCGTTCGCGATCGCCAATGCCAGCCGGGTGGGATACGTACGCGACGACGAAGCGACCGCTCGGGCCCCCACCATGGTCCACAAAAAGCGAGCCGAGATGCTGCAGTGGCTGAGCCTGCCCTGCACCAAGTCCGCGGTCCGCATCTTCGCCAAGGTCACCGCCACCGCGGCCACGGTGGCCGCCCTTCGAGGCCTGCGACGACTGCTGAAGAGCAACGACGACGACGTGCTCAAGCTCCTTCGGCACCAGTCCACGATCAATGCCGAGGTGCTGGCGCTGTTGATGAACCCCGAGCTGCGGCGCGGGGTGACCCCTCGATTCCTGGAAGAGCTGGGCGAAATCCGGTCCAGCGGTGCGTACATCGTCGAACGAATCAACTACACGCTGCGCGACTATCCCATCGTCTACGAAGGACGCCGGCCCCCTCGCCTCCGGTCCCTCGAGCAGTTTCGGGCCCTCAGCGCGGATATCGGCCGGCGAATGATCGAACGGCGCCTCGCGGAAGCGGGTCCCTTCCGTGATCTTCTCCCGTCGAGCGTGAACGAGCTTCCGGCGGGGGAAACATGGGACACGATGGTCGCTCCCAACCCCGACGACTGGCACTCGGCGGTCGGCAACGCGCCCACCTCATCACGAACGCAGCGTTTCTTTCCGAAACCCCCGCTGCCCGGCAACGCGAACATCGTACCCCTGACCTCGGTCAGCGCCCTGTTCGACGAATCGGTAAGGCAGCGAAACTGCGTCAACGGCTACGTCAGCCGGGTTCGGGCCGGTCAGACCTACATCTACCGGGTCCTTCGCCCCGAGCGCTGCACGCTGTCCATCGTCCCGGATAACCGCGGCTGGGCGCTCGGGGAGCTGTACCGCTCCTGCAATCGGCTTCCTTCGCCCCGAACGACGGCGGCCGTTCGACAGTGGCTGCGAGCCGCCAACACCTGGACGCGTGCGGCGGCCGTAGGCAGCTGACGCCGCCGTCCATGTGCGCGACAATACGGGGGCGGTGACGGATTCGACGACCCCCAAGATGACCCGCGAAGCGGTGGAGGAGATCCTCCGTGCCGCCCTCCCGGTGGCCAAAGACGAGCGCGCTGAGGAAGCGTGGGCCGCGCTCAAACCGATCGAACACGCCGCGGAGACGGATCCTGAGGCCGCCTGGGGCCTCGCGGTGGCCATCATACGGGAAGCGCTGGGCCTGGAGCGGCGACTGATGGTCGCGCGAGCACTCTTGCTACAGTGGCCAGAACACGACGCCATGCTCCTCGAGCTGGCCGAGGCCACCGAGACCCTACGTCCCTACAACTATCTGAACGCCGCCCCGCCCGACGACCCGTTCTTCGAACGGCTCGCCAAAACCATCGAGGCGCGAATCGCGACCGCGACCACCACCAAGCTCGAGGCCCGCCTCAACGAAGCGCTGGCCACGGTATGTCGAGTATTGGGTCGCAAATGGGACGATGCCTGCGACGCGGCCCATCGGCGCGCGATTGCACTGCGGCCGGACCGCTGGCAGGGGCACTACAACTACGGATTGTTCCTAAAGACCCGCGGACGGTTCGAACAAGGGATGTTGGCCAACCGCCGCGCCGCGGAGCTCGCGAAAGAGACCGTGGAGAGTATCGAGTGGAATCTCGGCATCTGCGCCACGGGCGCGAACGACGGCCAAGCCGCATTCGACGTGTGGACGCGGATGGGCAACAAGCTGACGCTCAACGAAGGCAGCCTGCCCGAGGGCGGCTACCATTCGGTTCAGGTCCGACTGGCCCAGCATCCACTGGCTAGCCGCACCGAAGACCATGATGCCCCCGGACAGGAAGAGACGATCTGGGTCGAGCGGCTGAGCCCTTGCCACGGCCGAGTACGCAGCGCGCTATTTCATGACGACATCGGCGTCGACTATGGCGACCTCGTCTTATTCGACGGGGCGCCCATAAAGACGAGGAAATGGGGAGAGCGAATGGTGCCGGTGTTCTCTCACCTGACCACCCTGAAGCGCGCCGGCTGGCGAATCTTCCGGTTCGCCGGCACTCAGGCCCGCAAAGGCCAGATCGCCGACCTCGATGACATCCTTCCTGACGACGCGACGATCTACGTCCACACCGAGTTATTCAAGGTCGTGTGTCGTGACTGTTGGGAGAACGAAAGCATCGACCACCACGAGCACGACGGTGACGAACGAACCATCGTTCGTGGCAAGCTGTGCTTCGCACCCGGCGTCGATCTCTCCGCGGTGATCGAACGCCTCGACGACGAGAGCGCCAAAGATGAAGCGCTGAGCGTTCTTGTCCCCGACCTCCACGAAGCCCTCGGCGACTCGACACGGGCCCAATCCGAGCGACGACGCGTGGATCTACTGGCCGGAAACTGAGAGATCAACGCATGGAACGACTGTTCGTGTACGGAACCCTCGCCCCCGGCCAGCCGAATCACCACCGCCTTCAGCCCCTCGGTGGCGCATGGGCACCAGCGAAGGTGAAAGGCGTCCTTCACGCCGAAGGATGGGGCGCAGCCTTGGGTTGTCCAGGCATCGTGCTGGACCCGACCGGCGACGATGTGAGCGGTTTCGTGTTGTCCACCGATGCCCTCAAGAAACACTGGCCCGAGCTCGACCGATTCGAAGGCGCAGAGTACGAGCGGGTTCTGGCTGAGGCTCGGCTCGAGGACCAACAGCGGGTCGAGGCGTACGTCTACGTGTTGAAGCGTTAGGTTCCCGGCCGTGGGGCCCGTTCCTCCAAGCCTTTGGTTGCGGCTGGCTTGGGAGTGGGTGCGTTCGAACACGGCCGGGGGCAGCGGGACCGGGCCTCCGGGGGACCGGCGCATCGAGGCGGTTGGTCTCCGGTCGGCGGCTGCACGCTACGGATGGGGGCCCCGATCTTCTTTCG
>JANQQN010000547.1 GCA_028289325.1 Myxococcota bacterium | reverse complement strand
GTCTTCGATCGGCTCGCGGATTGCATCCGGCAAAGCCCAGGTGGCTGAGGCGCGAGCGAACAGCAACGACGCGTCGATTCCCAGCCCGAAGTACTTCGTATCTAGGATGTTGACACCGATGCCGAGGGAAAGAATGCCGGCGACCGCATGGGCGACGTTCACGCGAACATCCGCTACGTCGGCGATGCCGTAACGAAGATCCAAGCTAGCGCCAAAGTCTGTGTACTCGAGCCCCACCAAGCCACCGGAGACTTCCAGGTCTCCACCCGGCAGAACATACGCTGTGCCTTGATTGATGCGACCGCCGGACTCATTGTACCGCCGGTTGGCGACACAACCGCTCGTGACCGTCGCGAGTACCGCGAGTCCGATGGATAGCCTGGCGAAGCGAATCATGCCGTCCGTATGCTAGCAAGCGTTCACCCTCGGCGCACCACGATGGACGGTCGGCCGAATGCGCAACGGGATGACTACCTCAGCGAGAAGGTCACTCCTACTCGGAGCGCGAAGTCATTCTGTACCACCCCTCGTTCCGGTGAGATGGTCGGGCTTTGCCCCTGAGGCGCTACTTTGTAGATGTGTGCGAAAGTGACGACCAGGTCGAGAACAGAAGTGATCTCCATATCCAGGTCGAGCTGAGAATTGATCTGGGTCAGATTGTCCCCGGCCTCCAGTCGGAGGTCCCCGAAGAACGTCGCCCGAAAGGCGGCGTCGACGCCCGCCGTGATATCCCAGTCTACCGTCGATACCGCGTACAGCCCCCCCGTGTTGACCGATGGTGTGTCCGAGATGAAATTCGTGCTCTGAAAAGCGCCGCCCAGAAGCGTCACCACGGTCACCTTCTTCGTATCGACCACTTGGTAGCCGACGCCCGAAGACGGTCTCACCTCGACCGAGATATCCTGAAAGCGGTCGTGCAATAGGTAAACGTCGTAGGTCCGCCAGAAAAGTCTTCGCGTAAAAAACCAGTCGAAGCTCGAAGTCCCCCGGTGGTTGAACACGTTGGTCTCGAAGTCCCCGCC
This sequence comes from Myxococcota bacterium, assembly GCA_028289325.1. Classification (GTDB taxonomy): domain Bacteria; phylum Myxococcota; class Kuafuiibacteriia; order Kuafuiibacteriales; family Kuafuiibacteriaceae; genus JANQQN01. Next base: position 25,252 of record JANQQN010000547.1, on the reverse strand, counting down.
GCCGTCCAGGCTGGCCGCGCCCAGGGAGCCGGTGTAACCGAAACTGATTCGGGTAACGGAACCGCGGCGGACGAAATCAACGTTCGAACCCAAGTTCACGTTCTGGGCATTACCCGCATTGGCCGACAGGTTGATGCCCAAGTCGATCGACCATCGGCTGAGCTCGCTTTGTACCCCGACCACGATTCGCAGCAACTCCCTCCTCGGGCGCCGCCGTTCACCTTCCGGCGTGTGGACGATAACTTCCGTCGTCGAGACCCGGCCGGGACCGGTCAGGATCATCTTGTCCTCAAAGACGAACTCACTAACTCCGGGCAGAAGAAGGTCGGTAACGTCGTCGAAGTCCCAGGTGTCGAGCCCCGATTGGCTGGCGTCGAAGTCGATCTGATCGTTCGTGACCCGTTTGCACTCTCCAGTGTGCCACTCGCCGGACTGAAAGCGCACCCACGCGTTCTTGATGGGCCCGGTCACTGGGGGACGATGCACGTCGTAAGCGACGGTGGACGTCGGGGTCTGGCCTACCAGGGCCAAGGTCAGGATAAGGTATTGCAACTCTGGCCCAACCTTCTCGGTTATGGCTCGAGCTTCGAGAGGTCTTCAGCCCCGAGACCCCGATGGAACACGGTCCGATGGGGAAAGGGGATCTCGATCCCGAGCTCATCGAAACGAAGCTTGATCCGACGAAGAAGCTCTCGTCGGATCCGCCACTGTTCGAGGGGCCGTGTCTTCACCAGGAAACGAATCACGACCGCCGAGTCCGCGAACGCCTCGACCCCGAGCATCTCGGGATCCTCCAGGATGAGCCTAGAGTAGACGGGGTCCGTCTTCATCTCTTGCGCCAGAGTCATGAGGACTTCGATGACCCGGTCGACGTTCTCTTTGTAAGCGACGCCGATGTCGAGCAGGACCCGAGACCAGCCGAAAGTCAGGTTGCTCACCGTCGTAACCTGACTGTGGGGAATGAAGTGAACGACGCCCTCCAGGTCACGCAGGACCGTCACCCGAAGCGTAATGTCCTCGACGATCCCCGATTTGGAGCCGATCTTGACCACGTTGCCAACGCTGTATTGGTTCTCCATCAGCACCATAAGGCCCGAGAAATAGTCACTGATGAGGCTCTGGGATCCGAAGGCGATCGCGGCGCCGAAGACCGCCGCCCCGCCGAGCAGTACCGTGATGTCCAGCCCGGCCTCCCGGAGAATGGCAAGGGTACCCGCCAGAAGGATGACCACCATCGCGGTGCTCCTGAACACCCGACTCAGCGTCTCGGCGCGTTCATCTCGCGCCGCTTGGGTGCCGCGTCTACCGCGTCTCACGAGGCCGACCACGACCCGTCGGGACACGAAGCCGGCAACCTGACGCAGCACCAGCATGACCAAGATGATGAGCAGGATCCCCGGCCCGCTCCGGGTGACCCATCGCAACAGTCGGTGCGGCGCGAGGGGGCTCTGAACGAAAGCGACGCGCCCTTCGGCCGATGTCACCGCATCCTTCGCCTCCGCGGCCGACTTGATGGCCTTCACGCGCGCCTCATCGATCGCGACCACCATCTGCTCGGAGGCCATAATCCTTTGTTCGTGCTGCGTTAAGCGGGTGCGGGCGCTCTCCAGCCGCCCCTCGACCCACTGGATCTCTCGTGGCTGCTGCGCGGGGTCCGGGAGATTCTCTGGGGAAGCTTCGCTCGCGTTGGTCGCCTCGAGTCGAGCGGCGACGTCGGCGCGCTCGCGCTCGACCGCTTCGACCTCGCTTCGCGCGCTATCCCGCAGGGCCCGCGCACTCTCGAGATCTGCCGAGAACACGCTGATCGCCCGGTCGATGAGCTCGACGATCCGCTGCGCTTCGAGGAGATCAGTCTTCGCGCGGTCCAGCTGGTCGAACGCGGTCGCGACGCGCGGGTCGAAGGAAAGGCCTCGGCTCCCCTCATCGATTGTCTGCGCCGCCGTGCGGTCGGGCACCGGATCCGACGGGGTAACAGCGGGTTCTCGACCGCGTTTTTTCGCGGTCGGGCTACGCTCGGAGGAGGCCCGAGACTTGCTCGGGGTCGCCGGCGAGAGCTGCCGGCCTGAGCGGAGATCGTCGAGCAGCTCGCGTTCGAGAGACAGCTTGGCTTTGAGGGTGACCAGCTGCTTCTCGAGCGCCTTGCCGCGCTGAATGAGCGCATCGAATCGGTCGCGAGCCGCTCGTCGCTCAGCCTCGAGGGTCGCCAGGTCCGCGTCGCTGATCGCTTCCGGCGCTCCCGTGTCGCGCTCGATGAGCGCGGCAGACAACCGCCGATCCAGTTCTACGAAGCCTTTGGAAGCCCTGCCGTAGTCCGTATCGAGACGGCGCTTCTGTTTGCTCAGCTCTTTGTACCAAGCTTCGTCGGCGTCGATCAGCGACAACAGCGAGGTGATGCGTTCGGCCGCGGTTTGGGCGTTGGCGTCCCCGCTCGCCGGAGCACCCGCGGACTGCCCAGAGGCGCGAGCGGGCCACCCCAAAGCACACAGCAGCGACAGCGCGATAGCCCAGCCGGTCGAAGCTTGCCGCCGGATGCGCGGACCTCTCGAAGCTGCCACAGAGCTCGCTTGACCGCTTCTGGTGTTCACTGTCCGCCGAGCGTCAGGCAGGGCCGTCAGGCAGCGCAAGCCAGAAAAGCGTCGGTACGTCGCCGTTCGCCCACGTTCTTGCCGACGACTATTCGGTCTGTCCTCCCGTCCGAATCGCCTGCGCGTAGCATCGTGTTCATGGTCCGGCTTTCAACCTCAGGCTTTGTCCTCTCGCTGGTCGCCGCTTGTGGCACCACGACCCGGGTCGTGGAGAGCTGGCAGAATCCGGCCGCCGACGGGGGGCCGTTCGGCCGGATACTCGTCATTGCGGTCAGCGAGTCTAACCAGGACCGGCGCCTGTTCGAAGCGCAGCTCGCCGATGCGCTCGCGTTGGGCGAAGCCGAAGCCGAGCCGAGCTCTCTACGTTTGCCCCAATCGGAGCAGCTCTCCCGAGCGGAGATCGTCGACACGGTCAAAGACGGCAGGTTCGACGCCGTGGTCGTCACTCGCCTGATCGCGGTCGACGGTGACGAGACCTACGTTCCCGGCAACACCTACGTCAGGCCCACGATGATCGCCTACTACGGCGGTCTATACGCGTACTACAGCACCACCTATACGGTCATTCATGAGCCGCCGTATCTCGAGACGTCGGTGAGGGTGCGGCTGGAGATCAACGTCTACTCCGCGGCAACGGCCGACCTCGTTTGGTCAGGCGCCTCGGAGACCCTGGATCCCAAGTCGAAGCATGACGCTATCAGCTCCATCGTGAAGGCCATTGCCCGCCAGCTCCGTGAACGCTCGGTCGTCAAGTAGGCGGGGCCGACGGCGCGACGTCCCGCTGACCGCGGGCACACCCTCAAGGGCGGGGTGTACGGAGCCGAGGGTGCAGGGCGAGGCTGGTGAAGTGGGCTTCCGCCCGCGCCAGCGCCAACGCGGGATCCGGGTCGAGGACGGTGAAGTGGCCCATCTTTCGGCCGGGCCGCGGTTCGCCCTTGTCGTACAGGTGAAGATGGAGGGTGGGGTCGGCGAGCAGCGCCGACCAGTCCGGCGCGCGGGGGCCGTGCTCGCTCAGCCACAGGTCGCCGAGAAGGTTCACCATCACCGCTGGCCGCAGCAGGTCGGTGTTGCCGAGCGGCCAGCCCGCTACCGCCCGGATGTGCTGTTCGAACTGGGAGGTCGCGGTCGCGTCGAGGGTGTAGTGGCCGGAGTTATGGGGTCGCGGCGCGAGCTCGTTTACGAGCAGGCGGTCGTCGATCCAGAACAGCTCCACCCCCATCACGCCCACCAGGTCCAGCCGCTCGGCGATCGCGGTGGCCAGGGCCGCGCCCTCGGCGGCGATCTTCGCCGGCACCCGGGCGGGAACGATGGACGCGTGGAGGATGTGGTTGACGTGCTGGTTTTCGGCCATCGGAAAGCAGACAACCTCGCCGTCCCGACCCCGGCTGCAGATCACCGAAACCTCGGCCTGAAACGGGATCCACGCTTCGACCACCACCGCTTCGGGGGCGCCGAGCTTGGTCCACACCGCGTCCGGCTCCACGGGATCGGTGACCTTCACCTGACCCTTTCCGTCGTAGCCAAACGCCGCGGTCTTCACCACGCAAGGCCGCCCGATGCGCTCGATGGCCGCGGCCAGGTGGGCGCGAGCTTCGACGACCTCGAACGGGGCGCAGGGGAAGCCGCTGGCGCGCAGGAACTCTTTCTCCCGTCGGCGGTGCTGGCAGACGGACAGCACCCGGCTCGAGGGACGAAGGACGCCAACCTCCTCGACGGCCTCCGCCGCCGTTCGGTCGACGTTCTCGAACTCCACCGTCGCGGCGTCGACCGCTTTCGCGAACGACCGAACGGCCTCGAGATCCGAATAGGGGGCATGAACCGCCCGATCCGCGACCTTCGCCGCCGTCGCCCCCGCCTTAGGCTCGAACACGTGGAAGTCGAAGCCCATGTGTCGTCCGGCGAGGATGGACATTCGGCCCAGCTGTCCCCCGCCCATGATCCCGATCGTGCGAACATCAGCGCTCACGGCAGAACCATCGCCTCCACCTTCTCGGTTTGCGCTCGCCGGTAGGCGCGCAGGCGTTCCCGGAGCGGGGGATCACCGAGGGCCAGAATCGCGGCCGCGGACAGCGCCGCGTTGGTCGCCCCCGCCCGCCCGATGGCGAGGGTCGGGGTCGGGACGCCGGCCGGCATCTGCACGATGGACAAGAGCGAATCGACGCCGCGCAGGACCCGGGACTCCACGGGTACGCCAAGCACCGGCAGCACCGTCAGCGCCGCGACCATACCCGGAAGATGGGCGGCCCCTCCCGCGCCGGCGATGATCACCTGAAATCCGTTCTTTTCCGCCTGCTCCGCGAAGCGGACCATCCGCCCGGGTGTGCGGTGCGCGCTCACGATCGCCCGCTCGTAGCCGATCTCCAGCCCGTCGAGGGCCTCCGCGGCGTGGCGCATCGTCTCCCAGTCGGACGCGCTGCCCATGATCACCGCGACCGGCGATGATTGGTTCGGGTTCATGCGGGCTACCGTAGCACTCCGGCGGTTCGACGCCACGGTGGTTCAGCACCGCTGCGCCCTCGGCCCCTCCCGACCGCCTCAGCCCTCGAACTTCGTCGCCCGGTCGTGCGGGGTGGCGTAGTCGATCTGCGGCCCCCGGGGAACGATGCGGGTCGGATTGATGCTCTCGTGGGAGCCGTAGTAGTGGCGCTTGATGTGGTCGAGATTGCACGTCTGGGCCACGCCGGGAACCTGATACAGCTGTTTGGTGTAGTTCCAAAGGTTCGGATAGTCGACGAGCCGCCGCAGGTTGCACTTGAAGTGCCCGACGTAGACCGGGTCGAACCGCAGCAACGTGGTGAACAACCGCCAGTCCGCCTCGGTGATCCGATCCCCGGCCAGGAACGGTTGCCGTTCGAGGCGCGCCTCCAGATCGTCCAGGGTCGCGAACAGCGCGGAGACCGCCTCCTCGTACGCGGCCTGTGACGTCGCGAAGCCCGACTTGTAGACCCCGTTGTTCACCGTGTCGTAGACGACGGGATTGATCGCATCGATCTGCGGCCGAAGGTCTTCCGGGTAGAAATCCGGCCCCGAGCCCCCGACGCCGTCGAACGCGGAATTGAACATCCGAATGATCTCCGACGATTCGTTGGAGACGATGGTGTTCTTCTGCTTATCCCAAAGGACGGGGACGGTGACCCGGCCGGTGAAGTCGGACTTCGCCGCGGTGTACACGTTGTGCATGTGGGTCGCGCCGACATTGGGATCCGGGATGACGCCGTCGCCTGACGCGAACATCCAGCCCTGATCGCCCATGAACCAGTGCACGACGCTGAGACCGATCATCTCCGTCAGGCCCTTGAGCTGACGGAAGATCAGCGTTCGGTGAGCCCACGGGCAGGCGTACGAAACGTAGAGGTGATACCGGCCGGGTTCGGCCGCGAAGCCTCCGTCGCCGGTCGGCCCGGGCGCGCCGTCGGGGGTGACCCAATTTCGGAACTTCGCCGACTCCCGCTTGAACCGCCCTCCGGTCGACTTGGTGTCGTACCATTTATCCTGCCATTTCCCGTCAACGAGTAGGCCCATGCCGTCCTGCATGCCGGCACGGCGACGTCTTCGGCAAGCGTTCGGGGGAGACAGGGGCAAGATCCGTTGTCCGCGTTCGCTCGACGGACGGGCGTCGACCGGAACCACAAGCGCCACGGATCGATTGACGACGGCCCGAAGCGACGGGTAGCACTGGCTCGTGTCGCCAACGACGGCGGACGACCCGCGGGTCTTGACCACGCTCACGGAAGCGTTCGGCCACCCCGGCTTTCGCCCCGGACAGGCCGAGCTCGTCGAAAGCGTTCTGTCCGGGCGCCCCACGCTCGGGGTGATGCCCACCGGGGCCGGCAAGAGCCTGTGTTACCAGCTGCCGGCGCTGCTCCTGGAGGGGGTGACGATCGTCGTGTCGCCCCTGATCGCGCTGATCCGCGACCAGGTCGGCCAGCTGAATCGACGGGGGATCGCCGCCGCCTCGTTCACCAGTCTCGACGGCGCCGACGACCGCCGAGCCACCCTCGACAAGATAAAAGCGGGCGCGCTTCGATTGATCTACGTCGCGCCGGAGCGATTTCGCAGCCCCTCGTTCCTGCGCGCGCTGCAAAACACCCAGGTCGCCCTATTCGTCGTCGACGAAGCCCACTGCATCAGCCAGTGGGGCTATGACTTTCGACCTGACTACGCGCGGCTGGGCCAAGTCCTCGAGCGGCTGAACCCGCCCCGAGCGGCGGCGTTCACCGCCACCGCCACCGAAGAGGTCCGCCACGACATCGCCCGCAACCTGGGTTTCAATAACCCCGAGATCTTGGTCAGCGGTTTCGACCGGCCGAATCTCGAGCTGTCGGTGGTAGAGACGACCCGCGCCGGCAAGAGCGCCGCGGTCAGAAGCGCCGTCGAACAGTGGCTGGGCGATACGGCCGCGGGCATCGTTTACGTGGCCACCCGAAAGGCGGCGGAGACCGTGGCCGCCGAACTCGACGAAGCGGGGCTCCCGGCCGTCCCTTACCACGCCGGTCTCGATGCCGAGACCCGACGCGCCACCCAGACCCGGTTCGAATCCGATCCGCGGATCGTGGTCGTCGCGACCAATGCCTTCGGGATGGGCGTCGACCGCAGCGACGTCCGCATCGTGGTTCACTACCACATCCCCAGCGCACCCGAGGCCTACTACCAGGAGGTCGGACGCGCGGGCCGAGACGGGGAACCGGCGGCGGGGGTGCTGCTGTTCGATAGCGGCGACCTGCGTTACGCGTACATGCGACACGAAGCGTCGTGCCCGACCCCGGCCGCGGTGCGTGCGGCCTTCGACCAGCTGAGGCGACGGCTCGACGAGGTCGGCTCGGCGCCGTTCGACGTGCTCGTCGACGAGCTCGAATCCCACGTCGGCATCTCGGCCCGGGCGGCGCTGGTCACCCTGGAGCAAGCCGGCGACATCTCCTTTGACCTCGGACAAGTCAGGTTGACGACGCCCCAGCCGACGGTCCCCCCTCAGGTTCTCGAAGACAAGGCCCGGCGGGAACGGGCGCGACTCGACGCCATGCTCGGCTACGTGTCGAGGGCCGCCTGCCGCCGCCGATACCTCGTCGACTATTTCGGCGACGCGCGGCGCCTGGACCACTGCGGGGTCTGCGACCGGTGCCGAGCGCCGGCCGCGGTCGCCCTCGACGGTGAGGACCTCAAACACGCCCAGATGGCCCTGTCGTGCGTGGCCCGAATGCGAGGCCGGTACGGGCGAGGTCGGGTCGCCGACGTTCTCGTGGGGTCCAAGGCCAAGCCGGTCGTCGACGCCGGGCTCAGCAACCTATCGACGTACGGGCTGCTGTCTCGGTGGCCACGCAAGGCGGTGCAAGACCTCCTCGACCGCCTCGTCCAAGCCGGCTACGCCGAGATCATCGCCGGCGACTACCCACGTTTGGGCCTCACCGCGGCCGGGGCCGAAGCGCTGAAGGCCCGCCACGCCCTCGCGCTCACCCCGGCGCAGATCGCCTCGGACCGAACCGACGCCGGGAGCCGAGGTCGGCGGGCCGCGGGCCGCGCTGACGGCGACCCATCCCCAGCCCCCGACGATGAGCTCTTCGCTCGCCTGCGGGACTGGCGCCGGGAAACGGCCCGCGAGCTGGGTCAGGCCCCGTTCATCGTGGCCCACGACAGTCTGTTGCGAGCGATCCACGCTGCGCGACCGGCGACCCTCGACGAGCTGGCGACCCTCCCCGGGATCGGTCCCAAGAAACTCGAAGCGTACGGCGAAGCGATCCTTCGCGCGGTGAATGGCGAGACCGCAGAGCAAATCTGATCCGCCGGTCTGCGGCCTACATCGCGGGTCCTTATCCTCACGGGAAATAAATCGCGAAAATAACCTCAATTGATGCCCGATTGGCCCTGGGAACTTGCGCGCAGCGTCGGGGCTGATCATTGTGGACTTCCGCATGTCCTCGAAGCGCCAAGCCCGCGTTCTTATTGTCGACGACGAGAAACTCATCCGATGGTCGCTGCGCCAGCGGCTGGAGGAAAATGGCCACACCGTGGTCGAGGCCGCCAACGGTCAGGAAGCGCTGGTCCGATATCAGGAGGGCGTCGACCTGGTCCTCCTCGACTGGCTGCTGCCCGATGAAAACGGCCTCGAGGTTTTCCGCCGGATGCAGGAGGCGGATCCCACCCCGCCCGTGATCATGTTGACCGCCCATACGTCGGTTCCCCGAGCGGTGGAGGTGATGAAGGAGGGCGTGTTCCACTATGCCGGCAAGCCCTTCGACCTCGACGAGGTCATGTTGACGGTGCGGGCGGCCCTCGAGTCGAGTCAGCAGCGTTTCGTTGCATTTTCCACCATCCGGGGTCCGGTGACCCTCGACCACCTGATCGGCGAGTCGCGCCCGATGCAGCAGCTCAAGGCCAATCTGGCCAGGTTCGCCAAGAGCAACGCGGCAGTGATTCTGGTCCACGGCGAGCGAGGAACCGGCAAGACGCTCGCCGCCCGCGCGCTGCACGGCAGCAGCGCCCGCGCCGACGGCCCCATCTGCACCGTCCCTTGCAACCAGATTCCTGAAGACGAGCTCGAAAGCGAGATCTTCGGCGATGGCAACGGCCGCGGGCTCCTCGAGCAAGCCGACGGCGGGACCTTGATCATCGACGACTTCGCGGACATGCCGCCCAACGCGCAAGCGCGGCTGCTGCGTTTTCTCGACGACAAACGGTTTCGGCGCCTCAACGGAGGCGGCGAGCGATCGGCCAACGTGCGGCTGATCTTCACCACCTCCGCTGACCTGAGCAGCGCGGTGAGCCGCAAGGTCCTGCGGGACGACCTGTTCCACAAGCTGACCTTGCTCACCGCCGAGCTGCCCCCGCTGCGACACCGCGACGGCGATATCCCCCTCCTCACCCGAGCGTTCATCGAGCACTTCAACGTTCAGTTCGAGCGGCAGGTCCGCGGTCCAACCACCGAGGCGCTCCAGCTGTTGGAGAGCAACCCGTGGATGGGCAACGTTCGGGAGCTACACGACACCGTCGAGCGGGCGGTGCTGCTTTGCGACAACAACCTGTTGGAAGCCGACGCGTTCGAGCTGAATCCAACCGCAGGGCCCACCGGCGCCACTTCGAACCTCTTCCAGCTGCCGCCGACCGGCGTCGATCTCCAGGAGCTCGAGCGTCGGCTGCTCATCCAGGCCCTCGAGCGGGCCAAAGGCAATCGTACCCGGGCCGGGCAGCTGCTCGGCATGAACCGGGATCAGGTGCGCTACCGGATCGAGAAATTCAACCTCGAGGAGAAGCGCGTTTCCTCGCCGACCCGGCGCAAGTGAGCTTCTCCGTCCTTCACCAGACGCCGCTGGGGGCGATCGCGCTGGACGCGAAAGAGCACGTCCTCGAAGTCAATCCGGCGTTCGAAGCGCTCACTCACCTTCCCTCGGCCACGATCCATGGGCGACGGTTCGGCGAGGTTCTCAGGCCCCTCAGCGACGCCCCTGACGGCTACGGAGAGCTCGCGTCGGGGGCCCGTGAACACGCGGAGATCGTCCGTACCGTCGCCGAGGGGCCGCAGTCCGGCAAACGCCTCCGGATCACGCTGTGGCGCGACGAGCCGCTGACCTACGGACTGGTGCAGGCCCTCGACGCCCGGGAAGAGATCGCGGCCGGCCTGACCCAGATCGCCGCTCTCGTCTCCCACGAGATCCGCAACCCGCTGGCGGGCATCGGCAGCGCCCTCGAAGTCATCGCCGATCGCCTCCCTCCCGACGGTGTAGAGCGGGAGGTGATCGCGGAGATCCATCGACGGCTCGGGCGGCTCAACCTCCAACTCGACGACCTGATGCTCCTGGTCCGGCCGGTCGACCTGCGCCGACAGCGCTGCGAGATCGACATGCTCGTGGCCATGGCCTGCGCAACCGCGGGCGTTCCCCCTCCGGCCGGCGACGGCCGCGTGACCCTCTTCGTAGACCCCAAGCTGACCGCCCGGGCCCTGGCGTGTTTGCTGCGATACGGCGCCGGAACGCCGGCGCCGACCATCGACTGGAGCACGTCAGGGGACCGAGTGTCGATCCGGGTGTCCGGAGGCCGGCTGGCCGCCATCCGCGGAACCGCCGCGGATGGCTGGTCGCTCGATAGCCGACAAGACGGGCTGGAGCTACCCGTCGCGCGGCGAGTGGCCGAAGCCCATCAGGGCCGGCTGCAGGCTGACTTGACTGAGATGGGGGTGCGGCTACGGCTCGAGCTGCCCCTGCAGAGCGCGCGGGGCAGCGACGTCGAAGCCCAAATGGGCTAAACCGCGAGGCGGCTGACCCCAGGCTACTGAATGGCCTCGGGTGCGTTGTCGATGAACCGGCGCTCCTTCAGCCCGAACTTGGCGACCCGGTAGCGCATCTGGTCTCGGTTCAGCCCCAGCAGCCGCGCGGCCCGAGTCCGGTTGCCCTGCGTCCGCTCGAGGGCCTGGATGACCAGCCGCCGCTCGAGGTCCCGCAGGTTCAACCCGCTGGCGGGCAAACGGAAGTCCGGGTCGTCGGACTGGCCGGCGAGGTTCGGGAAGTCGTCGACCCCCAACACGTTCTCCGAGGCCAGCAAGACCGCCTGCTCGATGGTGTTCTTCAGCTCGCGAACGTTCTCCGGCCAGCTGTGGGCCTCGAGGAGCTTGATCGCCTCAGGCGTCACGCCCTTCACGTCCTTGCGGAACTCTCGGTTGAACATTCCGATGAAGTGGCTGACCAGCAGCCGCACGTCGCCCTCCCGGGTCCTGAGGGGCGGCAAGTCCACGGGCAGGACCTCCAGGCGCCGGTACAACTCTTCGTTGAAGTGGCCGTCGCGCACGGACTTCTCGAGGTCGGTGGCGGTGGCGGCGATGATGCGAACGTTGACCGTGCGGACGGGCTCGTCGCCCTGCCGGCGGACACAGCTGTCCTCGAGGAACTGCAGCAGCCGGGCCTGCATGGCCAGCGAGATGCCCGCGACCTCGTCCAGGAACACCGTCCCTTGGTCGGCGAGCTCGAGAATGCCTTTGGCCGGCTCACCGTCGCCGCGAGCGATGGCTCGCCCGAAAAGCTCGGCCTCGAGCAGCCGCTCTGGCAGCGATGCGCAGCTGATCGCCACGAACGGGTGGCTCGCCCGATCGCTATTGTAGTGGATCACTCGGGCCGCCAGATCCCGTCCCGTGCCCGTCTGCCCACGCAGCAAGACGGTCGCGCAACCGCTGCGCGCGACCTCCTCGAGGCGCAGCTTGGCCTCCCGCATAACTCGGGACTCACCGATGATCCGCTCGATCTCGTGGTTGTCGGTTACCGCGCTAGGGTAGGCATCCAGGCCTTCGTTTAGCGTCATTTCGGTCATTTCGCGTCCGCTCCTTGGCTCGGGGCTCGCGCGAGCCCCCCGGTTGTTACCTGTCCTTGTCGGCGAAAATATTTTTTCGCTGATGTAGTCGATGAACCCCCACCACCTACCGCTAGTGCGCATCCGCTTAGCGACCATGAAATGCGGTCTGGAGGGGGCTCAGTCACCGGGTGAAAGCTCTCGGCAGATCTGCGGACAGCTTTATGCCAGAGGTGAGGAATCCCGAGGAGTCTCGTTATGATTCTTCTTACAAACCCTTAATCAAGTTCGACAACACATCAAAATCGGAGAAATGCGCGTCAAATTCAACACGGGGGCCTGACCGTCGCTGGCCGCACCAAAGTTGAACATCGGGTCGAAGGTGTCGGCTCAATGCCGTGAGCCGGAGCAGGTCGTCGGGCACGAGATCCCGGCTGGCGGAGATCACCAGGACCTCGGCTCGGCTCATTCGGACCGCCCACTCGATCTCGGCCACCGGCAGCTCCGTGCCGATGTAGATGGGGTCCCTGCCGTGCGCGGTCGCCAACAGCGCGGCGAGCAGAAGCTGATCTTCGTCGGGATGGCCCTCAAGGGTGGCCAGCACGAGGCGGGAAGCGCCCGCCGGCGGCGGATTGAGCCGGAGCAAGGCCATCAGTACCGACCGAAGCTGCCCGCTCACCACTTTCTGCTGCGCCGTACCCAACGCCTCGGTCGACCATCGCTCCTTCACCTCGCGCTGGACCGGCCTCACGACCTCGAGCACGAACGTCTCCCGGTCGAGAAACGTCGCCGCGCGCATGAGCAGGTCGAACGCCCGCCGCGTGTCGAAGCGAGCGAGAGCCCCCAAGTACGCCTTGCGGAGGTCTCGGAACCCGACCCCGGCCGGAACGTCGGCGGTCGGCACCACCTGCAGCGGGACCTCCCTGCGCGCCACCAGCCGTTCGAGTTCGCTCAGGCCCAAAGGGGCGATGCTTCGGATCGAGTGACCGCCCTCGGTCGCCTCGCGGAGCAGGACCAGACGCCGCACCTCGTCGGCGGTGAACCGCCGGGTGTTTCCCGAGCTTCGGGAAGGCGTGACCGCGCCGTGTCGACGCTCCCACGCCCGAATCGTGTCGGCGCTGAGCCCGGTCAGCCGGGTCACGAGCCGCATGGGGTACAGGCCCGCCGACGATTCCGCTCGGGACGGCATCATGACGGCGCTCGCTCCTGCCGCGGCAGGCCCGGGCCGAATACGACCTCGGCCACCGCTTCGCTCGCCTCATGAACGGGCATGTGCCCGGCCTGGGGCAAGATTCGCAGCGGCGCCGAGGGCCACCGGATCTGCTGCCACCACACCACGCTGCGCTTGACCGACTCGAACGTACGCTCCCCGACCACGAACTCACCGATGGGGTCGAGTCGCTCGTATCCGCGGTGGTGGACCCGGGGATCACACAGCGCCCTCAGGTACTCCAACGCGCGACCATGGTCCGCGTCTTGGAAGTGCGCGGTGAGGCTGGTGTCGTCGGTCCGCCGATCGGCGAGCCCCCGGTTGGTCAACCATCGACCGATGGGGTTGGCGAAGGTGCTGTAGTAACAGAGCTTGCCGACCCAGCCCCAGCAGAACAGCCGGAAGAACCACGGCGCGGTCATGAACGGATCGACCATCACCAGCCGCCGTACGCGCTCTCCGAGCATCAGCCCGAGCTCCATGCCGACAATGGCGCCGCTGCAGCTCCCGACGATCATCATTTCGTCGATCTGCAGTCGGTCGATGACCTCGGCGATCGGCTCGGCGATGGTGTGGACCGACCACTCATCCGGCGGTGGGCTCTGTCCGAAGCCTGCCTGGTCGAAGCTGATGAGCGTAAACTCGGCGGGCATGAGGGGGACGATCGGCTCGAAAGACCGATGGTCTCCGCTCCAGCCATGCAGGCCGATGATGATGTTCGGTCCATCGCCGTAGCGCTTCCAATACGCTCGGTCGTCAACCGTGGCCCCTTCGGCGATCAGCCGAGCGCGCCGCTCATCCGCCTTGGAGGACGAGGACGATCGCACGGGTCGGTCGACGACCGGGCTGACCGGAGCGCTCACGGGTATACGGACTCCAGCTGCGGGGACAGGCTCGCCTCGGGGACCGGGCTTTGAGGCAACTCTCGGGCCCCGGGGTCCGCACCGGGCAGATCCTGAACGTAGACGTGCAGCTCCGGATGGTGACGAGCCGCCGTCGCCCAGCCGGAGATCTTGGGCCCGAAGAACGAAGCGACGGCCCCCGCCGCGACCCACGCTTTGCCCCACCGGCCGACGACGGTTCGGCCGGCCCACGCGTCGGCACCCCGCCGCCGCAGCTTGTGTCCGATCGACCGGTACACGCGCGAGGCGACCGTGATCGCCAGCCGAGGTCCGAAGGGAATGTATCGTAGGCCTGCGTCCGCGCTCGCGTAGTACGCGTCGGCAAGCTGAATCAGGTCGTCGACCACCGAAGCCAGCGCCGCGCGATCGACTCGACCCCCGAGCAGCTCGTCCTGGGTCAAGCCGACCCGCCGGAGCCGGGCTGCGGGCAGATATACGCGCCCCAAACCGGCGTCTTCCCTGACGTCTCGGCAGATATTGGTCAGCTGCATGGCCAGCCCGAGGTCGACGGCAAACGGCAAGGCGTCTTCGTCTCGAACGCCCACCACACCACACATCATCAACCCCACCGTGGACGCGACTTGGTAGCAGTAGCGCAACAGCTCCCGGTCGTCCGCGATGCGCACCGATCCGAGGTCCGTACGGACGCCCTCGATGAGATTCTGGGCGTGCCGAAGGTCGACTTGCCGCCGCTGCGCGACCTCCAGAAAGTAGCCCATGAACTCTGTCGCCGGTCGTCGACCCCAAAGCTGATCTTCGATATCGGCGAGGGAGTTCTCCGCGAGTTCGGCCGAGGGCGCATCATCCGCGGCGTCATCGACCATCCGGCAGAACGCGTACAGGGTCGCCGCGTCCGTGCGCTGTCCCGCCCCCATGAACCGGGAGGCCAGATTGAAGGACTTCGACCCCGCGGCCAACGCCTGTCGACTCGCGACCGCCAAACGAACGCTTGAATCCATCGGTCGCCCTCAGCCCGCGCGCCGAATCGGTTGCGGGATGGGGAGGCGGTCCCCTTCGCCGGGGCGAGGAACCTGTTTCTCCATGACCTTGGCCGTACTCAGCACGCCCGGCACACCGGCCCCGGGGTGGGTGCTGGCGCCGACGAAGTACAGACCCTCAACGTCCTCGGACCGGTTGTGGTACCGGAACCAAGCGGACTGGGTGAGGATCGGCTCGATACCGAAGGCCGCCCCTTGGTAGCTGCGAAGGTCTTCCCGAAAGTACTTGGGGGTCACGTACTTCATCGTCACGATGTTCTCCCTAAGGTCGGGCAGACACCGCTCCTCTAGACCTTTCAGGATCCGATCGAGGTATTCAGGCCCCGCCTCGTCCCAATCGATGCCGCTGGCATCGTTGGGCACCGGGGATAGAACATAGAAGTTCTCGTGGCCCGGCGGCGCCAACGCAGGATCAGTGCGGGTGGGCGCGTGCATGTACAGGGAAAAGTCATCGGCGAGCACATGCTTGTCGAAGATGTCGGTCAGCAGCCCCTTGTACCGCGGCCCCAACACGATCGTGTGGTGGGCCAGCTCAGGGTACGTCTTTTTGGTCCCGAAGTACGCCACGAACAGACTCATCGACTGCTTCTTGCGGGCGACGGCCCGGTCGGTGTTCGTCCGACGCAGCTTTTTATCGATCAGCTTGGTGTACACCGTAGAGGGGTCGGCGTTGCTGACGATGAACTTGCACGGGATGCGCTCCCCGTCCTCGAGCTTGACGGCGACCGCTCGTCCGTCTCCATCGACCTCGATCTCGTCGACGGGGGCATTGAGACGGACCGGCACCTCGATCTCCTCGAGCAACCGGACCAGCGCGGCGACGATGGCCGTCGTCCCGCCCTTGGCGAAATGAACGCCCCACTCCCGTTCCAGCCAGTGGATCAGCGTATAGATCGACGTGACTTTGAAGGGATTGCCGCCGACCAACAGCGGCTGGAACGTGAACACCTGGCGCAGCCGCTCGTCCTTGATGTGGCGGGCCACGAAGCTGTACACCGACCGATACGACTCGAGCCGCATCAGATCGGGAATGACCCGAATCATGTCCATCAGCTTGTCGAACGGAACGTCGGCGAGCTGAACGTAACCGACGTCGAAGATGGCCTTCATCTTCTTCACCATCCGCTGATAGTTGTCGACGTCGGCGGGATTGAACTCCCGAATCCGCTCCAGCAGGCGTTCCTCGTCCCCCACGTAGTCGAATACCGAGCCGTCATGAAAATCGATTCGATAGAACGGATCGATGGGGACCAGGTCGAAATAATCCCGCATGTCGCGACCGACGAGCTCGAACAGCTCTCGGAGCAAATACGGTGCGGTGATGACGGTTGGCCCCGCGTCGAATGAGAAGCCGTCTTGCAAAAAGACGCCCGCTCGGCCGCCGGGCTGGTCGCGCGCCTCGAGAACGAGGGTCTTGTGTCCCATGGCCCGCAGACGAACCGCGGCCGCCAGTCCGCCGAAGCCGGACCCGATGACGATGACAGGATGATCGGAGTTACTCATGAGGACCTCACTCACTTAAGAAGATGACGGATGGGCTTGAGCGACATCTCGACCAGGTGGAGCGCCACCTGATGCAGCCGCGGTTCCTCGAGCAGGATCGGTGCGGCCGTGATCTCCGCTTCGATGGATCGAATGCGATCGATCACCGCGTCCAAGGCCCCTCCGGAACGAAAGCGTTCCGAGACCTCCTCAACGTCGGCGATGCTGGTCTCGTCGCGCGGTTTGGCGAGGATGCCGATCAGCCAGTCTTTGTCGCCGGGATGAAGGCGAAGATGCTCCGCGACGAGCGCGGTCACTCCGCCTTCTCGAACGTCTCCACCTTTTTCGGCCCGCCCCTTGTCGCCGTACAGATCGACGACGTCGTCCTGGATCTGGAACAGCAATCCGAGCCGCTTGAAGCAGTTCGAGAGGGCTTCCGCCCGCTCCGGATCTTGGCCCGCGAGCACCGCCGCGCCATGGACGGGCAGCGCCATCAGGGCCGACGTCTTGCCGGTCGCGGCCTCGGCGTAGGAGTCCCAGTCCCACCGGCCGGAGTGCAGCAAGCACATCTCGAGCGACTGCCCGCGCACGGTCTGTTCCGCCCTGCGCGCGATCGCGCGCGACAGCTGCCAGCGAACCCCGTCGTCACCCACCGGAACGTGCTCGAGGGCGATAAACGGCAGCATAAGGAGCAAATCGCCCGCATTGATGGCCTGCGCTTGGCCGTGACGGACCCAGACCGCGAACCGCCCTCGACGCACAGGATCACCGTCCTGAAGGTCGTCGTGGACGAGGGTGGCGTTGTGAAGTAGCTCGCACGCCGCGGCCCACGGCACCGCGACCTCCGTCGGTCCGTCCAGCGCATCGATGGACGCGAGGGCGAGTTTGGCTCGTAGTCGTTTGCCCCCCGTGAATAGGTGCTCTTGAACGATGGCGCCCAGACGCTCAAAGCTTCGCCCCGCGGCGAGCTTGAGCATCAGCGCCTTGACCGCCTCGAGCGATTCCTCATCCGACCGCCCGGCGTCGGCCGGAAACGTCGGTGGCGCGTCGAGCTCGGGCCCATGCGGGATGGAGATACGGTTGGGAAGCGCTGCCGACCGCTTTCGAGTTTCTTCCGGCATGCCGGTCCGTTATGGACGCGTCTAAGTCTTGTCAAGGTACCGTCTAATTTTGCGTAAGCTTTTTCTGGACAGGATCAGGACAGCGCAACATGGGCGGAGGCGCCCAGTATCCGGCAGACACAGGCGTGGGCACCGGTGGCCCCGATACGCGTTTACGACGCCCACGCCGGCATCAAGGCATAGAAGCCCTTAGACATCAGCTGCCAGCGCAGTCGAGGGCTCGCCTTCATGAACACCGCCCACATCGCCGATGCGACCTGCCCGCTCTTTATGTCGCCCGAGTGGTAGCCTTGCCAGTGGTCCGGATCGATCTTGAAGAAGGTGTCGAAGAATTCGGCCGTCGACGAAATGCCCATAGATAGAAGAACTTCCATACCGTAGCGGTACAGCATCCACGCCCGACGACGGTCGGCCGGCCAGGTTGCGTCCCAGGCCGCGCGCGACCACCGGGTGGGCTCGCGCTGATCGCGCACCGAAGACACCGCCTTCGCCAGTCGCGGCCCCGCGCGTAAGACATTCGCAATCATGTACCCGGTAGCGGGATGAACCGCCGCCGCCGCGCCGCCAAACGCGACCACTCGCTGCGCGGCGGGCTCGGGGCCTCCCATGGGAATGAAGCAACGCTCGATCTCTTTGACCGGCCCCAGGCGCCACCCCCGAGCGGCCAGCCGAAGGTCGAGGCGCCTCCGACACAATTCGAGGTCCACCGCCGGCCGGGCCACGAGCGACGTCTCCTCCACGAAAACGTCGTCGCCCGCCAGCGGCATCGCGTACAGGAACGTCGGCGGATCGCGGTCATCCGCCGGGAGATGGTCGGCGCTGAAGTCCATCAGGAGCATCCGGTCCCGATCGATCACCCCGCCCTCCAGCGTAGCCTGCACCCCGTAAGCGACCTGAATCCCCGGCGGACGGCCGCGGGCGGTGTGGATCAGTGCGGGCCGATGGCCGGTCGCATCGACCACCAAGGTGGCGGTCACGGTGCCCTCGTCGTCGAGGGTCAGAGTCGAAGCCTCCGGCGAGTGGAGGGCCTTGTGGACCGAGCAAGACAAGATTTCGAGCCCGGCCCGGGCCCCTCGCTCTCGCAGCTTCGATTGCAGTCGGTGGTTGTCGAATCGAACGTAGCTCCGCTCCAGAACGTGGAACCGGTCAGCGTCGAGCCGAACCTCCACTCGCGGCCAGACATGTTCGAGAGTGTCAATCCAGTCCTCGACCTCGTCCCGCCATGCACCGTAGTTGTTGGGCCAGCGTGCGAACGGATCTGGCCCAATCAACACCGTCGACAGGCCTGTCTCGGCGAGGTGGACGGCCGCCGTCCAGCCCGCGGGGCCGCCGCCTACCACCGCCACATCGCACTTCACGAGGTCGAGAGCCTACACCATGCCTACCGATGAACTGATCACCCTCGGCGACCCGGGCCGTCGCCTTTCGCAAGATTTGCTGCACGAGCCTGGTGGTTTCACGTGGTGGTACGTCGATGCGCTCGACGAGCAGTTGAACGGACTGGTCATGATCTGGTCGTTCGGACTGCCGTTTCTCCCCGGCTATCTGCAAGCCGCCCGGCGAGGCCGACCCGAAGCGCCGGCCGAGCACCCCAGCCTCAATATCGCGCTCTATCGCGCCGGCCGTCCGTGCTTCTACCTGCTGCAGGCGTATTCGCGCGAAGACGCCGAATGGATGAACAACCGTTGGCGCTTCGGCGACACGGAGATCGTTCGATCGGAGGTCGGCGGCGACGCTGCGACCCGAACCGTGGTGGCATCGATCAACTGCCCCCTGCCTCGAAGTCGCCATCGACTGCGCGGCACGGTTCGGGTCACGGGCCCCGTACCTCGACTGCATCCCAGTCTGCGGCCGCAACCCGGGTCGCGGCACGAGTGGTGCCCGGTAACCGGTCCCGCGCGGTGCACGGCGGACCTGAACTGGAGCCCCGATGACGGGCTGGAGGTCGAGGCGCCGGCCTATCACGATCGCAATGCCGGCGATCGCCCCTTCGACCAGCTCGGCATCGACCACTGGATTTGGGGCCGAACGGTCGGCCCCGCCGGTACTCGCGTGCATTATCTGGTTTGGCCGAAAGGTGACGACCAGTCCCCGCGAACCTGGGTCTTCGATCTCGCCCCCGACGGGGAGATCACCCGGCCCAGCGCGGCGGCCCCCAACGTTCACGGACCCACGCGGGCGTGGTTCGGCGTCCCGTACTGGACGCAGGTGGACCTCGGCGAGCCGGGATCGGTCCACACCAAGCAGCTGGTGGAAGACGGCCCATTTTATCTTCGGTCCATCAACGAAGGGCCAGATCCCGCCGGGGAGGTGCACCCGGGGTGGGGCGAATGGATCCGCCCTGACCGCATCGACCTCGATATCCACCGGCCTTTGGTCCGAATGCGGGTGCATCGCCCGGCCGGCGGAAACTCGTTTTGGCTGCCGTTGTTCGTTGGACCTCGATCCACTCGGGTCCGGCGTTTATTGAACTGGGGGGGATAATGGATCCGTTGCTGATCATCACGACGGCCTTGGCGATAGTGGTTTCGATCCCGCTGGGGTTATCGGTATTCAACGTCATCGCCTGGCGGCGCGGCCGGGCCGACGGCCGGATGCCGGGCTCGGTGTCCGTCCTCATCCCCGCCCGAAACGAAGCCCAGAACATCGAAGCGTGTCTGGCCGCCGCCCAGGCCAGCCGCCACCCCATCCTCGAGATCCTCGTCTATGACGACGCGTCGACCGACGAGACCGCGGCCCGGGTGGAAGCCATCGCCAGCCGCGATTCTCGGGTTCGACTGATCCGGGGCGCCGAGCTTCCCCGCGGCTGGGCCGGGAAGTCCCATGCGTGTCATCGACTCGCCGAGGCCGCCCGGGGCGAGATCCTGGCGTTCATCGACGCCGACGTCCGGCTTCAGCCCACCGGACTGTGTCGACTCGGCAGCGAGTACGAAGACCTGGGCGCCGACCTCGTGAGCGCAATCCCGAGGCAAGAAACGGTCACCTGGTTCGAGCAATTGATCTTGCCCCTGCTTCATCTGACCTATACGAGCTGGCTGCCGCTTCCGCTCATCCACTGCCACCGCGACCCCCGATTCCTGGCCGTCAATGGTCAGGTGCTGTCGATCCGGCGCTCGGTGTACGAAGCGGTTGGCGGCTTCGAAACGGTGAGAAACGACGTCGTGGAAGACATGGCCTTTTGCCGATTGGCGAAACGACTGGGCTTTCGGGTAGCGTTCGCCGACGGACACTGCATCGCTCGGTGCCGCATGTATCGCTCCACGGCCGAAGTCTGGGAGGGGTTTTCAAAGAACCTCTACCGCGGCCTCGGGGCCCGACTCACGTCGCTGCTCGGCGTGTTCGGGCTGTATTTGGCGGCGTTCGTGATCCCCTACGCGGTCGCGATCGCCATCTTCACCGGCACCTCGGCAGGCGTCATCGAGTCGACGCCGTCGATCGAGGCTCTGCTGACCGTCGCCGTTGCCGGTGTGGCGGCCAATATCGCCCTGCGCGCCCTGCTCGCTTGGCGGTACGACCAGACTTGGTGGGGCGTGGTCACCCACCCCTTCGCTGTCTTGGCTTTGGTCGCTATCGGCATCAACTCATTTATCTGGCACCAACGCGGCACCATCCGCTGGCGGGGCCGCATCTACGGTGGGCGAGCCGGCGGTTTGCCCACGACGACCGCGCCCCCGGCGCATTGAGGTTCTATTGGTGACTGACGTCATTGTCATCGGCGCAGGCATGGGTGGCCTCGCTGCCGCCATCTCCGCCGCCGCTCGCGGCCTATCGGTGCAGGTCTTCGAAGCCGGCCCCCGCGCCGGCGGTAAGGCCGGCATCGCGGTCGTCGAGGGTGTGCAGGTCGATACCGGCCCCAGCGTAGTGACCCTGCCCGAAGTGTTCGAGGGCCTGTTCACCGCCGCCGGAACCCGTCTTCGAGACGAGGTCACGCTTCGCACGTGCTCGCCAGCGTTTCGTTATCACTTCGCCGACGGCGTGGTGCTCGACATGCAGCACGAGGTCGAGGCCATGCTGGAGGGCATCCGGTCGACTCTCGGCACGACCGCGGCCGACGAGATGCGGGCCTTTCTCGCCTACTCGAAGTCGATCTGGGCCGCCGGGGCGCCGAACTTCGTCTACGGCAAGGCGCCGTCCTTCGGGACGGCGATGCGTTTGGGACTCACGAAGCTCAACGACGTGCGACGCATCGACTCGATGCGCAGCATGTACAAGGGCATCTGTGCCCACGTCAGCGACCCTCACCTTCGTTACTTGCTCGCGCGATACGCGACGTACAACGGGTCCAACGCCCTCACCGCGCCCGCGACGTTGAACTGCATCGCCCACGTGGAGCTGGCCCTCGGCGGCTTCGGCGTCGAGGGCGGCATCTCCGCCCTCGTGGACGGCTTGGTTCGCGCCGCGACCAAGCTCGGGGTACGGTTCACCTACGAGTCCCCGATCGCCCAGATCGAGGTCCAGCACGGACGGGTCGCCGGGGTGACCACCGCCGACGGCCATACGTTCGCCGCCCCCCATGTGATCGCCAATGCCGACGTCGGACACCTCGCGAATCATCTGCTGCCGAAGGGTCACCGCCGGACGGTGAGCCCACCGAGCCCGCCTTCGATGTCCGGATGGACCGGCATCGTGCGCGCGGCTCGGCACACCCCGTCCCGCCCCGGACACGCGGTCTTGTTTCCTGAGCAGTACCTTCAGGAATTCATCGACATCTTTGACCGAGACCGGCCCCCCCAGACCCCGACCGTGTACATGTGCGCGCAGGAGGTCTGCCACGGGCGCCAAGGCTGGGCCGACGCCGAGCCCCTGTTCATCATGGCCAACGCCCCCGCCGAACCCGAGACCCAACCTCGGGACAGCGAGGTGTTCGAGACGCTGCAGGCCCGCGTGCTCGACCGACTCCGAGGCGCGGGTCTCATCCGTCCCGAGGACCGCTTGGTCTGGGCGCGGACCCCCAGCGAGCTCGCAGCGACGTTTCCCGGCAGTCGGGGGGCCATCTACGGCGCCGCGTCCAACAGCGCGATGTCCGCGTTCAAACGACCGGCCAATCGGGTCCGAAGTCTGCCGGGGCTCTATCTCGCCAGCGGAAGTGCCCATCCCGGGGGCGGGCTACCGCTGTGTGCGTTATCGGGTCAGGCCGCGGTCGACGCTCTGGTTGCCGACCGGGGTACCGGTGCCCTACGAAGCGCTTCGTGACCGCGAACGCTCATCTAGCCTCCCGCCCCGCGGGCGCAGCGTGGATCGGTACGGGCGCCGCCGCCGCGGTGCTGGTGGGCTGGCTCGTGCACCTGGTGTGGCTGCTGAGTCAGCCGACCGTCCTGACCTGGTGGGCCCCCATCGCCGTGCTGGTACAGACGTTCCTCCACACCGGGCTGTTCATCGTCGCCCATGACGCGATGCATGGGTCGGTCGCCCCTGGCTGGCCACGAGTGAACCGCGGGATCGGACGGCTTACGCTGTTCGTGTACGCGCTGTTTCCCCTCGAGAGTCTCCAGCGCGCCCACGTCGTACATCACCGGTCCCCGGGCACCGCCGACGACCCCGACCATACCGGCGGCCAGCCGTTGGGCTACGCTCGCTGGTACCTGCGGTTCATGGGGCAGTATCTGCGCTGGTATCAGGTGGCCGGGTTAGCGGCGATATTCAATATCCTCGACCACGTGGTGGGGGTCCCGACGCTGGTCCTCATCGTTTTTTGGGTAGTTCCGTCCTTGCTGAGCACATTTCAGCTCTTCACTTTCGGTACCTACCTGCCCCACCGCCCCCTGCCTGGCGGCCACGCGGATCGCCACGCGACGGTGAGCAACGACTGGCCGGCGTGGCTTTCATTCATCACCTGCTACCATTTTGGCTATCACTGGGAGCATCACGAGCACCCCGCGGTACCGTGGTGGCGGCTGCCCAAGTTCCGGCGCGCCCCGTCGCGGCCGAGCTGATCCTCGCGGGCCCTTGGGGCTGTCTCTAGTCAGACCGCACCGTCCATGACCGCCTCCGCCAGCATCCTCACGTCGGCCGGGCGGCCCACGACGATCGCGATGTCGCCGGCCCGCAGCTCGGTGTGTCGATCCAAACGCGTGATCAACTGCCCGTCTGGGCGGCGGATGGCCACGATCAACACCCCGTGGCGGTCGGGAATGTCGAGCTCCCCTAGCCGCCCGTTGTAGTGCTCGACTTCGCCGATCGCGACGTCCTCGATCTCGAACTCGTTGTGAGCGCGTCCGACGGCGCGGTCGAGAAGTTGGGCGGCATGAGGGTGGATCATGCCCTGAGCCATCCGGGCCCCGCTGATGCCGTAAGGATTGATCACCGCGTTCGCGCCGGCGCGAAAGGCCTTCTGCACCGACGCCTCGTCGTCGACCCGAGTGATGATGTGAATCCGCGGATTCATCTGGCGCGCGGACAGCGTCACGAAGATGTTGGTAGCATCCGATCCGGTGGCCGCCGCGATCCCGCGCGCACGGTTGATCGCCGCTTCGTTGAGGATCTCGTCCGAGCTCCCGTCGCCCTTCAGGCGAAGGTCGAGAAACGGCAGCCGGTCCGAGGTCTCGGCTTCCACCTCGATGGCCACGACCTGGTGGCCCCGGTGATGGAGCTCTTCGGCAACCTCGCGCCCCAGGCGCCCGAGCCCGACCACGATGAAATGATTCTCGAGTTTACGCATGAGGTTCCTCCGGCGGCGCTCACGTAGATCTTGCCGAAACTCGCCTTCGACCACGTACTTCGTGACCTGCCCGAGGGTGTACGTACCCAAACCTAAGCCGGCCACGATCAGCCCCATCGTGAACCACCGCCCAGCGTCCGAAAGCATGTTCGGTTCGCTGTAGCCGATGGTTGTCAGGGTAATGACGGTCATCCATAAGCTATCCACCCATCGCCAGCCCTCGATGAATCGGAAGCCCAGCGTGCCGCCGACGATGATCATCACGGAGGACGCGATGGCCCAGCGGAGCGTGCGGAAGAGCAAGCGACGCGAGTATCTTCGGGCCGACCGCAGGGTCAAGGCCGCCCGGTTCAGCGGCGTGTCGGCGACAACAGGGTTGCAACGGAGTCGTTCTCCTCTAAGCCACCATAAGACCTCAGGGGTCGTCAGAACGATGAAGCGAATGAGACACTTCTTGGCCGCCGCGAGCTTGGCCATTCCGTGCACGGCATCCGCCACCAGCAATGACCTCACCCGTCTGCCCAATCTGAGCGGGACGTGGGCCCGGGCCCAGGTCACCTCGGCGCTGGTCGACGTTCCGGTTCTCGGGGAGCTTTCGTCTCGGACCTTGGCCGTGACCCTACTGCGAGTCCGGCAAGATGGTGCCGAGCTGACCCTCGACGAAGAGGTTTGCCGGCTGACCACCCGAGCCCCGACCCGACTCGTCACCACCGCCTATCCCCCGGCGTTCATTCAGGCGGTATCCGGCAACGTCCGGCGTGGACGGCTGGAGCTCGATGGTTCCGAGATCCGGTACGTCGAGCCCAAACAGGCGTTTTGGCGCGGCATGCGGCCAGACGCGGACATCAGCGGCCCCCTGCCCACCAGCCGTCGCGATCCTCGGGTCGACGACGTCGACAACGACGGTCAGCCCGGGCTGACGGTGCAGGTCGGTGGGCTCGTCGACGGCGAAATCTTTCTCGTGCAGCGCAGCTGGAGCGAGCTGACGGGGGTCGTTCGATCGCGCAACCAAATCGAAGGCCAGGTCGA
>JANQQN010000501.1 GCA_028289325.1 Myxococcota bacterium | reverse complement strand
GAAACACGACACCGGCGGGCTGTTCGACGTGCTCGACGCCGATCGCGAGCAGCTTCGGGTCGACGAGGTCGCGATCTCGCCGACCGGGCCCATGGTCGGCAAACGGATGCGCGCCGCCGACGGCGCCCCGGCGCGGATCGAAGCCGAGGCGATGGCCGCCTGCCGGCTGACCGAGGCCGACCTCCCCCGCTTCGGTCGCGGCACGCGCCGCCCGCTGCGGGTCCCGTGCGACCCCCACGCGACGGTCGAGCGGCCGGCCCCGGGTCAGCTGGCGCTGACGTTCACTCTGCGGAGCGGCAGCTACGCGACGACGCTGCTCGACGAGCTGGTCAAGCCCGACGATACCTTTCAGCGCCAGCCCCCTCGATCACCGGCGAGCGCCTGACCGTGCGGCGACGATGGCGCCAAGGGATGCGTCACAGCTTTCGGATCTTGTGTCGACCGCGGGCGACCCGCTTCGTGGCGTTGCGGGTGTCCACGACCAGCGAAGCGTGCTCGACCACGAAGTCCCAGTCGTATGCGTCGTGATCGGTCAGGATCATCACCGCGTCGTGGCTGGCGAGGACCTCGGCGGTCAGCTCGACGGACGTCATCCCATGGTCGAACTGCCGGGTCTTCTTCATGACCGAAATGTGGGGATCGTTGTACGCCACCACCGCGCCTTCTTTCTTGAGCAGGTCGATGATCTTGAGTGAAGGCGACTCCCGCACGTCGTCGACGTTCTTCTTGTACGCCACGCCCAGCACCAGCAGCCGTGCGCCCCGAAGCGCTCGGGAACGCTCATTGAGCGCGTGCATGAGGCCGTCGACGACGTGGTACGGCATCCGGGTGTTGATCTCCCCCGCCAGCTCGATGAAGCGGGTCGAGAAGTCGTACTCCCGGGCCTTCCAGGTCAGATAGAACGGGTCGATGGGGATACAGTGGCCGCCGAGGCCAGGCCCCGGATAGAAGGGCATGAATCCGAACGGCTTGGTGGCGGCGGCGTCGATGACTTCCCAGACGTCGATGCCCATCCGCTGACACATCAACTTCAGCTCGTTCACGAGCGCGATGTTCACCGCCCGAAAGGTATTCTCGAAGATCTTGCACAGCTCGGCGGCGGCCATGTCGCTGACCGCAACCACCCGTTCGATCACCGATCCGTAGATCGCCTCCGCCACCCGCCGCGAGGCCTCGTCGTTCGCGCCGACGACCTTGGGAATGCTGGTCGTGCCGTACTTCGGATTACCGGGGTCTTCCCGCTCCGGCGAATAGGCGAGGAAAAAGTCTTGGCCGGCCACCAGCCCTGTCGCTTCGAGGATCGGCTGACAGACTTCCTGGGTGGTCCTCGGATACGTCGTCGACTCGAGCACCACCAGTTGGTTCGGCCGCAGCTTCGCCGCGATCTGCCGACAGGTCCCCTCTACCGCTCGCAGGTCCGGCTCCCGGGTCTTGGTGAGGGGCGTGGGGACGGCGATGAGGATGATGTCCGGTTGGTCGAGCTGACCGAAGTCCGACGTCGGCTCGAACTGGCCCTCGGTGTGGGCGATCTTCAGGGCGTCGAAATCAATATGGGCGATGTATGAGTCGCCCGCCTTCAGCGCCTGGATCTTCGCGTCATCGATGTCGAAGCCCCAGACCTTGAAGCCACGGCTGCGAAACGCGGCCACCAGCGGCAGCCCGACGTAACCGAGGCCGCAAATCCCCACCGACGCGGTGCGATTCTCGATGGCCTCGACCAAGGCGCCGGCCGCTGCAGTGCTATCCATACTGTCGGCGAGTAGCATTGCGATCCTGGTGCCGCAAAGCCATGGCCGATGCGGGGCCTCGTCTTGAGAACCGGCACCGGTTAACGGCGTCGGCGTTTCTTGTAGGCCTTGATGAGCGCCTTGATCTTTGCGGCTTCGAGACTGTCGGGCTCGAGCTGCACGAAACGCTGGTAGTGCTTCAACGCCGCCTTGCGATTCCCCTTCGCGGCGTGGGCGATGCCCAGCCCACGCTCCGCGGAGGCGAGATCCGGCACCATCCGAAGCGCCTCTCGGTAGAGGCGAATGGCATCGTCATGCTTTTCGGCCAAGACCGCCTCGTGGCCTTTTTGCAGGGCGGTCAGGGCGCTCTTGGTCCGTCGGGCGGCGGCGACCTTCGCCGGGTCGATCTCCGCCACCGGCGGCGGCTCGTGCTGGGCGCGGGAGTAAGCGAAGCCCACCCCGAGGATGACCAAAATCCCCACCGTCGCCCAGCCCAGCCACGGCGGCAGTCGCCACGGCTTCCTCGGCGCCGCGACCGCGACCTGAACCTTGGCGATCTCTTCTTTGGGCGCCGCGGCTTCGAACACCCGCTCCACCCGGGCCGCTTCGTCGCGGGCCCAGTTGGACTCCTCCTGCTCGAGCTGGGCAATGAGCAGGTGTGCAGGCTTGCCTTCGAGGTCCGGGGTCCGAAGGGGGTCGTCGAGCGACGGCGGCTCGACCCGCTCGACGTC
>JANQQN010000484.1 GCA_028289325.1 Myxococcota bacterium | reverse complement strand
CGGCCAGATGTCGTTGCTGCACTGACTGTCTTCATGACCCGCGAAGACTGCGGCAGCGCATCTCGGCAGGGCCAGGTGCATCAGACGGAACAGATACTTAGCAGTGACATCACGGCAGGCCGAACCCAGTACCCCAGCCACATGTCCCTATCCTTGCGGCGAACACCGCGGATCCATGCTGGCGGCGCCTAATGCCGAGCTGTGGAACTCGACTGCACACTGCCTCGGCGCCGCTGGCCGCTAGATCTTCACCAGAAGCGGCTCCCGCGCGGCAGATCGAGTCATCCTACCAAGTCGAAGTCCCGTGACGCGGTGAGGAGAGCGCTGCGGTCGAGGAGATTTACGCCCACACGCTCCGTGACTTCATCTTGAAGCCCAACGACGGCCACCTGCGCGACGTATGGCCATCTCGGCGCTTGTTGCCTGGGCGTCCACGCCCGTCCTTGAGAACACCGGGATCGAGGAAGCAATCGACGACATAGGCTCCGACAAGCAGGCGGTTTCTGAAGCTCGCGCCGCGAAGGTCGCACGCAACGAATTCGGCCTCGCGAAGCTGCGCATCGAACAAGCGAGCGTTCGAAAAGTCGCAACCAATGAATAGTGCGCCGCGCAGGTCGGCCCTAGTCAGCTGAGCGCTCCGAAAATCGACGAAGGCACCAACGCATCGGCGGAGATCGGCCTCCTCGAGTCGGCCATCCGCGAGATATGCCCCGGATAGATCGTTCGATTGGAGATCGCACCGCCGGAGATCGACCGTACCCAGATCGTTTACCCGGTCGATTTCGGTACTGCGGTTGAGATTGAAGGCCAAGACATCCGTACGAAGAAGCCCAACGGCGGGGGTCACAACAGACCATCCGACACGGTGTCGCAACAGTGACGCTCCCCTGTCAGGGGCACGGCTGCGTGGCTCGCAGATCCACGCCGCAGACAGCTGCGCCCGGCGAATGGACTCGACCAATCGCTTCAGTCCCTCCGCAGCATCGACCACCGCAACTGGCCCGAAGTACCGGTACCCCTCGGCCTCAGGTGATCGCCGCCATACAACAAACGGACAGTATCGATGGCGTTCCCAGACCTCATAGAGCGCAGGTGCTGGGTCGAACGTCGTTGTGCTTTCGATGATGAATATCGCCCGAGCGCCCTCAACTTGGCGAATGACCTCCCCCGGCGTTCGCGCGTGCTCGATCGTTGCGTCGGTCAATCGATCACGGAGCGTCCGAACAAGTTCGTTGCCAGCACTTACGACGACTAGGCGGGCCTTCACACTAATGTCGTCGGTCCCCGTCTCACGAATTCGAGAAACGAGCGATCGCGGATCGGGGCCGCCGCCCATCACGATTGCAAGGCGCACCTCGGTGAGCCGTGACTTCTTAAGACACCTCGGCTAGCCTCCTAGTATGGCTGGAAGACTTCGGTGACCCATCCGCCTGGCAATCCATTCGATGATTTTGATGGTCCAATTCATGATCCGGATGACAACGTCGACGGGGAAGAAACCCAGCCGCGCCGTCCCTCATTGAGCGCGGACCTCAGCAGCCCGAAGGTCGGCGTTATCAATCCGCCACCGCTGGCGTCGTCGCCGCCGACGGTCTCGACGGACTTCGAGGCGCGGCCGGACTCCATGGTCACCCGTGCCAAGAATCCAACCTTACCGGGCGTCAAGGCCCGTCCACTGGATGATCCGACAGGGGAAGGCGAGCAGCTCTATTTGGAAGTGCCGACCGAATCGGTCGAGTCCGAAGAGGACATCGAGGCCAAAGCACCAACGGAGCCCGTAGAAGAGGTCAAGAGCGGCGCGGTCATCTTCGGCATGTCGGGGTCCGGGAAAACGACACTCCTGCGAGGTATCAAGCAAGCGTGCGACCACGACCCCGAAGACGAACCTCGAAAGCTCACCCTTCGGTTCTTTCCGGAAGGGGAAACCTCAAGACTCTATCAGAAGGCCGTCAACATTCTTTGGCACGAGGAGGATGAAATCGGAGACGATAGGATTCATACTTATCCATTTGGTCTCGAGTTCGAAGAATCGGTCTTCGGATTCCCTATTCGCGAAGCAATGCCCATGGTCGTTCGCGACGGCCCCGGTGGTGCGCTCTTTCCGGTGGCGTCCAAGTTCTTCAAAGACAGCGAGTTTGCACTGGAGTATCGTAAGGAGCTTCTGGCTGCCGGCAAGGAGGCTACAGTCCTCGTTTTGGTCATCGACGTTAGCGGGCCCGAACAAATCAACCACGTTGTCCAATACATGCCGGAAATTCTAGAAGAAATGGCCGTGAGTTCAACCCGAGACCGCTTCGTCCAATCGAGCGTCGGCAAGTGGGTCAACAAACGAGTCGTCCGGCTAGTTCACCCGAAGGCCTCGACGACCGAGCGGATGCGCACGCGAGAACTCACAGCAGACCGTTTCCTTATTTTACTAAACAAGATCGACAAGCTATGCCAAGGCTGGGCCGACCAGCCGGGCAACGAAACGGTCATGCCCGCCGCCGTTGCCGAAGCCATGGACCCCGTGCAACAAGCCATCGAGATCCTTCAGATCGGCTTTCTAAAGGCAGTGCATCAGTACCTGCGCCCTCAAGCGAAGCTCGCGGTCGGTCTGACCAGCGCATGCGGCTTTTACGGCAACGGTCTTGTCTTCGACCGCCTCAATCTCCCTTCAGATAAGCTGAAGGGTCCCTGGGCACTTCATGATTGGCGGCCATACGGCCTCCGTGACGCTTTGTATTTCATCTTGACCGGACGCGCCCGCGGGCGCGTCGCTCTCATCGAAGAATCCATGCTGCGGGACCCAACGCGGCGTCCAAAGCCCTACCGACCTCAAGGAACGCGATAATCATGGCGAACGGCGGCAATCATCCTGGCGATGATGACCACGGCATTCAAAGAGGTCCTCGGGTAACGGCAGACGCTCCCAAACCGTCGAGCCATCTAAAACCCGACCCGGCGGCCATCCACCGTCAGCGGGACGAGTACCCTCCAGAACAGGGGGGGCTTCGTCGTCCTTCCGCGCATCACGCGGAGCCAGTCGTGACGGGGGACATATTCCCCGAGGGAAGTTTCCCGTCGGAAGGTCCGACCGAGAGTCACGGACCGATGCTCCCGCAGCCTGAGCCGGTCGATGAACGGTCATCCTCCGAGTCCACACTGCGGGCGGATGATCCGCAGCATGGGCGACCCGCGGCCAAAAGAGATAGCCGAAACATCCCGGGTCAGCACGTCGAGATGCCTCCGAGCTACACACGGAGCAACGCGCCGCATCAAGAAACCCCGTCTGCCCGCGACGCACGGCATGTTCGGCGACCACGCGGCGACCAAGGGGTGCCCGATGTGCCGAGCAACACGTTGCTGCACAGGACCCACGATCGACCTGTAGAGGTCAAAACGAAGGAAGGCGCTGCTGGCGACGCCACCCAATATCGCTTGTTCATCGCGCCAAGCCGCAGCATCAACCTATACAAGGGTCCTTTAGGCCACCTGACGAGATTTTTCGCCCTCGACGTCGGCGACCACGCGGTTCTGTCGAGTAAGGCGGTGCCCGACCTTCACTTTATGGCGCTGGTCTTGGCAGTCATCGTTACCTTCGAGTTTGCCGCGTGGAGTCTGCTGTTCGTAGCTATTCTCAATGCCGGCAAGCTGACCTTCTTTACTTGGTTCACCCCTCTTGCCTGCTTGTTCGGTGGGACGATGGCCGTTCTGATCTTTGTCTTCGAACGGCAGATCCTGGTTTCCGACCCCGGCAAGCAGGGTCGAAAGCTCATGTTCACATTGGCGTACCTGGCTCGCGTACTGCTGGTTCTCGTGTCCGCGTACTTCACCGCGCGACCGGTCGAGCTCATGGCTTTTCGGTCCCGCATCAACACGCGCGCATACGAAGAACAGGTCTTGGCCAAGGCGGCTCGCCTGCTTCAGGACTACGAAGACCTCCAGAACAAGTCGGTCGTGGATCCGACAAAGGCGGGTGCTCAGCTTCGGCAGTCCGACGTTGGCCAGGATCTTCAAGGCGCACGAGATCAGCGCGATGCTGCGCGAGGCGACCTCGCTACGGCGCAGGCCAACCTCGATAATGCGAAGCGAGCCTTGGACCGCTGGCGAAAAAGCGTGCGCCGCGGAAAGGCTCGACTCTCTAGGGAAGAGAAGAAATACCAACAATTCGTCGAGCAAGGAGCGGATCACCAGGATATCGATGCGGCGGCGCAAGCTGTCAACCTTTGGACCAGACGGGCCAAATGGAGAAACGACGAACGGATCAAGGCGTACCAACAGGTCACCCGAGCTGAAAACGCTCTGACCAACGCACAAGCGAATCTCACCGCCGCGGACAGCGCGGTCGCCGGCGAAGCTACCCGATTCGACAAACGCCTGGACGTCATCGAGAAAAGGGAAGAAAAGCGTGCCGACGAGGCAAAAACCGACCTAGCTAAATTGACAGCGTTTATCGAACGTATCCGTGATGCCCAGCCAGGCACCCACTTTCCGCCTTTGGCGGATGAGCCGAGATCGAAGATGAGCTTCGTTCCAGACGAATACGACATGTACGAGCAGCTCCGTGTTCTGAGCGACCTGCTGAATGCCAGTCCGCCGGCTTGGCCCGTCACCTCGACCTCGAGCCCGGTACGAAGCCGCCTGATCAATGACTTTCAGTTCCCTCCGCCCCTTTTGGCGGAAGCCGACCCGGGCGTCCAAATACGCGAAAAAGAGCGCGCCAAAGGGCTAACGGCCATCTATTACGCCATTATCGGATTCGCGATGCTGGTGCCCATGCTGTCTCTGATTAACAAGCTATTCGCATCAAGAGACCTGTCCCTGTACTTCGCGAGTCGCGACCAAGATATGTATAGCGGATCGTCTACGGACCACGCCTCATCGCCGCCCGAACCCCCGACTGAGCCCAGCGGCTTTAGTCAACGCCCCGTGACCCGGGTCTAGATTACAGAGCATTGAACACGCCAGCCGCACAACTGCACATCGTTGAGTACGGCAAGCCGTGCCAAACGCCGAGCGGCCCGATCATTCGGCACGCCGACTACGGGGCACTTCACTGGACGACGGGCTGCCCCAACGACATCATTCGCCTATGTGAGCCCAATAGGCTCGGGCCGACCCTGCCGCACGACAAGGAGCTCCCCGAAGACATCAATACTTCCTTTCTGCTCCGGCCGCTGAACATACAGATCAATGGCAACCGGCAGTGGTGGGTGATCGCGGGGCGCCTCGAAACACGCCCCGAGGGCGGCGAAAGCACCCGGCGCTATCGAATCGCCCGGTACGCGGCCCTACACCTCAACACCAGTGTTTACGTAGCGCCGTCGGCAATGTACAGCGCGCTGTTCAACCGGCCACTGGTCGGCATCACCCCCGATGACCAGGAGCGGCCGATGGATCCACTTATGGTTCAGTCGGGACGCTCGCAGGTGAAGGCGGCCTCCCTCGCTTTCGCGCAAGATGCTCTACCCTATATCATGTCGGGCGTTGCCCTCGGCTTCGTTCGACGGCCTAAGCTAGAGGAATTTAGTGATTGGATGGCCACCCTGTGGTGGCTGATTCCGCCCCGTCTGCGGATGTTTTTCAGCTTGGGTTGGGGTGTGGGAGC
Source organism: Myxococcota bacterium (assembly GCA_028289325.1). Classification (GTDB taxonomy): domain Bacteria; phylum Myxococcota; class Kuafuiibacteriia; order Kuafuiibacteriales; family Kuafuiibacteriaceae; genus JANQQN01. The sequence goes on along the minus strand of JANQQN010000484.1, from coordinate 22,448 downwards.
CAGTTATTCCGGGCACCTCGCTGCAACCTTCGCGACCGCCGCTTCAGCATCGTGCGCGCTTTACGACCCTGAGGAAGGTCGGTGGACCCATCCGCGGGTCAAGGCCAACGGTAAGCCGTTTGAAGACCGACGCCTTCGGGCCGGGCAAGCGTATCTATTCAATGAGTTCGGCGGGGAGCTCGCCGCTGCGTTGGATGTACAGGGACGTTTGCCTCTGCCGTCCAACCAAACCAACAACGACGTACAGCTGCAGGACGCCGACCCGCAACCAGTGTTCTCTTCCCCGGCTATCGTTCGAATGTTCAGGCGCCCAGGATTGTTGGCTTTCGACCGAGTCCGTCTGAAGTCGCTCGAGGAGTGGCTTACCGTCGACGGCATCGAGGAACAAAAGCCCAATCCGCCCCTTACGCCCCGTACAGTTGCGTTCAGCGAAACACGGCAGCGGGTCCTAAGGTTGCTCAAATCTGCTCTCGCCCATGAGCCGGAACGCCGGAAGGCCGAGCGAATCCTTATCAAGGATAGCGAAGATCCGAAACTAGGTTTTGCGCTTCTCAAAGAGCTTATGGCGATGGAGGGCGAAGGTATAGAACGAGCCCGGTTGGTCGCGTACTTAGCGAGCCCGGACGAAGCGCCGCCCATACAAAGAAATGTCTTCCAGTTTGTCACAAGCGCCGTCGACAAAGGCCACATGCACCAGCCGCTGCCGGAACATCTAAATCAACGGTTTCATAGTCGCATGCGGTCGTGTCTTGCCAAAGACAGCGAGACGATTATCGAACTTGCGCGCCGGCTTGTCTTGCATCCCCAACCCGGACCAGTCGTCCGCACCTGGCTGCAACAAGATGGACACCTGCTGCTTATCTGTTTCCTGCCGCGAAACGAGATGTCCGATGCGGTCGACGCCTTGCCGCAGACGGACAGTCTGAACCAATGGAACACACTCACATCAAGAATCCTGGAGGCCGCCGAGCCTTTGTCCGAGGATCAGGCTTTAATCCATGCCGACCCGATTGCTGCCAGACTTCTACAGCGGCACCTATTACCTGTTCTTTGGGCGAATCCGCAGTGTAAGGAAACGGCAGTCGACTGGCTCAGGCTGACGGGCGATATAAGAACATGGCCCCCAGTCATGCGGGCCGCAGAATCACACGAGCAATTCGACGACAAAGAGGTCGTCGCAGTCTGCAGTGAGCTCTTACATGCGCCTCGGTCGCTGCATTTCAAGCTCTCCAAGTGGCTCCTTCGACATTGGGATATCGCGAGCACACGATTCAAGCCCGAAAGCTTCGAGGAGTTTCTTCAGCACTGGAATAGATTTCTTGCGGACGCCCTCTTCCGAACCACTGGCTTCGAAACAGGGGATAGCCGACCAATTGGCGATCTCGAGGAAGAGGACATACCCGCACTGCCGCCGAACTACATCAATCAACTCATCGAAGATGCCATCCCCGACGAATCTCTCTTTGATACGAACTCAGCAGCGTTTTGGCGACTATCGCGACGCTCAAGGAGCAGCCCTCGGCCTCGTTATGTCGAATCAATTCGATATGTAGATCAAGGCACTAGTTTTAATGGAAAACCGACAACCCAAGTATTGCGCAACGTAGTTCGCATGGCTCGACTCAGGCGTCACTATCTCGAAGACAACGGTGAGATCTTCGATTTCGAGTGGATCAATCACCAAAAGCCGTGGCAGAAGTTCTTGATCTTAGCATGCCGCCCGAGCCTAGACTTCTCCCTGAGTGCTGAAACCATGGCCGGCATCCTGATGGATTTTGAGAGAGAAGACATCAAAGCAGCGCTTGATGCACGGCGGAAGAAGGGTCAACCTAGTCATTCGGGCTTGCTGTTGTTGGCGGGAGATGTCTTCGGATCTAAATTTACCCCTGCGAGATGGCAAGACAAGTTTAGGCAGAATGGGCTTTGGGCCTTGTTTGGTGATTGTCCTCAAGACCGTCATGGGTCACTCCTCGACGCCGCCAAGATCTTCGCGAAGGATGACCGACAGAAGCTCCAGCTCGGAGAGAAATATATTTCGAAGTTTGCAATAACCCCAACATCATACGAGCTTCAAACAAAGGTACTTGCTGAAATTGTTATTCCCATCTTTGATAAGACGGATCGACTGACTGACGACGCTTGGACGGCGATCTATGAAGATGTCGTAGACGGTAAAAGCACCAAGTTGCGAGTCTACCGCGATGTATATTCCACCGCGGGCGACTTTGTAGTCGATATCTCACGCCACACAGTCTCCGTAGATTACGACCTGATGAGTCGCATATGGGGCGGCATAGCTCACAAGTGCCGAGTCCAAGATGATTTTAGGAGGGCGGCAAAAGCCGCATTGCGCCTGTACCGAAACAGCCAAACGGGCACCAAAGCATGATTGGGCCATTCCGAACCGCTGAAGAAGCCCCGACCGGCCGTCGGCGAGAGGCTACCTTCGAACCGCACGGGATCGAAAAGGACTCTATCCATCCTCACGACGAGACCGCCTACGACCTCACCGTCCGGCCGGTGCCCCTCGGGCGCTCGCAGCTATCGGTCCGCAGCGGCCCGAACGGGGTTCGATTCTGGTGGAAGGACCACCGGACCGCGAAGGTAATTATGGCTCTCCTCGGCCGCCGGCTGGAGGCGCGCTCCGTTTCATTCGTGACCAATGATCATAGTCTGACCTGGCAAGATATCGATATGTTGGCGGCACAAGAAGCGCTGCCGGACCAACGCGTGTCGGGCATTGAATTGAGCATCGAAGTCGACCAACCTCGGAGCGACGGCCGCCGCGTGCGCCAGACACACCTGGTCGACCGTCAGGATCACCTGATGAAGGTCAAACGGAGGACGGACCACGAGCTGCAGTTCCGGAGCAATATTGGCCGTCCGTTTCACTTCGATGTGATGCAGTTTCGAGGCGCCAGCGTCGAGTTGGTCGGCGAGCAGTTCATCGCTCAGCCGCGGTATCAGCGGGTCAACCTCGAAGGCTTTGCTCCATTTCCCATTATCGTGGCACAATGGGCGCGCTCGCGGGAAGACGGCCGACCCCGGATCGGATACGGCGTATTTGTTGAACCTAACGGCGACCAGGCCGATCTCGACAGCGCCCTTATTCAAAAGATTCACGAAAATCTATCCAAGCGAGAAATGGCATCGCTATGGGCCTGGTGGCCCTACGAATTCCGAAGGTACATAATCGGAGCCATCCACGATGGATACAACGCGATCGACAAGCCTCAGATCGACGCGTTGCTGAACACGCGAACGTTTACCGCCGGCGCTAAGATCCAGATGCTGCACCGGCGAAAAGTTCTTGACCGGTTTGGCCGAAGGCTTGGACGCGAGAAGTTTACGAGCAGCGACTACGGCGGGCTAGCTCACCTCGCGTTGGGCGTGCTGGCGGGGCGCGACGCAACCAGTCCGGTCTTCGAACCCGGCGCCGTCGTCGGAGACTTCAAGATTATCGAGCGTATCGGCGATGGGGGTACGTCCCATGTCTACGAAGCGGATGCCCTCGAACCGACCGCCGGCCACCCGGATCAGGTCGTCATCAAAGTTCTTCGAATCGAGCACAGGAAGAACGCGGATTTCCTCGAGCGATGGGACCGAGAACGCCAGCTCCTGCAGGAGCTGACCAACCTCGACCACCCGCATTTGGTTCGATTGTTCGACGTCATGGATCAGCCCCCTGCGTTCGTAATGCAGCGGATCCAGGGTGAAACGTTGTTCGACGTCATGCGCAATTTGGATCAACCCCCTGACTGGCGCACCATCAGACTATTCCTGCCGTTGATCGATGCCATCCGCTTTCTGCACGAGCGGTCCGAACCGATCATTCACCGCGATATCAAGCCAGAGAATATCATGATCACCGGCTATCCAGACGCCGCCCGTCCGTTCCTCCTGGACTTGGGCATCGCGACCGTCCGCCGCTGGCAGGAGACGAAGCGCCTGACCCAAGTTCGGGTCGGTACTCCAGGATATATGAGCCCGGAGCAGATCTCGGGAGGACGAGTCGATCAACGCACCGACATCTATGCGCTTGGCATCGTATTGACCGAGTACCTCACGAAGGCGCCTGCAGATACAATCCCGCCTGTTCGGGAACACCTCGAGGCCGTCAAGGCACCTGAGGAGTTGATCAAGTGTCTCGAGGCGATGACCGCGGACGACCAGCACAAGCGAATAGCGACCTGCCAGGACGTGTATGATCGGCTTGTGCAGATCCTCGTGACGAACAACGAATAACGAATTGCATTCGTAAACGGCAACTATGTCCATGACACGTAGTTATGTACGAACGCCAAGCTGATCGAAGGCGGCACCGAGCGCTCCGATGATGCCGCCGGCCCGTCTCCTCCTGCGGCTCCCGAGCGTCGTCGTGGCGCACTGCCGCTGGACCGCGTGGCGATTCTGTTTGCCCTTCCACCGAGCTACAGCCGAGGGCTTCAGGTCTCCAGAATCTGGATCGCCTTTTGCTTGGCCTTTAGGTGGAGCGCCTCGAGCGGCGTACACAGCTCACAACCATCCATACATTTACACGACTGCATGATCACCTTCGTCCACTGCAACAGCTCGTGAACGACATCGAGGCTAAGGCTCTCGACCGCGCCCATCCCGCCAATGTGCCGATCGATGAAAGCGACGGCCGGCGTGCGGTCGTCGCCACAGCCGTCCGGCAGACCGACAGCCTCGATTAGCTCATCCGCGGCGCGAAGTTGAGTAATAAGAACGTCGTCCAGCAGTCGAGCCATGTGCGTCAGGCCGTTCTCGAAATCCCTTGCACCCGCAAGGTGCGCGAAATGGGCCACCCGAATCCGAGTGTTGTACTCAGCCTTGACCGGGTCGAAGCTGACCGGATTGCGGCGGCCTTCAATCGAGCCCGACACGAACTCCGTTAGCCGAACGTGGTAGTCCGTGACCCGCAGTTGGAACGCTCTTCCGTACCGCTTCGCCGGTTCGTCTTGACCGCTCCCGTAACCCGACTTGAAGCTAAATCTCAGCTTTGGCATGGTGGTCGCCTTGGACCAGTCGACCAATCGGACCTCGATCCCGTCGCTCGTCGGTCCTATCGGCACTTCGTATCGTCGACCATTTCGAGAGAACACACGCGTCGGATAGTAGTGGGTATGTGCCGTCTGTCGGTCGACCACGTCCACCGGACTTCCCGTTTGATCGATGACTTCGACTTGCGCCGAGGTCACCGTGGTCCTGGCCTCCAGACGATCTTCATCCAACGCCGGCGCCGGCAATACCAGATGTGACCGTTCCACGGAACGCCGCCCGCGATCATCTTCGGTGTAGGTGGCTCGCGACCTTCCAAGCCGGGCGAGCCTCGCTGCTAAGACGCGCCGAAGGCCTTCCGGGGTAAATCGGGACTCCAACTCCTTCTCGGTCGGCATGCCTTCCTGCAGGGCCAATCGCAGGTGAAGCTCCTCGAGAAAACGATTGCTGCTGCCGAACAAAGGCAGCGGCGCCGGTAGCAGGTTCTTCTTGTGCAGCTCAACGAGACGTCCTTCCTCAAGCATGTAGTTGGCCACCGGCGAGTGGGGGGTCCACCACACGAGCAACTGCTCACCTTCAGGTCGGCGCGCCCGCTGGGACGCCGCCCGAAACAGCACCGAGATCTCCGCCTCGCAACAGGTAATCAGACACACCCGCCCGCCTAACGTCCCCGGCGCATCCAGCTTCTTCGGAACACCGTTCACGGTCAGCATATCATGGCTGAGAAGACCGGCTGGATCTTCCACCCGCACGTTGACACCCGCCTTCATCAGCGCAGTGTGGGTCTGCCGTACAGCAGCACTAACGGCGTCGGCTCCGCTTCCATGGACGACCCCGCGATGCAAGCGCACGCGATCGGTGGCCAACAGGCCGGCCGGCATCGGCGTGAGCTCCACGCTAATCACCGGTAGGATTCGATGGAGCATCGGGTTGGTACCCGGCGCGGTGACTAAGAACCGCGACGGCGACGCTGCATCCGCCAACAACCCAAGCCGCGTACACGATAGGGCGAGGTGGGTGGCCTCCACTGGCTGCAGACGATCCGGTCGACACAACACCATAAGAGGCGACGAATTCACGAAGCGCCGACCAACGTCTTTACCAAACTCGGGGATACAGGCGTCCGAAAGCTCGGTCGTATCGACGACGACCAGACTCGGCAACCGGCGCTCCCGCAGACACTGCACGACCTCCGTCCCATTCTGACAGATCGGCCCGGGTCGAAATGCACCGAGTCTTGCGAGTGCTCGAGTAAAGCGATCAACGAATTCCTTCGGCCGAGGATGAACAACCAAGCTTCGGCGACTTCGCTCGACCCCCCATCGCAAGAGAAGCGTCACCAGAAAGATATCTTCAGTATCTCCGGGTAGGTCCGGAACCAAGACGGAGCCGCCGCCATCTAGCCGCCCCAGCGCACCCTCGATCCCGGTCGGTGCCAGGCCTAGCCCGCCGGCCGCACCCCATACTCGATCATCGGACTGCCCCGAGACCTGTCCCGGCCACACGATAACCGGCCGCGGCAGGATCAGTTGCTTATCGACCACTAGTTGAAGCGGGTCTGGATAGTCATCCACCTTCCCTTCGGGGCCCTGCGATGACCGCTTCTTCGGAGACACCTTGAATTCAACGACGGCAGGACTGGAGCTCACCAACCACAGAATAAGTGCGAGGCTGACAAGCGGCGTTGCAGAGGCAACCTGAAGGGGCAGACTATTGAACCACACCAACGGCATGGCAATAACGCACGCCACGATCGCCGAGCCCGTGACGGCGATAAAGGCTACCACAGCCTTGTCGATCAACGACAAAGATCGCTGAGGTTCGGCATCCTCGCCTCCGCAAAAAGCTGCGAGCACCGACATCACCACCGCGAGTCCAGATAGACCGAGCGACAGCCTCGCCCACCCCGTTCGGACCAGGTCATCCGTCACGCCCCCTGTACTCAGCAGTCCGACCATCGTGATCGCGTCACCGCCGGAATACCAAAGCCATCCACTGACCGCCGCCGTACCCACTACCAGTCCAAGCTGAGCACCCACCATGGCCCGACGGGCCCGGCGAAAGCGCCCTCCCGTGATCTCGAAGACGCCCCAAACGAGCAGCAGAAGCAGGACCGCACCGATGGTGAACAGCGCCTCGTTCATTGCCGAGCCTCGACACTGTTTTCCAGCTGCCGCGCCGTAAACCCGGGGTGAGTGCGAATAGCGACCACCCGAGAGGTATCTGCGCTCCCGTAAACGACCTGCATCAAACGGTCGGCATCGATGACTTTTCGCGCAGCGTCGATGACCGGCCGTCCTGCCGGCGCCGACACCACGAGAATTTCGGAACCGCCGTCTCCGCCTGACGTCCCGTCGTCGTTGAACGGCCGCATGCCCAGCTCCAAATTGATCGGTGCGTGTCGAAGAAAGTGGGTCACTCGTTCAGATACGTCTTTTCGGACGTCGTTGCCCGGCCAATCGAATACACTCTTCGACAGCGCATCTTCATGCTGAAGCCGGCATTGCTCGAGCCACTGCGGTCCGAAGTCCGGCAGGTCATGGAGAACATCCTCCTTGGGCCATCCGTGATTAAGCAGAGTCTCCGCCAGGGCCCGGCCGCCCCGTGTCTTTCGCGTAGCTTCCCATAGCCCCGTATACTGCTCGGTCGACAGAAGCCGGCGGTGCACTACCGTTTCAGTCTTGAATGCACCCACGGCTGCCTGCCCTCTCAGTCCAACCAGATCGCCCGAAGTTTCGAAGTCGCGGACCTTCTTTTCGGCGTTCGTTTTCGCGCTTTCGACGGTCGTCGTAATACCGCGGAGCGCTCGTTGCTTCGCGGCGATCAGCAGCGACATCTCCATGGTCAGTCGTTGTCGGCGAATGGCTAGCTGTTCTTCGACCCGCTTCTTCAACAGCTCGTGGACTTCCAGGTTGGCGACGGCCTGCGTACGGATTGCCGCAAGTGCCGTTCGAATCCGTCGTTGGCTCGCCTGCACCCGAATCGCGAACCATGCAAAGCCGACCGCCAAGCCGACAAGGGCGGCGATGGGCAAGATGAGCCCGAGCGGCGCGGCCGTACGGGATGCCGTAGGGCTCACCACTACACCGCCAGGTGCGTCGACCGAACCGATCATCGCCCACACGCCGGCGATCAGAACAAAGACGATGAAGCTCAAGAGCATGGCCGCCCATGCGGCGGCCACCGGATCGGGACGCGAAGCGATCGCGCCCTGGATCCGCCGCTGGTTGTCACGGTCCTTCGCGGCCGTCGCCCCGGGTTTGCTGCCCTTCGACGTGACAGAGGCGCTGTCGATCCGGTGGAGGACGCCCGCTGCTTGATCCAACGTGTTCACAAGTCCCGGCAGCTTCTGTAACGCATTGTTCGGGTCCAGCTCCTGCAGCACCAAGGTATCCAGCCTAGACTGCATATCCTCCAACGTCGCGACCTCTCGTTGGTCGAGGTTCCGCTCAACCTCTTGGTCGACCTCGGTGAATTGCTCGCCCTCCTCCCAGAGCTCATTTCCGGCCAGGAACGTGCCTATCGCTCGCTGCGCCCGCATCGACGACCAATGCCAAGGCACGGAATCAAGACCCGACGGCAGATCGTGGGCCCTTTGCCGGTCGGCCCAGTTTCTGAGCTCCTGCGCGCTAATGGTCTGACTCCACTCACGGTGCCAACTCTCAACATCGAATACCGAGCCTGCCCTTTGGCACAGCCGACGCGTGCTATGCTCGGACAGGCAAGTCAGCGCCATCGCAGCCGTCCGCCACATGCAGTAGGTCATGACTTCATCGACCGAAACGTCCGCGGCCGAGGCGATAAAGCATGAGATCAGCGCGTGGTCGGATCCAGGATTTGCCACCCGGCGCAGAACCTCGTCATGATCGCGCAGACCGGAGAACCAACAGGCCGCCGCAAACAGGTAGATCGACCGTTCGAGATCTTCGTCGCGCAGCCGACCCGCCTCGTTCTGCTCGGTGACCAGATAAATCCGAGACAAGACCCACGCCGCAGCATCGCGCCTATGCCACTGTTCGAAGTACTTGAGTGCATTGAGCAATACTTGCGTCTCGGGGCTCGGTGTGACCGGAGAAACAGCCAACACGATCGTCAAGGCGCCCTGCCGCTGGTCTCGCGCGACACGAGGCGGAAGAACCCGCGCGAAGCGAGTAGCCAATGTCTCACTCAGCTCGTCGGAAATCCTGTACGCCGCCTCGAGACTTCCCGATCGTCGCGCGTCGGCGATGACCACAACATCCAACCGATTCCGCACCTCACCGAACTCCACAGTGAGCAGAGCTTCGAGCTCAAGAGAGATCCTTTGAATACATTCATCGGCCGTGTGACCGCTGATCAAGCGCACCGGCGCGTCGGGCAACGTTCCGACATCCCGCGACAAGTCGCGGACGACGGATTCACCCATCTCGCCATAGCCGATGATCAAGGTCGGCCCAACGACGGCGGGCGTCATGCGGTGAGCTCGCCGATCTTGCGCTCGAGGACCGTCTGCTCTTCACCGAGGAAGTGACGCTCACGCTCTTCGTCGTCTTGCACCGCCTTAAGGTACCGCCTTGTCACGGCGCTCAGGTGGACTTTGAGTTCTTCGGCGAGGGCCGCGCGGTCTCTTCTTGTGGTCGTCCGCAGCTCGACCGCGTCGCCGACACGCTTCTTGAGCTGATCGCGAACGATCGGGTCGAGCACCAGGAACTGAGAAAATGCGTCCGACCGGTTTGCGGCCAGCTGCTGACCGGCGCCCTCCAGAGCCCACGCGTAGCCCCGGTCATCGTGAACGATGTTGCCCAGCAGAAGCGACATTGAGAAGCTCCAGATGCCTTCGTCCCGAATCTCTCGGTCTTTGGCCGCCGCTTCTTCGCGCTGGCGCCGCTCCTCGGCCTCCCGCACCTCGATGGGGTCGAGATTCGGTAGCGACTCCCAATTCTTTTGAATGTGCAGGGGGTAGCTTCGGTTCTTCTTCTTCCGAACTCGGTCGTAGCTCTCGCGGAGCTCACCCGCGACTCGTGAATAGAAGTAGACTGGGACCCCCAACGACGCTCGATAGAAGACCACCATGTCGTCGTCTTCCCAGTTGTCTATGAACTTCAACCGCGGTGCGACCTTCGAAAGGACGCTGCCGAGCGACTCGTCCGTCGCACTCTGGTATCTGGACGACATCGCCACGTAGAAGATCTGGTTTGAAACGACCGCCGAGTCATTCTGCTTAATGGTGTCGATATTCGCGATGAGGACGCATTGGTCAACCGCCCGCTTGAGCTTCTCCCGGACATAGGCGTCGACATCGTCGACGTCGACGGCCTTCAGAGCAGTGTCATCCACGACATCCGGGCCAGCGAGGATGTACCGGGCCTCCAATCGGAGGGCGCCCGGAAGGTCGAGATCCTGCATGTCGGCCATCGCCGTTTCGAAGGTCTGACGTCCTAGCATGTGCAGCTCCTCGCGAACATCCTCCACAATCTCGTTGGCGTCCTTGCGGCGGATACGCCCGTCTTCCTCCTTCGGCTTGAAGGCTTGCGTGATGACCTCGAAGACCTTCGCTTCGTCGTAGTTTTCGTGGCGGTCGAGGCGGTGGCGGAAAAAGCGTCCCCAGAGCCGCTGGTCAGTACGCTCGTCCTTGAAGACCTCCTGATTGAGATAGTACTCCGTCGACTTTGCTTCTTCGCTCACCGCGGCGGGATCGGCCTGGAACCTCTCGGCCCGCGCAAGGATGTTCTCCGTACGTTCCACGGCGACACGAGACACATCGCGAAAAGAACTCCGTCGTGCTTCGAGGACGGACTGCAGCTCATCGTGAAAGGCTTGCCAGAACGCGACCTTCAACCAGGTCCGATTGTCGTCTTCAATCCTTCCGAAGAAATCGCTCACCTTTCGCTTGGCGGCAATAAGCTTGGCATTCCCGGAGCTGAGACTGGATAGAAGGCCCTTCTTGAGCGAGGCGCCCAACTGCCGCTCGAGGTCTGAGACCTCCCGCCGGGTCGGCTCGGAGTCGAGGTCTGCCGAATTCGAAGTCATCTCGAATAGATGCGCGCTGTCTTCGGCATCCTCCAGCGGTCCGAGTCGCCCGAGCTGCTTCAATCGGACCAGAAAGTACCGCTGCTTCAGCGGGTCAACCTTGTGGTCGGTAAAGAAGCCTCCGAGAAATCGGTCTGTCCGCAGGTCGGTCAGCTGGCTCTGAAGGTACGTGCCCATGACTCTTGTACGGCTGTCGGAGATGTCGCGCCGCAGGTTCTCAATCGAACGATTGAGAGAGATCGACTGCTCGTTTACCTGAGTATCGTCGAACGGCTCGATGACGATCAGTTCGTCCAGGCCATCGAATACCGCTGCCATCTTGCGCTGAAAGAGCTCCATCAGTGAATCGTGCTGGGCGGCCTTCATCTCTTTGATGCCGGTGAAGACGCCTCGGAAGCCCTGTTCTTCCTCGAGTCGCGCGGAATGATCGACCCACCGTACGTACATGTCGTCGATCAGCCTATTTTGGTCTTGGGGTTCCAAACGCTGAAACTTCTCCTCGTCATACGGCACCGCGAACTGCGGGTCGTCCCCGAAGATCATGTACTTCTGGAAAGCCCGAGCGACATATCGAATCGTCGAGTAGTCGAGAACGTCGTCCTTCGGAAAGACGAGAACGGAGGTCCCGTACGACCCGTAGTGCACGGCAAAGTGCCCGAGTGCCAGCGACTTTTGGTGCTTATCATAATTATCGTACTCACCGACCTGAGCACCGAGGATAGGAGAGAAGATCTGCAAGTACGAGCTATCTGCAATCGCCGCCGTGTAGCGGTCGATCGACAGCTTGGCGGGCTTGTCGATCAGGTACGCCAACGAGAACGGTCGGGTGTAGACCGTCGTCCGCGATGGCCGTGTCGGGTCGTAGACGAACTCCTCCTCCTCCTGCAGGCCCTCGTATCCGAGGCGAGTCAGGTGCTCCAGCTCTTTGAGCGCCGCGTATGTGTTCGCGTTGATATCATCGTGCAAGACCTGCTCGACCTTGTTCGAAAACACGCCCGGGAGCATGAGATGCCCAACCACGTTGGGCCGGCCCCAACCATGTTCGCGCACAATGTCTTGCATTAGATAGGCCATCGACAAGAAGGCTCCGGACCCCGTGCCCCCCGCGAGCGACCCGTAGATGATGCAGTTCACGACCCGATTCTCGCTGTCAAGGTGAGCGAGGTTGCTGCGCTGGGTCGCTTCGTCGACCATCGACTGCAGCGCCTTGCGGACGCCTGCCCGGTCGTTTTCCAAGTTATAGTAGAAGCCGAGGCGCGACTCGATTCGAATCTGGCCGGCGCCATCGCCTTGGGTCGCCCGAAACTTGTAGTCGTCGTGTACCCAGGTGGTCACCAGTCGGTCTTCGTCCAGTTCGCGAAGGCCACGCTTGCGGGCGATGTACTCGGTGCGGTCGAACGCCGAGATCAAGAACTGGTTCGCCTCCGGAATACCCTTGAGCGCCTTCAAGTCGTTCGTGTTGGTGTCGATCGCTACAAAAGAAACGAGATTCCGCATCTTCTGGCGATTCGGGTGCCGTCGCAGCTTATTGGCGAGAGCATTGACCACCCGCCCCCCCGAGCCGCCAAGACCAATAAACAAGTACGGAGAGAACTTATCCGAGTTGAGCAGCCCCATTTGTTATTCACCTCTCCCAGGCCGACTTCAGTTAAGTCGAAAGTAGTATTCACCGACACGATAAACGACATTCTTACGTACCCCGCATTGGGCATCTTCGGGCTTCAGCGCTTCCCATTTGCGCGTCCTGCGGTCCCGCATCTCGACCGATACCCCGCTGGAAAGGCTGATGATACCGCCTTCCGCCGCCGTAAACCGAACGATCGCGGTCCTTCGAGGCCCAACCGGGCTCGCCGAGTTGTCGAAGCCGACCGTCGCATTTCGATAGAAGCCTCGTCGCCCACCCGGCTGCTCGGCAAGCCGGTACGAGGCGCCTCGCTGCAGCTTGTTTTCGTGGCGAGAGATGCGAACGGTGTCCCCTACGTCGAAACTGTACGGCGACAGCTTACCGTGCACAGCGATAGCCAACAGAATGAGCCCAAGTACGCCGAGAATGACCAGCCACCAACACCCGAGAAGAGTCGTGGCCTCGACCGCGAAATGAAGGGGCACCGACGCCGCCGAGGCGTGATAGTACGGATTCCGTCCACGGATCACCAATTGACTGCTCTTTCCGTCGAGCTCGGCGCAGCAGCGCTCAGCGACAACGCAGACTTCATACTGCAGTTTTTTGCCCGCAAGCGGGAGCGGGCGCATCCTAGGTACCGCGGTGCCGTCCACGGTGACCGCCGTCCCCTCCGGGATACCCTTTGCCAACACCTCAATAGGCACGACATCGGCGTTGTGCGAGCCGGTGAGGTCGAGCGATCGACAAGACTCGGTCGTCCGCCACCTTCCCGCCCATCGACCGAAGTCCGGCAGTGCCGCAATGATTCGTAGTGACGCCCACTGCTTGACCTCGATGGTTCGGATTCGGCTCCGTAGGGCCACCCATTCGTTTTCGAACACGACCCCCAACCGGTACAGTCCCGGTTGGCCGACTTCGACCGCCCCCCGAAACAGCAAATCGCCGCCCTGAGCTAATGGACCTTCCAAATTGCCGATAAACATCGTCGCTTGGAACTTCGGAGAGCTGTAGAAAGACCGGTCGTCGAAGGTCTGGTCGTGCCATCGAATCCTTCCAACGACCGGAATCGGCTCGCCGGCGCGCGCCGAATCGGGCGCCTGTACCACCTCTGCCGACAGCTCATACCGAAGAATGACCCCGTAAGCGATATCGCTAGGCGATCCGCTGGCTAGCTTCAAAGACCACGAGGTCACCTTCTTGGGGTCCTTATCAGCTCGCCACACCTTGAAGGTATGAAACGGCGCCTTGCACAGGTTCGGTGCGAGCTCTGCGCCAAGAATGCGGGCGCTACACCCATTGTCTCCGCTCGACCGCTCGGGTACCGGTCTTCCGTCGGTAAACAGTGTCGCTTCAAAAGCGGGGGTTCTGGACAACGAGGCCGCGACGACGATGACCTCCGACACGTACCTGTCCGCTACAAAATCAAAGGCGTCGCCGTTTCCGAGCCGTCCGCTTAGGGGCTTGCTGCCCAGCGTCCGCGCATAAGCGGAAGTGAACCCCGCGACGAGCTGGTACGGGTCCCCGACCCGCTCATGCCTACCCGCGCCGGCCACAAGCTCATGCAAATAGTCCTGACGTGTGCTCGCCGGCTCGGTCGACAGATTGAAGGCCAGCACGTCGAACGCGGAACTCGGTTGGTCCAATCCCAGCCGCCGTCGTCCTTGGGCAGGGCTCGTCAAGTCTTCGGGCGGACCATCACTGCAGATCAGCAGCAGACGCCGCTCTCGTCGCGACGACCGCAGAATCCGAGCCGCCTCCTGGAACGCTCCGGCGAAGAGGGTCGGCGCGTTATTGTTATAGGCGCGGATCGCGGAGGCCTGATTTGGGATCTTCAGAAAATGAGGCGCGTCTTTCTGAAAACTAAGGATGGTTAGCTTGTCGTCGCCGCTCATGATGCCGTTCAAAATCAAGGTGGCCAGGACCGCTAACCGGTCAGGGTCGGCCGCCGGCAGCATCGCCACATCCTGCCTGCCATCTGGATAGCGGGTGGTGAACGTGGTCTTTCTGATCATGCTCGGTGAGTTGTCCAAAATCAGGACGACTTCCGTAGACGCACGAGCGGTCGCCGTTCCAAACACGGCGGCGCTCAGCACGGTCATGACGACCCAGAACTTCATGAGATCCTCAAGAACAGATCTCCGACCTGGTAGGTCTTCCCGGAACGAAGCTCGCATACGCCCGCCTCCGCCTGCTCGTCGACCATCTGCCGGGTCTGCCGATCCTCGGCTTTGACAGCCCTCTTCGTGCGCAACCGAACTCCGCCGTAGGTTCCTGGCTCGAGGGTCAGGGCTGCGCCGCGCCGAATACCGATCGCCTGGCCGTCGCCCGACATATGCACAGCCGCCGAACAATACCAGCTCCATTGACCACCCGGAAGCTCAACTATTCGGCGGTCACTGGCGCGCTTTAGCCGGTTACGGTCCCGCGCGACCCGAACCTTGTCATTCATTTCGAAAGCACGTGGACACTTGAAGCCATAGAGAATAATCAGGACCGCGACAACAGCTACGAGTATACCTATATAATCCCGCCAACACGAGAAGAAGCTCCGTCCTTCAATGCTGAAGCGAAGCCGAACCAAGGCAAATTCATCGGGAAACTCCGCTACCTTGGAGTTGATACGCAATAGGATCTCATCGCTGTCCCATGAATTCGGACAGCGTGGCGTCATAATGCAGATCGGCACCGCGCGACTCTTGTCGATAATCAACTGGAGCCGTGTGCCGACTTCGTTAGGCACCAGCGGGTTCAGCGCACGCCCATACAGGGCGACGGGTTCGCCTTGGCAATCGGTAGGAACGCTCTTCACCAATAGCTCCAAGGTCTGACCGATCACTCCATTGCTCTGCGAAAAATCGAGCATCTTACAGCGCTCGGACCGGGGCATGGGGCCCGTGATCGCGCCGAAGTCCAGCACATCAGGAAGGCTCAACTGCAGCGCGTCATTGACGTTGACCGTCGCCTTACCTCGGATGTCCTTTCCCCCCCCCGCAACCCGAACATCGAAGAAGAGTTGACCGGCTCGCTGAGGTACGCGAGTCACTGTAATGCCTGAGAACGGTGAACCTGCATGGGAGACGGGCTGGCCGTTCACGGTCGCAGTCACCGTCAGTTGGGACTTCGCAAGCAGATCGCGCGCCACCTGCCCGATGTCCCCCGGCGGCGTCTTGAGCTTGAAGTGCGCTTGACAGGTCTTCGACACGTAGCAGGGCTTCGTCACCGTGGCCGTCATCACCGCCTGAAGAGTCGTTACGACAACCGGAAGTCGATTCGCGGGACAGATCGCTCCGCCGGCGTACGTCGAACCAAGGGTCAGCACCACATCGACCTGTTCCGCGGTCAGTTTGGGCAGGTTAAGTTGCGCTGTAAACGCACCATCTTCAACACTCGCCCCGGCAGTCGTTACGCTGCCATCGTCGAGGGCAAGCTCGAACTTCGCCGCCAGGGTCTTCAGCTCGTCGTTGGCGACCGCCTGGCCCTTGAAGTCAACCAAGGTGCCCGAAACAGGAACGGTCGTGCCAGACAACCATACGGTTCCCGGGTCGCCGGCCACGGTCGCGCGATATCGACAGGCTACGATATCTACCGTTTGACCGCGCTGCCGGTCCGCAGACGGGTCGAGCTGCTCATTAGGTCCGAGGTCAACGTCGGTCGGTACGTAGCTGACATCGAGCTTGCCGCTCAAGCCCTTAGGAATCTTGAAGCTCCCGCTAGCATGCCCTCCGCGTTGGATGTCAGCAGGAACTCGCGCAACCTCCTGCCCGTTCAGGGTGAGGGCGAACTCACCCCTGCCGTGATCCCGCGGATTACCATCCTGATCGACCACCGTGGCGGAAAAGCTCACATCGTCGCCGATGGCATAGGGCCCGCCCCCCCCCTTGACGACCTCGACCGTCAATGCAACATCACGTGGCGGAGGAGGTGGCGGTGTGCTCGTAACTTCCTCGCCGTCGACCTGGTAGAACTGAACGCCTTCATGGCTCCCGGCTATTCCAATAGCCCGGCACTCCAGCCGATTGATCGATCGCCACGAAGGGTGTTGGGAAAGGAACGTCGACTCGCAAGTGTTGTCCTCCTCGTCGTAGCATTCATAGCACTTCGAGCCGTCGGTGACGTAGCAGTGAAAGTGCCACGCGCCGTGCTGCCTCTGGACCCAGCTGGTGTTGCATACGCCGCGACCGCCGACACAGTACGTATCGCCAGCCCATGCGTGCCTCGGGCACAGCAACACAAGAGCTGAGCCAACGATGACGCCTCCGATCATCATTTGGGCGAGACGACGGCCAGGAAGACCGACGGAAGGAAGCGAGAGCGAATCCACGAGCGCTCCTAGGCTCATTGCGACCCCGTTTGCCTATCGGTCGTGTCATTGTCTGGCGACGACGTCGTACGCAGCGACAAATCCCACAGCAGGGCGGAAAATCCCAGCGCCAGCACGATCGCCACCACCAGAGCGGCCCAAAGGAGCGTGCGAGCAAGGTTGCGCCACCGGTCGGTGGCCGGCGCCGATCCGTCGCTGGCCAGCGGCGCGTCCATAGACCAGGGGTCGGACGCGACCGCAGGTACTTCAATCTCTACTAATCGAACCCCTGCGGCCGAACCGCGAGCGGCGGCAGCACGGTCGTGACCAAAGTTCACAACGGAAACAGTGATGTTGTCGTGGCCACCGCGTTCATTGGCGACGTCGATTAACGCCGAAACGCCTTCGCGGGCAGTTCGACCGGCGATGATCTCCGGAATCTCTTGGTCTTTCACCAGATCGTAGAGGCCGTCGGAGCACAAGACGATCGAGTTGTTATTCTGCACGCGGACTGGGTCCTTGCGAACGTCGACCTCGAACTGCCCATCCGCCGCGCCCTTGGACACACGGCCGACCGCACGCGTGATTATGTGCTGATGCCCGGCTTGCCATTGCGCGCCGGGGCCGCCGTCGGCCGACGCCTGGCGAACCACCGAGTGGTCCTCGGTGCACCGCGTGATGCTGCCCTCGCGAATCAGATACATCCGGCTATCGCCGACCCAGCCGACATAGACCTCGTCTCCCTGAATGAAGCACGTAACGACAGTCGTACCCATCCCGTACGCGCTCGGGTCTCGGCTGGCCGCCTTAACCACGCTCTCGTGGGCCTTTTGTATCGCTCGATAGAGCCGCGCTTGGCTTTCGAGGTCCGACGACCGGCGAAAGTCATTGACGATTTCCGATGCCGCGACCTTCGACGCCACATCCCCCTTGGCGTGGCCTCCCATGCCGTCGGCAACGACGATCAGGTGGCCATCGTGTAGATACTCGTCGATTTTGAAGTCTTCGTTGTGCTCGCGCTGAGTGCCGCGATCGGAGGCGGTGTAACTGAAGTGTTCCAACATCTCCGATTTCACCCATCAAACTCCGTCTTCTTGCGCTCTTGGCCGTTCGGACGTGTTTGTGCCCCTGAACGTTGCTGAAGCGGCGCTCGATGCGGCGGCTGCGGCGAGGAGTCAAACTCGGTCTTCGGCCGATATTGCCTGGGTTGCGGCTCTTCTTCGCCTCCCTGAATCGACTGCGTAGGTAGGTCTGGCCCTTGGTCCGGCTCGTACCCCGTGTCGACCTCGGGCGGTGCCCAAATGGGGCCCGGCCGATAAACCTCCACGAAGGCTTCCGGTCCGAATCCGAGCCGGTCGCCTTCCTGAATTTCCATCTTCTGGTGCGGCGGAATCTCCACGCCGTTGATGGTCGTGGTGTTCCGGCTCTTTAGGTCGACGACCCACATGTTCCCCGTACTGTGGAGCGTGATCTTCGCGTGCCTGCCGCTGACCGTAGCGTCCGTCAAGACAACGTCGGAATCGGGGGCGGCACCGACCTGAATCTCTGGCTTAGTCAATCGCAGGCGGTCACCGCTGTGCGTTCCACTTAGAACAACGAGATGCGTCTCAGGAAACTTGGAAATTACATCTATCCCTGAGGGCGTGTTCTCCGAGAGTATCAGCGGAGGTTCCGGACAGGACGGCGGAGGGGGAGGCGGCGGAGGAGGAGGTTCTGGGGGCTTGGGGGGCGGGTGGCTACCGCCCCTCTTCGCCATAAGCAGGGCCGCCGTGGACAGCAGTACAACCAGCAGCACCAACAGCGCCGCCACCAGCAAATACCACCAAGTAATCCCCTCCTTCGCACATAGACCTGAGGAACATACACCGTCCGGCGCGCACTCGATATCCGCGCCGCATCTATTGGCGACGCACTCACCTTTGGCGTTTCGGCTCTGCCAGTTCTGTTCACACGGAGGTGCGCAGTCGAACGGCGAGGTCCCCGTTATCCCGGTGACCGCCTTCGTGATAGATGCCTGACCTCCGGCCTTGGCGTAACGCACCAAAATGTCTACACTGCTGAATGCTCTATCGAGACATCTTACCTCGGCCTCGACAAGCAGATAGTTCCGTGGCGCATCGTACCATCGCTCAAGCTTTGATTTTTGGTTGGTGCCGGACTGAAATTCGACGTAATCACCCCCAGCATACGCGGTGATTCGCTTCAAAGTGTCGAGGTGATGCGAATACTGTCGGGTAGATTTCAACGGAAATGCCCACGCGTTGATTTGAACGCCCAACTTCTGGGCGGCGGCGATCACGTCAGCCGCAGCATACCTGCCTTCTTCTGCACCGTCCGTTAGGACAATAACTCGCTTGAAGGCGCCGGCCGCAGCATCCGCCGCGGCCATCTTCACCGCCTCGTCGATGTGATGATTCAGCCTCGTAAAGACCTTTCTCTTGGCCTGGTCGTACTTACTTAGGTCCGCACCAAACTTCGATGTGCCACCGCGCACCGGGAACCGCTCGCTCTGAGCGGCGAACAAGTAGAGCTGAGCTGTATCAGCGCTCGTCAGGCGGTTTGCTATCACGGCCGCCATGGCACGTGCGTCGTCCATATAGGATTCGAAACTCCCGCTTCGGTCCAACAAGACGACGGTGTGGATCGAAGATGGCTTCCAGCGGACAACCTTACTGATATCAGCTTGACCCTTCGTGACGATTTCCAGACTGAAATCGCCCGCATCGGGCGTCCGCCCGATCTGCTGATCTAGTGGCCTGTTGCTGACCCGAACCAGAGCACGAACGTAATTCGGCGGCACGAACTCGGTATGGACGATGTTTAAATCCGAGTTCTGCGCCGCGGCGGACGGCGATATCGTAAGCACCGCCAGCCCAGCCAACATAACGCCGGTCAAGATTCCGCAAAGCCTCATTGATCTTCCCCATGCGGCCAATTTTGGTCGATGACCGCCGATTCAACGATCCGAATCAGAAAGACCGTTCGTCCCACCCGAATGAAGTCGCCGTCGGTCAAGCGCACCGCGCCTATATCTACGGCAACCAATGCATCCGCCGACCGACCGTGGAACGTCTTGTTAAAGCTCCCTAGGTCAGCCAGCACGATATCGTCGTCCCTAGCAACAACATCGCAATGCCAACCTGATACCTTACCGTCGTCGAGGTCGATGGTAAGTTCTTCTCGTTGGCGCCCTATTCGGTTGTGGCCTAAGTAGATAGGATAAACTCGGCCCGTTGCGTCACCTGAATAGGTGATGAGGACGGCCCTGACCCGGCGAATCAGTCCATCACCAGTGCCCGAGTCTTCCCTGGGCCGGTGTGGGGACGGCTCCGGCGGTGGGCGGCCGAAATCGGGCTCACGGCGCTTACTGCCTCCCACATCATGGGCTAGCGTTCGATCGGTTTCGGTCTGCTCGCTCGCCTGGTTGCGGACGAAAGCCTCCGGCGGTCGCCACAGCGGAGGCGACGGATCGACCGCGGGCTTAAGGGTCGGCGAGGGATGGCCAAGAGGGGGTGGTGGATAATACGTTTCTTCAGCTTCACACTCGGCAAGGGCCGTATGACGAGCTAGCGACGATGCCTTTGGCTCACTCGGTGGCTGGTACAATCCATCCGATCCGAAGGCCGTACGCCTCTTTGACTCCGGCGGGTTCGGCTTATCGACCGGCTGCCCACAGACCCGACATTCGTCGTCGGTCTCGACCAGCATGGCTTTGCAGTTTTGGCATTCGTCCATTGCCAAGCTAGTTTAGATTTTTGCATATCCCCTGGAAGGCCACAAACCGTACGAAGACACCTGCCTGATGGTTCCGGCCGGCTATTGTGGAACACTTCGGGCGGGGTGGGAGCTTTTAGAACGACCACGGTGAACCCGATATCTGGATGCGCTTCAGGTGCCAGATCTCAGACGCCGACGGCGTTCGAGCGCGGTTAGTATCCGCCCCACTGGTGCCGCCAGAACCTGCCCCCACACGCTACGTATCCCTTACGAAGGGCGACGATCCGACTCGGCCATGCGGGGTGGGAGGGCGAAGGATAGGCAGCGATCGCCCGAAGCGAGGCTTCCATCTTCTGAGCGCCCAAGCCCGCTCGCGCCAAGTAGCAGCCCGACCATGCGTCCGCACGCAGTTCCTTACCCCAGGCGTGGCTCATCCACGACGCAGGCTTCAGGAAGTCTATGTGATGCCCAAACTCGTGGGCCAAGATTCCGGCCGCTGCATCCTGTCCGTAGGTCTGAGCAACAGCATTCATAAACCGCGGCTGATATCGAATACTGGTATGCCCGACGCCTCGCATAATGGCCACCGCATTCGGCACACCATGATTCGCGGCGAAGTCTATCGTACCACAGCCCCCCGGGCACAGCCGTGCCTGCACATCCTGCATCACACGCATAGCCAGCGGCGAAGCAGGACTGTCCGGGGCCGCATAACCACCCGAGCTTCCGAGCTGACAGGCGAATTGTGCCTCAGCGGGCGACGCTAGCGTCACCCCGCCCACCAGGCAAAGAACAGAGAGCAACCAACAGAGATAGGCGCACCGTTTCACTTCTTAAGGATACATCAGGCGAGATTGGAAGACACGGATTAAGCGGTCACTCATCCAATTTCGAAGCCATTTTGCCGTTGCAGGCATAGATACATATTCAACAGCTCTTGACGTCATCTCACGACCTTTGCGTTGTACTTTCGTGCCACGCATCGGCCGCAGGGAAAAGTTCGTGCATCGTAAGCCATTTCTCACTTCGTAGTCATCATCCTGTTGGCGACCACTAGGAAACGCGGAAATCTGACCAAGTGGCCGGCTACCTGGCGCGAGGCGTCTTCTTGGTCGAACGGCGTTTGGTCCGCTTCGCCTTGTCTTCTTCCGCGTCGCGGCGGCGGTAGCTCTCCCCTTCGATGGCAATGATCTCTGCGTGGTGGACGATGCGATCGATG
Organism: Myxococcota bacterium; assembly: GCA_028289325.1. GTDB lineage: Bacteria > Myxococcota > Kuafuiibacteriia > Kuafuiibacteriales > Kuafuiibacteriaceae > JANQQN01. Next base: position 578 of record JANQQN010000484.1, on the reverse strand, counting down.
AGCGCTGTTGCGCAGGTGGCATTCGGAAAGATGGTGGGCCAGTCTTGAAAAGCCAAATTGTCGGACGGTCGATCTTGGCGGGCCAGCTCCAGTCGAAGTCGTCCATGGGTTTGAAGGGGCCGAGTTTGCTGCGCGCCATGCGCCGCTCAAGAGACCATCTCGAGCGGTCCTATTGTTCGATTCGGATCAGGTGTTCAATGAGTTGCGTAGATGACCACCGCTTCTTCGTTCCTAGGCTGAGGGCATCGTCGATCTGTTCGGCCATCCCGCGTAGGCCGAGTACTTCAAGTTGACGGCTTAGTGGCGTCATGAATCGTCCTCCTCAACGTCAGCGAGACGGTCATACGGCGCGAGGTCATGTGGTCGTAGACGAAGGTCGCGGATGCGAAGGTCATCGGGCAGGATCGTTTGAAGAGGTGGCGGACGCCCAGCCTCCTGATTCTGTCGATCGAGTATATGGTGTGGCTCGCCACAACGCCGAACATGCTGATATCACGGAAGAATTGGGGCTTGCCCGTGTCGTCGGGTTGGCCGAGCCTTCTCGCGTGATTCGCGCCCTCTTCGCGCTGCTCGGCGCG
>JANQQN010000480.1 GCA_028289325.1 Myxococcota bacterium | reverse complement strand
GTTGTTCAAGGACCAGCTTTCTTGGACCTGAAATCGGCCCTCATCCAGCTCGTAGATGAGGGTCACGTCGGCGGTCACGTCGGCGCCGGTTCCCCCGCGCTCAAGCACGGCAGGTCGGGAGCTCGGGGCCGACGCCGGTCGTGCGGGCGGCGCACTCCCCGGAGCCCCATCTTGGGTCGCGTTGCCACCGTTGTTGGCCGCGTCTTTCGGGGCTGCACCGTTGGCGGGGGGACGGTTCGCCGACCCGTTTTCGGCCGACGGCGCAGGGTTCGTCTGGGCGGCGAGGAGCCCCACAACCAAAAGAGAGATCATTTCGTCTCCAGAGCCCGGGGCCGTCCGCAACCGTGGCAGAAGCGACCGTCGGGGTCGTTGAGGGTGCCGCAGGCCGAGCATGCGAAACGGTCGCCTTCGGGGCGCCAGACCGCGGGTCGGTCGTCGAACAGACCCGCGGGCTTCGCGCGCTCGGGACCAACGTCCGCCTCTGCAGGCACGATCGGCTCGGCGGCGGCGGGCGGTGGATCGCTGACCGGCGACGAGGCGGGGGACTCGACGATCCCTGGCACTTTGCTCGCGATGAGGTCGGTGGCCCGTTCTTTCCATTGAACATCATCGCGGCGAAGCTCGGCGATGATCTTGAGGGCGCGATTCTCCGCCGTTCGCCGGAGTGACTCGTAGTCGCGGGCGTCGACCTTGCCCACGCCGTAGTCGACCTCCAGCTCCTTGATCCCCTGCAGGAGCAACCGCTTTTCGTACTCGAGCGCGTCGCGGCGTTCGTCCTGCAGGCGACCTTGAACATCGATCGTCGGATCGCGCAGGGACCCGATCATTCGGAACAGGTTGTATCCCGTGTACGTCGCGGCGATCCCGCACAGCATAAAGATGACGGTGGGGGCGGGGCCGTAGGCCTTGCCCATGATCGCGGCGACGACCGCTAGGCCCACCGCGACTTCGAGGATCACCCACGCACGATCCTGGAGGGCCCCTGCGCCCGACGTTTTGCTCTCAGATCCGGCCACGCCGCTGTGCCTTACCCCGTTCGTCGCCAGCCGTCAGTCCATCTCTTCGAGCTCTCGCCGAAGAATACGGGCCGCCTCATCCTCGTCCGTCGGTCGCGCGACGGGCTTGGGGGCTGGGGCCCGCGCCGGCTGTCGCCGATTCGATAGGCCAAAAGCGATCATGGCCAGGAGCATGGCCCCCCCGAGCACGTAGGAGATGATGGTCACCATCGCTTCCACCTTTGCTGGCGGCGCGGCGAAAACCTTGTCTCCAAAGGCCTTGCGATACGCGTCGAGCACTGCCTGCTCGGTCTTACCGTCGAGGAGGGCAAGCTCGATGGTCTTGCGCCCCTTCGCCGCCCAGCTGCAGTCGCAGGTGGCCAGCGATTCCTTCGGGCAGGTTCCGCACAGGCACACGAGGTCGTCAGCGACGGTCTTTGCGTACTTCTTCTGCGCCAGCGACACCGCGTCCGTTCGGTCCAGATCGACGCCCAGCAGTCTTGCGGGCTTGGCGACGTCTTCGCCCTGCTGGGCCTGGGCGACCGAGCTGACGCAAAAGCCGACCGTAAGGGCCGCCACGACGGCGCCCCCCCGGAAAAGGGCGATCTTACCCGTCCGAGGGAGCGTCGCACCGCGCCAATGTGTAGGCCGCATGGTCACAGGAACGCGACAACGGCGGCCAGTAATCCGCCCACGAGCAGCGTCGTGGCGCCGACCGTGGCGGGAACGAACCGACGGACCCTGACCCGCTGAACGCTGCGCTCGCGGTCGGGCCACACCGCGACCCCGAAGCCCAGCATCAAGAAAGCGCAGCCCAGCCACACGAAGTTCACCAGCGGATTGACCTTCAGCTGGAGGGTCGCCGCCTGGGACTCGGCGTCGAAACCGGCCAGCACCAGATACAGGTCATCCTCGACGCTCATGCGCTTCGCGACCTCGGTCGTCGCCTGCTCTTCGGGCTTTCGATACATCCATCGGGCGGGGTGCAGCTCGCCGAGCGCGGTGTCCGTGCCGCGGGCAAAGGCCGTAGTGTCAGCGGTGATCATGGTCTTCTGACCGTCGTCTTCAAACCGTAGACCGTCGAATCGGACCGTGTAACGCCCGATATCCGCCGTCTCCCCGGCCTTGAGCAGCCGCTCTTCCTCCAGCTGGTAGCTGTTGCCGGCGAAGCCGAAGAACATCAACACCACCCCGAAGTGAACGATGTAGCCGCCGTATCGACGGCTCGCCCGATTGATCAGGGTCAGGAACGCGTCCAATGGATTCTCGCCGCTGTTGCGCATCCGCTGGCGCGTCCCTCGCCAGAACTCCTGAAGAATGGTCGCGGTCACGAACGAACACAGGGCGATGGTCAGCGCCGCATAGATCTGCTGATAGCCGAGGGCGAAAAGGCCGGCGAACGTCACCGCGCCCACCACCGCGGGTGCGGTGAACTGCTCCTTGATCGTGGCCATGGTGGACTTCCGCCAGGACAGCAGGGGACCGACGCCGGTCAAGAACAGCAACATGAGCCCGAGGGGGATCATCCAGAAGTTGAAGAAGCTGGGTCCGACGTTGACCTCGCGCCCGGTGATCGCCTTGAAGATCGACGGGAACAAGGTGGCGAACACCACGAAGAACGCCGACGCGAGCAGGATCCAGTTGTTGATCAGAAACGCGAACTCGCGGCTGAGGATGCTCTCGAGGTGGTTCTGAGGCCGCAACAGACCGGAGCGCCAGATCAGCAGCCCCAGCGATGTGACCGTCGAGAAGATGATGAAGACCAGGAAGTAGTAGCCGATGTCCGACTGCGCGAAGGCGTGGACCGACTGCACGACCCCCGACCGGGTCATCGCCGTACCGAGCAGGGTGAGGATGAAGGTCAGGATGATGAGGAGCAGGTTCCACAGCTTGTACATCTGCCGACGCTCTTGAACCTGAATGGAGTGGATGAACGCGGTTCCGGTGAGCCACGGGAAGAAGGCGGCGTTTTCAACCGGATCCCACGCCCAGTACCCGCCCCAGCCGAGCTCTTCGTAGGCCCACAGCCCGCCGAGGACGAGGCCGATGGACAGGAACACCCAGGCCACCAAACACCACCGCCGCATGGCCGCGATCCAGCTGTAGTCGAGCTTTCCGTGGGCGAGGGCGCCGATGGCGAAGCAGAACGGGATCGTCCAGCCGATGTAGCCCAGATACAGCGACGGGGGATGGGTCACCATGTACGGGTTTTGCAGCAGGGGGTTCAGGCCGCGGCCGTCGGTCGGCGCACCGGCAAGGTAGGTTTCGAAGGGATTCGCGGCGAAGATCATCAGGACCACGAAGAACAGCGAAACCGTCATCATCGCGACGATCGTGTAGGGGAGGATGTCTCGGTTGGAGGCCCGGTTGAGCCAGACGGCGACCGCCGACCAACACGACATGACCCATACCCAGAACAGCAGCGAGCCGTCCTGACCGCCCCACAGGGAGGTCACTTTGTAGAACAGGGGCATCGACCGGTCGCTGTAGTGTTGGACGTATTTGACCGAGTAGTCGTCGGTCACGAACAGGTAAATCAACACCATCGAGGCGCAGGTCAGCAGCCCGAAAACCGCGAAGGTTCCGAACTCTGCGCTCAACACCAGGCGTCGAGAGCCGCGGTGATGCCCGACGACCGCCGTCGCCAGCGTGTACGACGCGGCGACCATCGTGAGAAGGAGTAGAAGATATCCGAAGCTCGGCATGGGTTGTAAACTTTCTCTCGCGCCGTCGCCGGCCGCGAAAGCGGCAGCGGCGAACGGTTCGCGCGGCGTTCGCTTAGTAGGTACCTTGGTTCTTCTCGGCCGCTTCGTACTTGGACGGACACTTCGCGATCAGCTCCTGGGCCTGAAAGCTTCCGTCCGGCTGAACCTGGCCGGCGACGATGACTTCGGCGTCGTCTTTGAATGTATCGGGCACGACGCCCTCATAACGGACGGTTATCGTCTCGTCCTTGAACTTGGGAAACTTGATCATGCCCGGATGCGGCTTCACGTCGAATTGGTACTCGAGCGTGTTCTTCTTCTGGAAGATCGAGCCCTTGGCGACGTAGCCGCCCATCCGAATCCGCTTACCTTCGAGGGAAGCCTGGTCTTTGATCACCTCATCGGCCGGGTAAAAGAAGGTCAGGGCATCCGCGTCAGTGACCAGACGGTCGTAAAACAGGAAGCCAACGGCGCCGCCGATCACGAGCACCGACACCAGGATCTTGATGGTTTGCGCAGACATCTTTCGGTCAACCTCGCAAGCGCCGTTCCAATCGACGCCTCTGTCATACTGCACGCCGATCTTGCCCACGACAAGGAAGATAAGTCTTGGGAAATTCCCGGTTTTTGATAATGAGAGACGACCGGAGAACAGCGTCGGGCCTCTCGATGGGCGCGACTCGTGCGGAACCAGACTCGCCACCATGAGGACCACATTCATCACCTCGGCCGCCGATGTCGGGCAGTTCCCGCAAGTCGACGGCGCAGAGTTCGCTTTCCTCGGACGCTCGAACGTCGGCAAGAGCACCCTGCTCAACGCGCTGGTCAACGCGAAGGTCGCCCGCACCTCCCGAACCCCAGGGCGGACCCAACTCGTCAATTTTTTCGACGTGCACACCGGACGCGGCGACTTCACCCTGGCGGACCTACCGGGATACGGGTACGCCCGCGCGCCGAAGGACGTACAGCGCCAGTGGGCCCCGCTGATCGAGGCGTACCTTCGAAATCGCCAGCCGTTGGTCGCTGCCCTGCTGCTGCTCGACGTGCGCCGGGATCTCAGCGACGACGACCGATCGCTGTTCGAGTGGCTGAGTCGTGACGTCGCCCCGCGGGGGGTCAGGATCGAGCTGGTGGGTACCAAAGCCGACAAGTTATCGAAGTCGCGGCAGAAACCGGCCATGGTTTCGCTCGCGCGGGCCCTGGGCGTTACGGCGGATGCCGTTCATCTGACCAGCGCGACCCACCGCGCAGGACTCGACGGGCTGCTGGCCCATCTCCAGGGTCTCGCCCATTCGGCGCCGGCATCCGAGTGCTAGCTGACAGCAAGATTAGGCCGCCCGCCGAGCATCCTTCCGACGCAGGTCGGAACCCGGCGCGGAGTGCGCCGGAGGAGCCCGCAGAGCGTCAAAAAAGCTGTACGCCCGAGCCCATCTAAGGGGCTGAATCCCCGCGCGCGTCGCTCACGGCCCCTCGGCGCC
>JANQQN010000476.1 GCA_028289325.1 Myxococcota bacterium | reverse complement strand
AAGTCCACGCGTTCTACTACGAGCTGTCCGTGCCCCTGGTGAAGGGCTTGCCGGGCATCGAGTCCCTGGAGGTCAACGCGTCTGGCCGCTTCGTCGACTTCGACTCCTTCGGGTCCAACTTCGCTTACAAGTTTGGCTTCCGTTACCAGCCGGTCGACTTCCTGGCCCTCCGCGGTACGTATTCGACCGCGTTCCGCGCGCCCTCGATCTTCCAGCTGTTCAGCGGGCAGTTCGACTCGTTCGAGACGGCCAGCGACCCCTGCTCGTCGATCCCGGACAACGGCAACCTGGACAACCCGGTGACGGCCGCCAACTGCGCGGACACGCTCGGCGCCCAGGGCGGCATTCCCGACCTCGCGACGCAGATTCGTACCCGGCAGGGTGGCAACCCGGATCTCGACCCCGAGACGGCGGTGGTCATCACCGGCGGTCTGGTTCTCGAGGACAGCCTCATCCGCGGTCTGACCTTGGCCGTCGATTATTACAACATCGACATCGAGGACGCGGTGCAGGCCATCGGCACCCAGACCATCCTCAACAGCTGCTACAACCAGGAAAGCCGGAGCTTCTGCGACCTGGTCGAGCGTAACAGCAGCGGGTTCATCACCAACATCTTTGACACCCTGAACAACGTCGGTGGTTTCAAGGCGTCGGGTATCGACTTTAACCTTCGTTACACCTCGCCGATGTTGTCGTTCGGTCGCCTCAGCGCCGGTGTCTTGGGCACCGTGTTGATCGAGCTGGAGCAGACCCAGGCCACGGGCTTCGTGCAGAACTACAAGGGCAACTTCGACCAGGAAGGCTCGAACCCCGACTACCGTATCAATGGCTACCTGCGCTGGGCGATGGACTTCCTCAACGCGGGTATGAACTTCCGATACCTGCCCAGCTTCCAGGAGTGTCAGGGGCCCTGCAGCATCGACGCCGAAGAAGCGCCCCGCTCGCGGGACGTCGACGCGTACTACTACATGGACATCTTCGCCGGCGTGACCGTCTCGTCGATTCTGGGCGACACGAACCTTCAGGTCGGTATCAACAACCTGACGGATGTGGAGCCTCCGTTCATCGTTTCGGCGGACCAACCCCGGATCGACCCACTGACGTATGACGTCATTGGCCGGCAGTTCTACGCCCGCCTTTCTCAGAGGTTCTAATTGCGAGTTCCGATTGGACCAAAGTTCAGAAACTCGGAAAGGACAGAGGCATCAAACGTGATGAAGCTTAGTCAGTGTTCACTCATGGGACTGGCGACCGTCGCTCTCGCGATGGGCGCCTGCACCACGGAAGACCCGAGAGGGTCACTCAACGATCCCTTCTTTGAAGCGAACAATGCCAATCCGCCCGGGCTGGCCGAGTTGTGCGATGACGACACGCCCTGCGCGACGGGGCTGACCTGCTATCGTGACGACCCGGACGCGTTGTTCGGCGCCTGCACGCCGGACGCGATCGCGGCGGCCTGCTCCGCTTCGACGTCGTGCGGCAACGGCCTGTGCAATGTCGAGGCTTTCGTCGAGACGCCGGCTTCGGCGGACGATTACTTCGCGTACTGCGTTTGCCCCACCGGCGAAGAGTGGAACGGCGCGACGTGCGTCATGGCCGGTCCGGCGGCTCCGGCGTCGGAGATCGGGGCCCTGACGTGCCCGGCGGTGTTCCCCGTCCCCGACGTTCAGGATCCCACGACCTCCGACTGCCCCGAGGGCACGTTCTGCGCGGTGGACGGCAGCGAAGGCTGCCTGCGTCCGCAGGTCACGTTCGCGGGCTTGATCGACGGCGCGACCATCGCGGTCGACCTGCAGGACATCGGGGACAATGTCGCCTGTGTCCGCGAGTACGTGATGGGCGGCGAAGGTGCGAGCGACGGCTTCCAGCTGGTGCTGACCGGCACCGCCGCTGCCGCCGTCCTGGCGGATGCGACCGACTTCGTCATCGACGTGTCGGGTAATGACGCCATCGGGTCCGGGAGCTTCCGGGTCTGGCCGCAGATGTCGGCGCCCGACCTACCCGGTGACGCGATCTTCGGTACGGTCACGGCGACGACGGCCACCGGGACCACCGCGGTTGCCGCCATCGGGGGTGACGTAACGGTCAGCGAGTCCAGCGGTCCGGACGAGGATGACGACATGCTGATCGACGACGGCACCGGCTTCTTGGGCGGCAACTTCTATTTCGGATTTGGCGGTGATGATTTCCTCACCGGCTCATTTGTTGTCCGAAACTGCAGCACCGAGATGGTTCCGGACGACTCGTAGGCATCCAGGCTCGCCAATGACGCTGACCCGAGGTCGCCGTTTCGACGGCGTCCGGGTCAGCCTCTCTCCTACTTCCGCTTATCTTTTACATCTTTGACTGCCTCCGCCCTTGAAAGGCTGGGGTCGCTCGCCCCAATCTGGTTCCAGGAGGAACTTGGGCATGAAGCTTATCGTAACGGTCGCGATGTCCTCGGCGTTCTTGTTCGCCGGGTGCGCGACCACCACTGAGACCACTACGGAAAAGAAACCGATCGCTAAGACGTTCCACACCGATTCGCGGATCGCGAAGCGGGGCTCTCCCAAATCTCGGGGTGTCGACGTCGTCCAGTTTCGTCGAGTCAAGGAGCAGGGCACGGCTCAGGTCGGCGAAGCGCTGCAAAAGATCTCGCCGCAGGTCACCGGCGTTCGAGCTCCGTAGTACTCGACACCATGTCGCCGGCGAGGCCCTGACCTAGAGGTCTCGCCGGTGCGACGATACGGCCGCATCGCGCGCCGTTCATCCGTTCACCGCCCACCCTTCGTCGATCTTCCGGTCGCGCTGCTCCAGGCGTCGAACGTCAGCCGGGCCGGCTCACCCTGCGCCTTGCGGAGCGCGACGACCAGCGACGAAAGCGACTCGGCCCATTCCGACCCGTACTTCCCGGACGGGACACCAGACCAGACGTGACCTGCACCCCCCACGGCCCCACGTCGATTCCTATCGACCCGGGCCACACGACCGCGCGTCGCGGTGCCGATCGTGGCGACTCTTGACTTATAAGTAGATGCTTATGTATTGGGTCGGATATGGGGGCGGCGAGCAGCGTCTATCGCGCGATCGGAGATTCGACTCGACGGCGGGTCTTGGACCTCCTCGCGGACCGGGAGCGCAGCGTGAGCGAACTGGTGGACGCTTTCGACATGAGCCAGCCGGCGATGAGCCAGCATCTGAAGGTGCTGCGGGAGGCCGGCCTCATCAGCGTGCGCAAGGCGGGGCGGAGCCGGGTGTACCGGCTTCAAGCCGGTGGTTTGCTCGAAGTCTACGACTGGGTTCGTCACTATGAGCGGTTCTGGGACCAGAAGCTCGTGGCCCTGGGGCGATACCTGGACGGAGAGCCGTCGCCGTGAAGCGCGCCATTCGAAAGACGATGGAGTATCCGCATCCCCCCTCGCGGGTGTGGGCCGCGCTGACCGACGCGGAAGCTCTGGCCGCGTGGCTCATGCCCAACGATTTCGCGCCGCGAGTAGGGCATCGCTTTTCGCTACGCGCGGATCCGGCGCCTGGGTTTGATGGGGTCGTTCGGTGCCAGGTTCTCGAGCTCGATCCGCCGACCCGCATGGTTTGGTCGTGGGCGGGCGGCAACATCGACACCGTGGTTCGGTTCGAGCTCGCGGCGGCGGGTGACGGAACCCGGTTGACCGTCGAGCAAACCGGTTTCGACGGCCTGGGCCCGGTGCTCACCAGCCTCATCCTTCAAGCAGGCATGGCCAAGCTCTACGGAGCCCGACTTCCGGCCGTGCTGGATCGCCTGCGACGTAACGCGCCTTTGGCACCCCCGCCCTCGCGGCCTGATCGCCGATCTCTCGGTCAAGGCCTAGAACATCTGATCGCGCGGCTAGCCGCACGGTTCGGTCCAGGAAAGGAACGCAAATGACGGCGAGTCGAATCGAAGTATTGAACGCGAACACCGGCCGACAGGATGGAACTATCGAACGGGATAAGTATGAGGCCATGAAGTCGGCGCTGCTGACGGTCATTCCGAATACTATGGACGGTACGCCTTTCAAGACGCTAGTGGAGCAGGTAGCGCCGCTGCTCCCGAAGGCCGTCTTCGAGGGCGCGTCGGTGCCATGGTACGTCACCACCGTAAAACTTGACCTCGAGGCGAGAGGGTTGATCGAACGCGTGCCGAAGAAGAGCCCCCAGCACCTCCGTCGCCCTTGAGCTTCGCCGCATCGTCTCGGCCAACGCAGCGGACGCTCAAGGTTGAGCGAAGAGCTGACCTGGTCGATTCGTCGCTCGACTCCAACCCTTTGGGCATGCGGATCCGCGGCATCATCTCGGGTTCCGATCTCTAAAAACAATCGCCCCCAAGGGGATTTACGAGCCAACGCCGGCGAGCAAAGCTCGCCGTCGTGCCGCGCTATCGTTGAAGCCGTTGCAAGAACGCGCCCCCAAGGGGATTTAGGAGCCAACGCCGGCGAGCAAGGCTCGCCGTCGTGCCGCGCTCCTGTTGAAGCGCCGAAACTGCCTCCAAGGGGATTTACGAGCCAACGCCGGCGAGCAAAGCTCGCCGTCGTGCCGCGCTATAATCCCCTTGGGGAAAGAGAACGAAGCCAAAGGCGAAGTGAACGTCCCCAAGGGGATTTGAACCCCTGTTACCGGCGTGAAAAGCCGGGGTCCTGGGCCTCTAGACGATGGGGACGTGGTCGCGAAGGGTAGCTATGCCGGCTGTGTTGTCAAGCGTTTGCTCGCAGCGAAATCCGGATCTGTCACGGCGGCAGCGCGGGTACAAGCCGAATCCTGACCGAACCGTGACCCGTCCTTACGTAGGACGGCCGTAGAAACGAAACGTGATGGATTACGACGCGAAAGCTCGTCTGCCCGACGAGCGCCTGGACCTCATCGGTGCTATCCCGTACATCCTGATGCACGTCGGTGCTTTCGTTGGATTATTCTATTTTACCCTGACCTGGGAAGCTGTCGCGGTCGTTATTGCCTCCTACTACGTCCGCATGTTTGGCATCACCGCTGGTTACCACCGGTACTTCGCCCATCGCGGCTTTAAAACGAGCCGAGTCTTCCAGTTCATCCTCGCCTTCTTGGGGGCGGCGGCCGCGCAGAAGGGGCCCCTGTGGTGGTCAGGGCTCCATCGTCATCACCACCGCTTCTCCGACCAGCCCGAAGACATTCATTCGCCGCGCCGGGGCCTGTTCTGGTCGCACCAGGGCTGGATGCTCTGCGACAAGTATCTGGAGACCCCTCCGTCCCAGATTCGTGAGTATCAGCGATACCCAGAGCTGGTGCTGATGGACCGCTTCTGGTTGGTTCCTCCGCTCATGTGGGCCGGGATTCTGGCCCTGATGGGCGGAGCGGCATGGGCGTTCTGGGGCATGGTCGTGTCCACCTTCTTGCTGTGGCATGGAACGTTCACCATCAACTCGCTGTCCCATATCTGGGGAACTCGACGGTACGAAACGACGGATACGTCGCGAAACAATCTGCTGCTCGCCCTCATCACGCTCGGCGAGGGCTGGCACAACAACCATCACTTCTATCAGTCGTCGGCCCGCCAAGGCTTCTTTTGGTGGGAGATCGACGGCAGCTACTACATGCTGAAGATTCTGTCGTGGTTTGGCGTGGTTTGGGATCTCCGCGGCGTTCCGCAGTGGGTGCTCGAAGGCAAGCGCCGCAAGCACGACCGAGACGTTGCACGAGCGGCAACGACCTACGATCTCCCGACCGGTCTCCTGGCTCGCATGGACGCCCTCGATCAGCTGCGCGCCCAGATCGCTCGGGTGAAGGAGCGGGCGGAGCAGGTCGACATGCGGGCCCAGCTTGCGCAATCGGCGGCGGATCTCGCCAAGCGGGCGGCGACCGCGGCCCAAAACGCGGCCGAGGCATCGCAGGCGACGTCGGCGGCGGACATCACGGCGCGTTTCCGAACCAGCGCCGTAGAGGCCGCGATGCGGGCGGCCAACCTCGCCGAACGGGCGGCGGAAGCGGCTCGGGAGACGGCAGAAACGATGCGGGACCGAATGACGTCGGCATGGGCTGAGGCCGCGCACCGAGCGGCGGAGATGGCGGCGGAGGCCGCACGGACGGCTCAAAAGGCCGCGTGAACGCCCGCCGCGTCCTCCCAGGCGGCTTGAGGCGGTACGCGGTTCGGTTGGGGCCGACGACGGACGATGGTACCGTCATCGGCAGCCCATGACGGTCCATCCGGACGCGCACGGCGTCGCCTCATCGAGCCGGGAGGCCCTGATGCAGCAGGGCTGTGGTCAGCGGTTGGGGCGATTCACGCTGCTGCGCAAGCTGGCGCAAGGCGGGATGGCGGAGGTCTTCCTGGCGCAGGCGGTCGGCCGTCCCGGTCGTTCCCCGCCCGTCGCGATCAAGCGGATCCTTCCTCAGTTTTCCCGCGACGCGCGCTTCGTCGCGATGCTCAAGGACGAAGCGAAGATCACCGTCTCGTTGACCCATCCCAACATCGCGCAAGTGTACGAGCTCGGGCTGGCCAACGAGGACCACTTCCTGGTGATGGAGTACGTCGAGGGCCAGCCGCTCAGCCGGGTCATGCGGCGGGTGGCCGAACAGAGCGCTGGCCCCCTTCCAATAGCGCACGCGGTCTACGTCATGAGCGAGGTCGCCAAGGGCCTCGACCATGCTCATCGTCAGACCGATGGCCGAGGGCTGAATCGGAACATCGTTCATCGGGACGTATCGCCGCAGAACGTGCTGCTTTCTTATGCCGGCGCCGTGAAGTTGATCGACTTCGGAATCGCTCGCGCGCAGGGGCGGGTCCGTCAGACGACGAGTGAGGGGATCATCGAGGGCAAGCTTCGATACCTCGCGCCGGAGATCGCAGCCGGTCGGGCGCCCGACTTTCGGGCGGACATCTACTGCTGCGGGATCGTGTTGTTCGAGATGATGACCGGTGAACCGATGTTCGCGCCACAGTCGGATGAAGAGGCGCTCACGCTCGCGATCGAAGCCAATGTGAAGTCGCCGCGATCGAGAAATCATCGAGTGCCTGCCGCGCTCGACGCGATCGTGAACCGGGCGCTTCGAAAGGCGCCCGGCGACCGCTTCTCGTCGGCCCACGACCTTCACCTCGAGCTGCAGCGCTTCTTGCGCGTCTACCAGCCGTCGTACCGCCCTCACGACCTTGCGGGCCTCATGCGTTCGTTGTTCCGGCCCGAGATCGTGCTCGCCCGGTCACAAGACGCGGCCGCGCTCGCCTACGCCGAAGAAGTGGCGGGCGCCCGCAGCGATCGGCCCGCGGCTCATGGCTCGGCCGGCCCGACCGGCGACGGATATCGACAGGTCGTTTACGACCCTGGGGCCGAAAGCGAGCCGGTCCCCGCCGAACGCTCCCTGCTGGCCCGATCGGTACCGACACGGGTCGCCTTCCGCCGGAAGCCGTTGGACCAAGCCCGTCGCTGGCGCCTGTGGGCGGTGGTGGCGGTCGTGTTTTTGGTCGGGGGTATCGCGTGGCTCACGATGACCGTGGTCGCGCCGTGGACCCCGTCGTATCGGTGACCGGTCGTCGAACCGCCAGCCCCCGAGGCACCGGCGAAGGGGGCGATCGCTGGCCTGAAGAAGGTTTACGTTGCCTTCGCGCGGCGATGCTTAGGACTTTCCGTTTTTTCTGCGTCCGAAGAATCCGAACAACCCGCCGCTGCGGTTGTTGTTGTTCTTTTCGTCGGCGAACTGCTTCTTGAGGGTGCGCTTGGCTTGAAGCGCTTCGCTGTTGCGCGGGTCGAGCCGTAAGACGTCCTTCCAGTGTTGGTAAGCGTCCGGAGCTCGGCCTTGATCCTGATAAAGCTTGGCCATGAACAGATGGGCCTCGAGCGAGTCAGGGTCTTTGTCGAGCGCCTCCATCAGCATGTTTCGGGTGCTTTCGCGGGCTTCGGCCCGTTTGCTCGGGTCGGAGTACGTCGCCCACGCCAATGAGGCGAGATAAGTGCCGGAGGAGGGATCGTTCTCGACCGCCTCCTTCAAGACCTGACGCGCTCGCGCGTAGTCTTTGGTTCTCAAGCACGCGATCCCCATCTCGTAGCGGGTCTTGGCGACCATGATCTGCCGGCGCTTGTTATAGTCTCCCTTGATTCGTTCGTCTTTCAGGGCTTCGTCGTACTCTTTGCGCATCGCTGGGCTGGTCAGCAGGGCGTGCGCTTCGTTGAGCTTGGCGCCGATCTCGCGTCCTTTTTCGACCGTCTCGGGGTCGTTGGCGGCGGCCAGAACGTCGGTATGGAACCTTCGCATCAGACCGCGGAAGCGCTCCTTGATGTCGTCGACGTCCGCGCTCTCTTCGATGCCCAGCAGCTTATAGTGGTTCTTGCCCTCCATCTCTTCGTAGAACGTTTTGACCTCGGCAATGATGGGGTGGGGCGTGTTCTTCGCCTTTCGGGGCCCGATGACCTCCCGGTGGTGCGGATTCATGTCATCGCTGATCACGTACCGATTGAAGTCCTCGGACACGTCGTTGGGCGGAAGCAAAGTCCCGGTGTCTAACTGCTTCTTAACGACCCGGCTGATGCCGACCCCGTTGCTCAGGGGCAGCAGCTGGATCCTCTCCATCAGATCGAGGGCGCGCAGGAAGCCCTGGACGAGCCTCCGCTTTTCCTTCGGAAAGGCGCCTTCCAACTGGTGCGGTTTTCGCGGTCGATCGAGGTACTTGAGGATCCTGGCCTCTTCGGATGACCAGGCGCGCTCGGGCATGAGCCCCCCCCGGCACAGCTTCACCGACTTTCCGAGGAGTTTGTCGGTCTGATGGCGCAGCTCGTTTCTCGATACTCGGGTCTCCATCAACTCGAAGAACGTCGCCCACGGATCGAGGGGAACAGCCACCTTTCGTGATTGCGCGTTGTCGCCGTGGGCGGCGACCCACTGCCCCTCCGATTGCTGGAACAAAGTGCCGAGGCGAGCTCGGGTTTGGGATTGGATGATCCGTTTGATTTCGTTCGGATCGAGACCATTGCGGACGAGGATCGTGCCCAGCAGCGGTCGTTCGCCGTTGTACCTTTGTTGTTCGGTGAGCGCGGCTTCGACCTCTTGTCGAGTGCACAGCGATCGATCGATCAGGAGCTGGCCGAGGTGGTGCTCGAGGAAGCCCGTGCCGAAGCAGCTACTGGGTCGGCCGTCGCTGAAGAACACCACCGCATCACCGGTGGATATGGTGACTTTGACCAGGCCCTTGAAGTTGTCCCGAATGGCCTGGAGCAGAAGGCTGGAGAACCAGGTTCCTTTGCCCAGCGACCCGTCAGTCAAGTCGACCATCAACCCCCCTCGCAAATCCCAAGGTCGCGTCCGAGGCTATCGACGTTCGCAATGGCGGTGAAGCAGCCCTCGTTCGCCACGAAACACTCTACCTGAGGTACGGCGGGATTGCACCGCGGCGCGCATCGTCGAAGGGGGTCCGTGCTGCTCATCGCCCGAGCACAGATCAGCGTACGGCCTTGGTCGTCCAGGTCGTCGCACGTTCCTTCGGACAGGCTACAGACCTCCCCCATTTGGCGCGCCCCGGTCGGCAGGCAGGCCATCGTCCTGGTCTCAGCCACGGGTTGGCAGTGCGTACCGGTTGCCCCACACGGCGCGTCGTTGCTGAAGATATCGCAGGTTTCGAAGCACACCCCGGCCCCGTTGAGCCGAACACATCGTTGCGGGGGCGGGCAGTCGTCCGGCAGGTCGTTGCATTCGCCCTCGTCGCAGTAGCCTTGGCCGCTTGATACCTCCCAGCAGTATCGCCCGTCTCCACACTGCGTCTCGAGTTCTCGCCCCACTTCGGACACGAAGGGAACCAGCGGCACGCAGGCGGGTAGGCAGCGCGGACCCCGCCCGTTGATGTCGACGCACGCACGACCGGCGCCGCACTGGTCATCGGCAGGGACGGCATCGACGTCGCAGGACTTGAAGTCGTCGACCGAACCGGCGCGGATACAGGTCTGGGATTCGGACAGGCACACGAAGCCCGCGCGGCACTCGCACGGCAGCCCCTCGATATCGTCGAAGTCGAGCACCAAGCTGCATCCTGCGATGCCCACCGCGACCGTGAGCCCTGCGGCGAAGGGCCGCGTCGCCGAAACGTGGATTCGCATCAGAAACGCCCCCCGAGAGAGACGACCGCTCCATCTTCAGTCGGCGTCAATCCGGCCTGCTCGATCTCAAAAACTTGACCGGGACTGGGGTCGGCGAGATAGACCCACAGCAGGGTCGCAATTCCACCCGCCAGCATTGCGCCGCCGACGCCGTACAGGACATCCGCGATGAGCGCCTCTCGGTTTCCCGAGTCCTGAACGTCTCGGAGATCAGGGCTGTTTTGAGGCGTGTCGTTGAACTCCAAATGGGAGCTGAGGGCGAGGCCCCCGAATACACCGCCGGTGATCAGGGCCGCGGTCCCCGCCCCGGCCAGGCTCCAGCCGACATACGCGCCGGTTGGGGTTTGCCTGGATCGGCGTTTGGGAGCGCCCGGACCTGCGTCGTCGTCCGTCTTGGGGAACCGGACGTCGTCAGCTTCGGGTGATCTTCCGTTGGTGGACGAGCGTCCGAACGCGCCTTCGGTGTTCCCACCGAGGCTGGGAGGCGGACCTCGTTCGACGGGGGGCCTGCCCCCCCGACGGCCTGCCGCCGCGGCGATCAGCGCGTCGAGATATCGGTCGAGGTCCCTTCGGAAGTTTGGGTGATCGACGGCCAGCACGACGCGGCGGGTGGCGATCCGGGTGTCGCTCGCGCCGTCGAAGACGCCGGCGGTGAACGATGCGTCTCGCCCGCTTTGGCTCACGGCGATGACGATCAAGGTATCGGCGACCAGGACCCGAGCCAGGGCGCGCAGCGCCCCCCCCATCTTGGGCTGATCGACCTCCGGCGCGGTTCGCTCGGTCAGGTCGCGAAGCTCGATGCCTCGACGCACGTCTCGCAGACGGGTTTGGCTGGTGACCTGCTGTCCGGGCGCGACCTGGAGCGGGGTTCCTCGGGGCACGTATCCGAACTTCTCTAGGCGCACGTAGTGGGTACCCGAGGCGAGGTCCTCGATCACCAAAGGCGTGACGCCCTCGTAGCGTCCATCGATGAACACTGCGGCGTACGGTGGCGTCGAGTACACCTCGACGCTCCCCGACGCGACGCGGTCCACCGCTCGAGCCGCGCGCTCAAAGGTCCGGGTGATGGCGGGCGGAAAGTCGGCGAGCTGATGATTCGGGTGGATGGTCAGCAGTTCGACGAAGGTGCGCTCGCCTTCCGCCGCCGATCCCCGAAGTACCAGCGAAGCGCCCAGGTAGGTCAGCGCCGTCGCGAGCTCGCCGAGGTCGAGGAGATTGGGGCCGGCGCGTTGGTAGAGCGAGACGGCCTGCCCGAGACGAGCGATCGCGTCCTCTAGCGCCAACGAGTCGTACGACCGTCGCCCATCTTCGAGCGCCGTCCGCGCTCGCTGCAGGACCTCTTCCTGTTTGGTTCGGGGGTCTCCGGATAGGACCTTCGCCGGGTCCACCCGCCGAAGGCGAGGGGCGGCTCGGATCTTCTGGCCCAGCAGAGCAGTGGCGGTCGCGGCGGCCTTTTGACCGGTCGAGTCGCGGGCGACAGCGAGGCCCGCCGTCGCTCGGAGGTCCTCGCTGGCCAACACGTCGATGGTGATCCCGGTCGCGGCTACCGCGGCGAGGATGGCCGGTCCGCGTCGCAAAGCTGGACGGAGGGCACCATGGGTCCGCGGGGGCGAGCGTCGGGCTCTGGTCGGTCGTTCGTCCTGGAACGCGCGCGGCTTCATGTGCAGGGAACGCTAACATCCGCTCCGCGGGCCAGCTACCATGCCGCTGCATGCGTTTCGTCGCCTTCGGCCTCGCGCTCGCCGTTTCCGGACTGCCGGTCGAGGGGGCGGCTCGCCCCCTGACCCTCCGCCGCGCCGACCGCGCGATCGACCTCGCGCTGCAAGCGGAGTTGGCAGGCGACGTGCCCGGGGCGCGGGCGGCGTTGCTGGCCCTCGTAAGCTCGTCGACCACCTCTGCGTCGACGGCAGGTCGAGCCCGGCTGCGACGCTGGCTGCGTGGTCTCGACGCGCGGGCTCGGATCTGGTCGAACGAGGATGATAAGGCGCGGCTATACGCGGACATCATCGAATCCCTCGCGCCGTTCGGCCTGTCGAGGGTCGAGCTCGTATGGGACGCCGCCCTCGTAGAGGTCCCTGAGCTGCGGGACATTCGAGACCGTCAGGCCCGGATCGCCATCCATCCCGACCGCGTGATCGGTCTCGACGCCGAAATGAACGAAGATCTTCTGCGACAGCTTGCGCGCACCTTCGGCCGTCACGGGCTTCGCATCGAGTTTCCGGACGTGGTGCCCTCGGTGCCTCAGCGTCCGGGGCCTCGGGTGCGGCCGGCTCACCTCGGCACGTACTGGTACCGGACCCCGAGCGATGCCCCATTCGAGCTTCGGCTCGAGGTGGATGCGACCGGACGCCGATCCAGCGGGCCGCGGGTGGAGGTCGAGGCGCGGGCTTCGTACATCCTCAAGTCGCCGGGCCCGAAGGGCTCGTCGATCGGACGCTTCTCCCGCCGTCGTCGGGAAACCCGACGCGACGAGGCGGCTGCAAGACGCTTTGCACTCCACCAGGTTGGGGTCGAACTCGCGCAGGCCGCTGTCGTTCAGATGTGGGTCGAATGTCTGCGCCAGGCAGCCACGGCCGACCGCTTTGACAGCGGAGTCGATGTGCGGTCCAACTAGCCGCGTGGCCCGCCTGAGCTTCGGCAAGTACGAGGTGCTCGCGCGACTGGCGACCGGGGGCGCCGCTAGCATCTTCCTCGCTCGGCAGCCGGGGGCGGCTGGATTCAACAAGCTGGTTTGCCTTAAGACGCTGCTGCCGGAACGAGCCTCCGACGAAGATTTTGTCCGGATGTTTCTTGACGAGGCTCGGTTGGCGGCTCGCCTACATCACCCGAACTGCGTGCAGATCTACGACCTGGGACGGGTCGACCAGGTCTACTACATTTCGATGGAGTACATCTTCGGCGAGACGCTGTGGAATCTCCTGACGACCGTTACTCGCCTCAAGACCCCGCTCCCGCCGACCCACGTCGCGGCGATCGTCGCCAACGTCTGCGACGGCCTGCACCACGCGCATGACCTCAAGGACCAGACGGGACGGCCGTTGAACCTCGTCCATCGGGACGTTTCGCCTCAGAACGTCATGGTCAGCTTCGAGGGCCAAACCAAGGTCGTCGACTTCGGGATCGCGAAGGCGGAGACCGACCGTCCGCCCACGGTGGCGGGTATCGTCAAAGGCAAGTTTTCTTACATGTCGCCGGAGCAGATCACCGGCAATGCGGTCGATCGGCGAAGCGACGTGTATTCGCTGGGCATCGTCATGTTCGAATGCCTGGCCTCGCGGCGGCTCTATCGCGGCGACACGCCCGAGGAGATCGCCCGGCTGATCCTGGAGCATCGCGCGCCGCGGCTGCGTGACGTGGTGCCCAAGGTCCCGGCGCCACTCGACGAGATATGCGCGAAGGCGCTGTCTCGAAACCCGCAGCGGCGCTTTCAGACCGCTCACGCGATGGGGACGGCGATTCGAGACTACTTGTCGAGCGTTCGATTCAGTGGCAACGCGACGATGATCAGTCGCCTGATGTCCGAGCGTTTCGACGAAGTCCTCACCGCTCGGCGCCGGGCGTTCGAAGCCGCCACGACCGGTGAGTACGACGAGACGGCCTTGTGTGAGGCGCTCGGCGCGCAGCCGGTTCGCCACCTCGACCTGTACGCCGACGTAGAATCCGGTCGGCGGCCGACAGGGGACACCGACGAGACCGAGGCGATGCCGCGTCGGGGGCCGACCGTCCATCCGGCGACGGTTCCACGGATCGCCGTCGACCCCGTCGACGGCGCCGTCGCGCGGCCGCGGAGTCGATTCGACGGTCCTGGCTGGCAGGTCGAGGTGGCGAGCAGCGGATCGGTGGCGCTCCCGATCTCGATTCGGCCGGTCGACGAGCTCACCGGTTTCGAGACGCCGGATGTCGCGACCACCCACGTCAATCCAGAGCTTCAGGAAGCGGCACAGCCGCATGCGGGCGGACAGCCGTGGGTATCGACGCCCGTCCGTCCCTCGACCAGGCCATCGCGCCTCGTCGAGCGGTCCCGGCCGATCGGTGGTGCCAACATTCCTCGCGATCCGTCCGAGCGCCCAGCTTTTGGTCCTCGGGATCCAGAGGCGCCGGCGTCGGAGCCCGTCGAGGCCCGGGCGCCACCGCGTCCCCCGCCGACGCCGCCGACCGAAGACGCGGATCCGACCGCAGACCCGCGGCGAAGCGGTGCGGTTCCGATATCTGCGCCGGCGTTCGACATCGAAGACACGCCGGATCTGAAGCCCGCAGGCGCCACGGTCACCGGTCCCGGTGCGAACCCGCCCTCCGGCGCGCCGGGTTCGTCCGGTCCGGCGTGGTCATCGCCGGTGCCGCAGGTGTCCTGGGTGCCGCCACGGGCGGCCTCCGCTGGCGCTGGGCGGGGAACGGTGGCGGAGACCTTGCCCGACCACCGGCCTCGGTCGGAGTTCCCCGTGCGTCCGGCGAGGGGCCCCAAGCTGTCCTCGCTGCCGTCCGCGGAAGCTCTGGGGCCGGTCGTCTCCGTGGTCCCCCCGGGCCCGGCGTCCATATCACCGTCGGCTCGGCCTCGGGTGGTGCGGCGTCCAGCGCCAGAAGCGGTGGACTCGCTGGCGACGGATCAGGGATCGAGCGCAGGGCCCGGCTTCGCTCGAAGATACTCGTTCGCGACGGTCGTGGTGGCGCTGGTGATCGGGCTGGTGGCCGGCCTGACGATCGGCATTCAAGCCGGTCCGCAACTCATGCTGTTCTGGCGGTTGTTGGCTCAGCCGTAGCGGGCTTACAGCTTCTCCGCGCCCCGAGACATCACCACCAGTTGCTCCCGATCGGCCCGGGCTGTCCACCGGCCGGACGGTGCTTCGGCGGCGTCTGGACAGAGCTCGGCGACAGGGCACGCCCGACAGGCGGGGGAACGAGCGGTACACACGTAGCGTCCGTGCAGAACGAAGCGATTGCCGATGCCGATCCAGTCTTTCTTCGGATACAGCCCCATGAGGTCCGCTTCGATATGTTTCGCATCTTTTGATTCCGTCAGCCCCAGCCGTTTGGACAGTCGGGTGCAGTGCACGTCGACGACGATGCCCTCGGCGACGCCGAAGGCTTTGCCGAGAACGACGTTGGCGGTCTTGCGCGCGACCCCCGGCAGCCGGACCAGCTCCACCATAGTGCGGGGAACTTGGCCGCCGTGTTCTTCGACGATCGCGCGGCTCGCGGCCTGGATCGACTTGGTCTTGTTCCGGAAGAATCCGGTCGGATGAATCAGCGTTTCGATCTCGGCCGGATTCGCATTGGCCAACACCGCGGGGTTCGGGAATCGAGCGAACAGCGTTTCTCCGACGCGGTTGACGGTCTTATCCGTGCTCTGCGCGGCCATGATGGTGGCCATTAGCAGTTGCCACGGATCGTCGAAGTCGAGCTCGACGACCGGTTCGGGGATGGCGCGAGCCAGCCGTTTGCCGATCGCGCGGGCCCTTTTCTTTTGTTCGGGATCGAGAGCAGGGGACGGTTTTACGGCCATCGGGAGGAGGAGACTTGCATGTCGTCTCGATGCATTCATCCCCGGGTGAGAGACCGCCCTTGCGGGGATCGTTCGTCGTCCGACGATGACGATATATGTGAGCGATATCAGACGCTTGCCGATCTTATGGGGGGTGTCGGATCCGTCCTGGATCAGGACTCCCAACGGGGGATATGTCGTGATTCGCGCATCAAAGCCAAGTACGTTGAACGTCAGTGACCTGGACCACTTTGTCGTCGACGCCAACGCTCGCCCGAGCCCGTACCCCACCGGCGGTGGTCGCGAACCCTATGGTTCGTCGAACGATCGCGCCGTCGGCATGGAGCCCTCGCCGCGTGGCCCACGCGCTGCGATCCGATCAAGCCCGAGAGCTGCACCGATTGACCGAGTACCTGCTGCCCGTCGTCCGAGCACGCGTCGCGCGCGTACTTGCTACTCGGGCGACGTCGGGCGGCCATCTGCGGGCGGAGGTCGAAGACCTGACCCAAGAGGTATTCGCAGACCTATTCGACAATGGCGCGCGAATCCTTCGCCGTTGGAACCCGGCCCGCGGTGCTTCCCTCAAGAACCACGTCGGACTGGTCGCGGAGCGTCGAGTGCGATCGCTGTTGCGCTCCCGGCGGATCACCCATTGGCGGGAGCAGCCGGTGGCCGCGAGCGAGCTCGAAATCCACGCTTTGCCCGTCGAAAGTCCCGCGAGATTGACCGCGGAACATCAGTATTGGGAGCGGGTCGTCGGTCGAGCGCGCGCGCGATTATCGGCGCGTGGCTTGAAGATGTTGGATCTGCTGCTGATTCAGCAGCGGACGGTCGCGGAGACGGCAGCGATCACCGGGCAGTCTGTCGATTCGATCTATGCCTGGCGCAGCCGATTGCAAAAGTTGATGCGGACGCTTGCCCGCGAGCTGCGGGTCGCCGATCGTCAATCAGTCGCATCGTGAATCGAGAGGACCCAGCCATCACTCGCGAGAGCGTCGATCTCGAAGCTCTTCAGCGAATCGATCCGAGACTCGTCGCGCTCGCGTTGGGGCGCATCGATGCGACGGAGCTCGAAGAGTTGATGGCGCGCGCGGTCCGAGAGCCTGCGATCAAACGCGCGGTCGATGCGTATTGGTCCCTGGACAAAGCGTCGAAGGAACGAAGCTTCAGCCGAGCCCAAGACCTGCTCGCCGGTGTGCATCGAGCTCGCAGACCTCATTGGGCGCTGATGTTCTTGCCGACCGGGTTGGCAGGGCTGATGACCGGACTCTTGGTGGTCTTCGTTGGTTTCGCGCTTCGAGCTCCCCCCCTGCCGGACTATTCGCTGGAGGTCCGAGGCGGTCTACGAACGATGCGTTCTGCGCGCAGTGACTTCGTTGTGGGCCGACTGGCGCCAACAGCGCCTTTGGAGCTGATCATGCGACCTTCGCGCCCGATCGAAGGACGCGCCTCGGCCGCTATTTTTCGGGTTGGATCTCGCGATCTCGTACGGTTGGATAGTGTGCCCGAAGTTTCGGAGTCGGGCTCCGTACGATGGCGTGGGACGATCGACACGCTCCTGCCGGGAGAACTGGGCGCCGTGGAGCTGATCTTGGCCGTGAGGGCAGGACGTCGACGTCCGACGTCCGCCGACGTGCGGCAAGCGCTCCGGAAGACGTCGCCCACGCTGAGGCTCGCGAAGACGACGCTCGTCGTCGACGATTCATGAAACCGATCGGCGTGCTGGTGGCCGCGGCCGCGGGCGTCTGCGGGAGCCTGGTGCTCGTTTCGCCGTGGCGAGAGCCGTCGTCTCCCGTCGCGTTTTCCGGCTGCACCCGCGCGGTCGAGGGGCCGGTCTGCGAGATGTTGCCGGACAAGGTGCTCACGCTGTGGATCGAGGGAGGTCCGTTCGATCCACTGACCGTCGACGTCGACGGCGAGCGGTTGTCTATCAAGACCGAAGTGGTGTCTGGGGGCGTTCAGATCCGCGTGCCGTCGCCCCCGCCCGGCCTGCTGTCGGTGTCGGCGGAGGCCGCGGGCGGTGAACGCCACATATCTCACCTGCGCATCGCGCCCTATGAGCCCGTCCGACCGCCGAAAAAAATGCTGAAGGCCCGCAAGGCTCAAGATCTGAAGGCGTTCGAGCGGCTCCCCGAAGGCACATCCAAGCAGCACCGCGCGCTCAGATATCGACGGCTCGGCGGCATGGCCAACCGCATCGGCGATATCGACAGCGTCTTGAAGTACCAAGGCCGGGCGGCGGAGATCGCGGCCGAGATCGGCGAGTGGTCGGGCGAAGCACGTTCGCGCTTCGCGCGGATCTTCGTGTTGGGGATGCAACGGTTTCGCCCCGAGGAGGCGGAACAGGAGATCGCTCGTCTGGCCCGGCTCGAAGACAAGTTCGCCGA
This sequence comes from Myxococcota bacterium, assembly GCA_028289325.1. Taxonomy (GTDB): domain Bacteria; phylum Myxococcota; class Kuafuiibacteriia; order Kuafuiibacteriales; family Kuafuiibacteriaceae; genus JANQQN01. Next base: position 3,423 of record JANQQN010000476.1, on the reverse strand, counting down.
CGTGGCCGCTTATCTGCCGTACTACCGAGCGATCATCCGGATGCGAGTGGGTGACATGAACCGGACCTACGCCGACCTGCGTACGGCGGGGCAGTGGGCGAGAGCCCTCGGTCTGGTGACGCTCGTCGACATCGTCGACAAGGAACGGGCTCGGGTCGACCGATGGCTAGGCCACTATGAGGCGGCCCTCGCCACCGATCGCCGGCGCCTGGCGTGGGCCGCGGACAACGACCGTCCGTGCATCGAGGCTCGGGCGGCTACCAATATTGGGTGGACGCTGATCTTGATGCGGGAGCGCGGCCTTCCCGTCGCCGAGGAGCCGGAAGACTGGTTGAGTCGGGCGCTCAGCGTCTTTGAGCGCGGTTGCCGAAAGAACCGCAACGGTGCATTCGTCGCGAGGATCAACCTGGCTTTTGCGGCGCTGCAATCCGGCGATCCGGACCTCGCACAGAAGTGGCTGGAGGGTGTTCGCGAGGACCGCTTGCCGGTGCTGCATCGGCCTTGGACCATGGAGGCCAAGGCCCGGATCGCCCTCGCGCGAGATCAGACCGACGTCGCGCTCGAGGTGACCGACGACCTCATCGCGCTGGCGAAGACCCTGGCTAGCGATGACACGCTGTATCGCGCGTTCGTGCTTCAGGCGGAGATTCTCACCCGACGCGGTAGTCTGGCCGAGGCCCTGCAGGCGCGCACGAAGGCTGAACAGACGCTCGACCGGCTCGCGGTCAGCATTCCGTTAGTGGGCGCTCGCCACAGCTTTCTGACCGTGCGCGACGACAATGTGCTCGGGCTCGCCGCGCTGCTGGTGGTGCAAGACAGGCCAGGGGCAGCCCTGGCCGCGATCCGGCGGGCGCGCAGCCGCAGCTTGGGTTGGGCGCGGTTGTCTCGGGCCTTGGCTCGGCTCAGCCCCGAGGCGAGGGCGCGCTGGAACGTGCTGGTCGGCGAGTACCGCGAGGTTCGCAATCTAATCAGTCGCGATGTGGAGAACGACTGGAAGCGCTCGAAGCTTGAGCTCGACGCCATCCGTGGTCGCCGGTCGGCCCAGGAGGTGAGGTTGTCGGAGGTCCTCACCGAAGCGTTGAGCTTGCTTCCTGCTGTGCCTATCAAACCTCCCACGGATCTAGATGTTCTCCACCTGAGCTGGATCCGTCTCGGTTCCAAGGTCATGGTGCTCGGCCAGCTCGGCGACGACTCGTTCGCTGCGCCGTGGCCCGACGGCCACAATGACGTTCCACCCGCGGTCGCGGACCGACTGCGGGTCGCGCGCACGGTCCTTCTCCATCCATACGGCGAGCTGCGGACTCGCGACCTCCATATGCTCCAGTGGCGGGGTCGGCCTCTCGCGGCGCAGGTCGATGTCGCTTATTCGCTGGACCTGCCGAGCATCTCCGGACCGGTGGACACCCGGACGGCGCTGGTGGTCGTGGACCCCGCCGAAGAGCTCGCTCGAGGGCGTGAGGAAGCGCGCGTCGTCGAGCAGGCGCTCACGCGCCACGACGTGAAGGTCACCACGATGCGGGGCGATATGACCGAGGTCGGGGATGAGCTGGGTCGGGTTGATTGGTTTCATTTTGGCGGACACGGGCAATGGACGCCGGACGATCCGATGGCCGGCGGGTTGGCGCTCGCCGACGGGGCTCGGTTGGGCCTCGGCGACATTCTCGCTTCGACGCGGGTCCCCGCCACCGTCGTGCTAACGAGCTGCGAGGCGGGTCGCGGCGCCGGGCGGGGAGGAGAGGCGTTCGGTCTGGCTCACGCATTTTTGGCGGTGGGTGCGCGGGTGGTGGTTGCACCCAACCGAGAGGTGACCGACGAGGAAGCCGCGCAGTTTTCGCGCGCGTTTTACGAAGCAGACGGCGACCCGAAGCAACGGTACCGAGCGGCGGTGGCTCGGCTCGGCGCCGCGGCCTCAGCGTTCCGTGTGTTCATTCCATAGTACGCGGGTGCCACCGGTCGCTCGTGTAAGACTAAGACCGAAGATCTCACGATTCTGTGAACCTTGCGCTCGAAGGTGAGTGCACCACGGACTTTTCAAAATAATTTGCGGCGCGCGGCGTCTGTTTGTCAGGAAGCCGATGCCATTCGCGAATACCTACGCGACGGCCGCCAGACGGCCGGAAAGGATATTCGACATGGAGATGCGAGCGCTTAAGATTGTTGGTGTACTGATGATGCTATCGGCCGGCTGCACCCAGCCGGGGGTATACGGCGGTGAGGTCGGTGACGATGATTCGATTCATTGCGATCCTTCTTCGGGATTTTGCTTTCGCGTGGATTCGCTGAGTGCGAGTTGTCGCGCGCAATCGTGGGTGGCGCGAACCGAGCGGTCATCCTGCCCGGATGGCGTCGACGGTTTAGCCGGCCGCTGGAACCTTCGCCCGGAACGATCGGTTTCCGTGGGAGAGTCGAGCTATTGTCGATACGAGTGGACGAGCGATTCGGGGCGAACGCCCGATGCAGACGCGTTGCGCGCTTTGAGTGCGCGTGAACCGATTCGAGATCTCCAGCCAAACTGCGAGGTGGTGATCGCGTCGGCGACGATAGACACGACATGGCCGGCCTTGGAACGTTCCTTCTTCGAGCAGACGGAGCAAGTGGAGGCGCTCCCGGAGGCGAATGGGCCCGCGAAACCGGTTCGCGTGGAGATCATCGACTCCGCAGTGACCCGGCGTCACGAAGATGGCGAACCGAGCTTCGGTCAGATGGCTCACGGCCGAGCGATGGGACTCATCGTTCGCAACTTGGCTTGTCCGTCGGGAGGCTCCTGTCGAGCCGAGGTCGCGTCGACGCTCGCTCTCCCGCTGGTCGATACCCCGATGGGTGCGGTCCGGGACGAGGTTAACGGCGGTCACTTCGGCAGCATGACGGATCTCGCAGATGCGGTGAACGACGCGGTGTCCGCCTGGCGATCGACCGCCGCCGATCAACGGCTGGTCGTTAACTTGAGTCTCGGGTGGGATCCCATGTACGGCGGTGAATATGCAGAGGGCCCGAATGATCTCACCGCGCCCGTGCGATCGGTGTGGGAAGCGATCGCCCGCGCGCGTTGCCTGGGGGCCGCGGTGGTCGCGGCGGCGGGTAACCGAGTGGAAGGTCCGGACGTCACCGGGGGGGCGTTGTATCCTGCTGCCTGGGCCAACAAGTCGGCGCCGTCGCTGAAGACCTGCCACTCGCTGGGCGTCACGTCCGTCTCCGACGACTTCTCGCCGGAGCAGCCGCTGGTGTTCGCGGTGGGCGGACTAGAGCCCAACGATGCTGACCTTGCCCTCGGACGACCGGATTCCCGCCCGAGCCCCGTCGCCCCCGCCGCGCATGCCGTGGTCTCCGACCCGACGCCTGAGCAGCACTCGGTGATGCAAACCGGAACCTCGGTCGCGGCTGCGGTCGCATCCGCGGCGGCCGCGGTTGTGTGGTCGTATCGGC
>JANQQN010000474.1 GCA_028289325.1 Myxococcota bacterium | reverse complement strand
CACGTCGGCGCGAAGCTTGATGCGCCCCTGCTTCGACGCCAGCACGACGTCCGACGTGCGCACGCGCCGATCCTCGATACGAGCGAAGCCGCCGGTGGAGGTCCATACCGAATATGGGGTTGCCCACCGAAAGTGCGACCACTCGACCCGAACGCCGCGGTCATCGGGGCGCGCCGAGACGCGAGCGTCGATGCGACCCACGCGCACCGCGCCCGCGCGAAGCTGGTCGGTCGAGAGTTGGGCGTGGACGGTGGGTTTCGTGAGGCGGCCGGTCGCGGTCACCGTGGCGGAGACGGTTCCCCCGACCGCCTCGGGGGCCAGCCGGCCGAGACGAAGGTCTTCGACGACGACGCGGGCATCGTCGACGGTCGGAACCCGGGCCACCGGCTCGAGCCGCCCGCGTCCCCTGATTCGCCCCACGGAGGTGACCAGATCGAGGACCGGGACCACGGTTTGGCCGTCGGTGCTCGCCGTGAGGTGGGCCCGTCGGATCGCGATCACCGGGGATGAGGGCCAGGGTCGGGCCGAGCCCCGTAGGGACAGCGCAGCGCGCCCCGCCGGCAGAGGGCCCATGCCGCTGATGGTCGCGGTCAGGGTGACGTCGAGGCGGGCGGCGGGCGCGGCATGATGCAGCCGGGAGGGATCGAATCGGCTCGCGACGAACCGTGCGCGCATCGGAAGCCGGGGCCCTTCGGCGTCCAGCTGGATTCGCCCGCCCCCTAGCTCGCCGTTGGTGCGGACGGTCAGATGGTCGAGGTCGCCGGCGACCTGCAGCCGCAGATCACCCCCACCGCGAAGGTCCGATGTCCCGAGCAAAGCCGACAACGCCCCAGGTGGCCACCGAAGCTGGCCCTCGACGTCGATCGGCCGGCGCGGATCGTCGGCCCGGCGCAGGTCGACGGAGACGTCACCGACCTGGGCCGCGAAGAAGAGCGATTCGAGCGAGGCTCGACCCAGCTCGACCTCACCGGCGGCGCGAATGGGAAGACCGACTCTGCGGCCGAAGAGTTCGGCGATCGTGACTGCGATCTTCTCGGGAACCACGGTCGCCGTCGCGCTGAGCCGGACGTCGGTCAACACCTCGTCCGGCGATAACACCAGTCGAGGCGCGTCGAGGGTCGCCCGATCCACGATGATGGGCATCGGATCGCTGGGCGCGGAAGGGGGTGTCGGCTCGGACTTGGGCAGCATGGCCGCCAGCTTCGGCCAGTCGAGCTCGAGGCCGTCGATGTCGACGTTTCGCAGGTGAAGGGTGCCTGCGATCAACTCGAGGAGCCGATGGGAGACCTCGACGCGACGAACGGACACCACCGTCGCCTCGCGGCGATCGATCAGCTGGACGTCGAGGAGTCGTAAGGTGGCGTACGGAGAGCCTTCTAGATCTCCGATGCGCAGCGTTCCGTCGAGGTACGCGTTGCTCGCGGCCTGCAGCGACCAGCGAAGGGCCGCCTGCCCGGGGGGAGTAGGCAGCAACAGGAGGAGGGCGCCGACGATCAGGAACGGGGACGCGGCGAGCCAGGTCCATTTGGACTTCAGCGCGATCATCAAAACGCCTCGCCCAGACTGAGATGAAGCGCGATTCGATCCGAGCCCCCCGGCTCGATCCCCGGTTCGACGCGGTTCAGGCGCACGCCGACATCGAACCTGATGGGGCCGATGGGCGTATAGAGGCGTAGACCACCGCCGGTCGCGATATGGGGCGCGGCCGGCTCCAGGTCAGCAAAATCGAGCCCGACATCGGCCGCGTCGACGAACGTGACCGCCCCCAACCACATCCCGAGCACCTGAACCAGCAGCACCCGAAGCTCCATCGATAGCTCGAACAGCGACTCCCCGCCTACGGGCACCGCCGCGTCGCCCTCGCCGAAGAAAGGGCTGAGCTGCCGAATGGTGAAGCCTCGTTGGCTCTCCGACCCGCCGCCGAAGTATCGCTGCGTGGCGGGAAGAGGCTCGCCGGGAAGCAGCTTGGCGCCGACCCGAGCTCGGCCTGCGAGCACGAGACGGCGGGTGAACAACGGAAGGTAGCCGCGCAGCTCGGGGGTCACCTTGATCCAGTTGATGCCCGGTGCGCTGAGGGTTCGACCGAGCTCGAGCTGGATCCTCGCGTAGCCGCCTCGACGGGGGTCGATAGGATCGTCTCGGCCGTCGTAAGTGATCGCGGGCTCGAGGTAGACCATGCTCAGGCCGCCCGGCGCGCCGGCGTCGACGCAAGACGCATCGCAAGGAGGAAGCCCGATGGTCGTGTAGCTTTCGGGCGGGATGACGTCTTCGACCCGCGGAAAGTCGAACAGCTTGGCGTTGGCGGCCAGCGACAGCCGCAAGCGATCGTTGATGAACGGGCGGTCGAAGATCAGTCGTCCCGCGGGACCCAGCGTGGAGTAAGCCTCGTATTGAAGAAGGTTGTACTGTACCTCCACCGTGCCCGTGAGGCGCGGCAGCCACAGGTCTTCTTTGGTCAAGCTCGCGCTCCATTCGACGCCGAAAGAGAAATTCGAGTCGCTCGGTCGGTAGAGCAGGGCGGGCCGGATCTCCGTGGATACGCTGACCAGGGGGTCGAAGAAGTCGCGACGAACATATCCGGTGCGAAATCGCATCTGGTAGTTCGGGTTCTGACGGGCGACACCCAGTCCGACCCGAAGCTCGTTGCGCTTGCCGGGTCGAACCTCGATCCTGATGTCCAGGGTTTCGGGCCGGCCTTCGGTGGGAAAGTAAAAGCTGACCACCCCGACCATTCCCAGCTCGTAGATGCGTCCTTCCGTGAGCGCGACCAGATCGGGGTCGTACAGGTCACCCTTGTTGAACGCGAGCCGAGCGCGGATCGATTCCTTTGGGAGAAGTCCCGATTCGATCGAGATGTCGCCAAAGCGCACGAGGGGCCCAGGGTCGGCATCGATGCTCACGTCGACCACCGATTCACTCTCCACGACGGTCACTTGGCCGCCCACCGTCGCGTGGGCGTAGCCCGACCGCCGCAGGGCCTGGGTGAGGGCGTCTTTGGCCGCGTCGAAGTCCGCGTAGACGAAGCGTTTCCCCACCGTGAGCCGGTCGTCGTCGAGCCGTCTTCTCGTCAGCCCCTGCAGGTCGATCGAGGCCGTAGAGGGCTGGGTGAACCGCACCTCACGCAGGGAGAACGCGGGCCCCTCCTCGACGACGAAGTCGACCCTGACCCCGTCCTCGTACGGCTGCACGTTCGCTTGCACCACCTTTGCTGCGAAGTAGCCTCGGTCCTGATAGTAGGATCGGATGCGTTGCCGGTCCAAAGCGACCTGGAGTGGATCGTAGCGCGCGTATCGACGGACCAGCCATCCTTCCGGCGGGTGTTGATCGAGTCCGGCGGTGATCTCGTCGGGGTCGAACGCGGTCGAACCTTCGATAGCCCCGGCCCGGATCACCGGTCCGTCGCCGTCGGCGATGGTGACGCATGCGCTCATGGCCAACGACGTGACGACGACTCTGTTGAACCGGCGCGGTGACGGCACACGACAGGGATAGCGGGGCGGGGGACGACGTCAAACAGAGCGTGACGCGGAAAGACAAAATCGACCGCACTGGGTCAGAAGCAGTCAGCCCCCTCGGTTAGAACGAGAGGAATCAGGGGCGTTTTCGCGTCGTGGATCTGGGCGGGCGTTCTTTCTTTTGGGTAGAACGCCACCGCCTTACGGGGCCGAGTCTTCGCTCAGCTTGGCTCTTCACGGAGCCAAGGGAAAGGGCCGTCTTCTGTGCTCGCATAAAGACGGCCTTTTGGTCCCACGGGCATCGCGGATTCGATGGCCGATGGTGGAACGTGCCGGGCGAGGACCACCCCGTTCGACGCCACCCACAGGCGTTGATCGGCCGCCCGCATCCGGTCGGTGCTCACCGCGAGCAGCACCTGAACGTCGGCCCGCTTGCCGATCCGGCTTTGTATCTCAGGGCTGAGGTGGACGTGGGTGCGGCTCTGGGGCAGCAGCCCGGTCCGACCGATGCTGACCAGCGCGCTGAGCTGGGTGCCGTGCCACACGCGCAGACCACCCGAGAACGGCGACCATGACGCTTCGAGAGCTTCACGGGTGACGGCCAGCTGAGCCGAATGGCCCTGGCACGCGCGGATGCGGTCGCCCTGGATTTCGAAGCGGCGCTTCGGATTGGTGGCGACGATCTGCTCGAGCGTCGACCGGTCCAGCTTGGCCACGGCGAGGAGATCGTCGATGGTGACCCATCCGGCGTCATCCATCGCCAGGTGGACGTCACTCGCGCCGTGTCGGAGTAGCCACGATACCTTCTTGCTCAGCGGGGAGGGCATGGCGCCTGTGCCCACCAATGGTCCTACTTTGTTGTAGGTTAGCAACCCGAAATCGCGAGTCAGAGATGAAGCTGTCTGCGATTGGTCGCCGTTTCGATGCGGTCGCTTTTGGCTTGCGCCGCTTCGATTCGGGAACACTCCTCCGCGGCGGCTCTACCGGTCTGTAACGCGTGAGCCGCATCGTCTGGGTCGTATCCTCTGATCCGGTTTGGCCCACTTCGTGCTGTCCAGCCCGCGGACTCCATGGACGCGCTGATGACTACATCGAACCGAACCGCGGTGCTCGGGCTTGGAAATACGCTGCTCGGTGATGACGCGGTCGGACCAGAAGTCGTGCGGCGGTTGGATATGTCGTTTCGATTCGCTGGTGATGTCGTCATCGCCGACCTGGGGACTCCCGGCCTCGACCTGACTCCGTATCTTCTCGACGTCGACTCGGTGTTGTTCGTGGATGCCGTAGAGCTCGGAGCTCCGGCGGGAACGGTGCGACTTCTCGATCGCGACTCCATCCTATCGACCGAGCTATCGCCGCGTGTTTCGCCCCATGACCCCGGCGTGCAGCAAGCGCTTCAGGTCGTCGAGCTCGCGCAGGGGCGGCAGATCGATGCCGCGGTGCTGGGCGTTCAACCGGCGTCGCTGTCGCTCGGCGCGCCGTTGAGCGCGCCGGTGGCGGCGGCTCTCCCTCACCTTCAGCGCGCCGCATTGTCGTGGCTCGCCCAACACGAGATTCGCCCTCTCGAGGCGGTCACGGAGCATTCATGAAACGACAGAATGAGAGGATCGACGCCCACTTGGCGCGCTGCGGGGTCAATCGCCGTGACTTCTTGGGCTTCTGTTCACGCTTGATGGTCGCCGCCCCGTTCGGGCTCGCGCTGACGGACCGGATGACGCCGGAGGCGGTTGCGGCCACCCTATCCGAAGCTCGTCGGCCGTCGGTGATCTGGCTTCACTTCCAAGACTGCACCGGTTGTTCGGAGACGTTGCTTCGAACCTCTCAGCCCGACCTTGCGGACCTCCTGTTTCACGTCATCTCGCTCGACTACCACGAGACGTTGATGGCCGCGTCCGGCCACGCGGCCGAGAAGGCGCTTCACGAAGCGATGGACGCCAACGATGGCAACTTCATTTGCGTGGTCGAAGGCTCCATTCCCGAGAAAGACGACGGCATCTACATGACGCTGGCGGGCAAGCCGGCGATCAAAGTGCTGGAAGAGGTCGGCCAGCGAGCGGGCGCGATCGTGGCCATCGGTTCGTGCGCGTCTTGGGGTGGGGTCCCTTCGTCGGGCGACAATCCGACGGGCGCGCAGGGCGTCGACCGCTTCATCCGCACCAAACCGCTGGTCAACATTCCCGGCTGTCCCCCCAATCCCTACGTGCTGTTGGGGGTCATCCTGGAGTGGGCTCGATACGGGACGCTCCCCGACCTCGACATGCAGAAGCGGCCGAAATTCGCTTTCGACCGGGTCATTCACGAGCACTGCCCCCGCCGCCCTCACTTCGACGCCGGTCGTTTCGCGAAGGCTTTCGGAGATGATGGTCATCGCCAAGGGTGGTGCCTGTACGAGCTCGGGTGTAAGGGGCCGGATACGCATGCCGCCTGCTCGACTCGACACTTTAACGAGATCGAGGACGTGTGGCCGATCGGTATTGGCGCCCCTTGCGTGGGATGCACCGAGAAACACCTGGCGTTCAAGGTGCCGATCTTCGAGCCCATCCCCATCCATAACGCGACGCCGCCCGAGACGTACCCGCCCGTCGCGTCGCCCCAGGGCACGGTGACGCCGCTCGCGACGGGGCTGGTGGGCATTGGGGTCGGGGCGGTCGCGGGGGCCGCGTTCGTCGCGTCGAGGAGCTTTTCTGCGGAGTCCGGCGATACTTCGGTTCCGAAGGACAAGCAGAACGATGGAGACGAAGAGTCATGAACGTTGGACGCAGACAAGCGCTCAAGATCGTCGGGCAAGGCGCGGCGGGCGCGGTCGGGCTCACGGCCGCAGCGAGCTCCGCCGAGTCAGCGGGGCAGAACCGTCCGATCGCCGACGACCGAGACGCGGTCGCGATGCTGTACGACGCAACCATCTGCACCGGGTGTCAAGCCTGCGTTACCGCGTGCAGCGAGGCCAATGAGCTCGTGCCGGATACCGTGCTGTCGGGTGGGCGGTGGCAGATGCCCCTCGACCTCAACGCGAACACCAAGAACATCATCAAGCTCGCTAAGAACGACGACGCTTCGCAGTACTCCTATGTCAAGCGACAGTGCATGCACTGCCTAGAGCCGGGGTGCGTGTCGGGGTGTCCGTTCGGGGCTCTGATGAAACGGGCCAGCGATGGCGTCATTACTTGGGAAGCCAGCCGGTGTATTGGCTGCCGGTACTGCGAAGTGTCGTGTCCGTTCAACGTTCCGAAGTTCGAGTGGGCGAACTTCAATCCTCGCATCGTGAAATGCGAGTTCTGCGCGCATCGGCTAGAAGAGGGCCAAGAACCCGCATGTACGGACGTATGTCCGACCCACGCCGTGGTTTTCGGTCGCCGGGCCGACCTTCTGGCGGAAGCCAAGTCTCGCATCGAAGAGACGCCAGGCAAGTACTACGAAGATCGAGTTTACGGAGAAAAGGACGGAGGTGGGACTCAGGTTCTGTACCTGTCGGCCCTGCCGTTCTCGTTCCTGGGTCTGCCCGAGTTGGGCGAGGAATCGGTCGCTCATTACGGCAGCAAGGTTCATTCCATTCTCTATAAATGGTTGGCCTTGCCGTTCGCGCTCTATGTCCTGCTCGCCGCGTTGATCAAGTGGCGCTGGGACAAACACGAAGAACACACCCGCGAAGAATCGTCGAAAACGGGAATCCCGAGGCAGATATGAGCAACGCATCTCGCGAAGCTACCCTGTTACCTTGGCAACGCGGCGTGTTCGTTTACAACGCGCCCATGTTCAGCCGGCCGGTGATCCTGTTCTTGGGGATCACCATCGTGGGCTTCGGGCTATCGCTGATCCGGGCCTTCGGGGGCTTGTCGTTCACCGGCATGTCCGACTCGTACGCGTGGGGGATCTGGAAGACGTTTAACGTCATGACCCTCACCGCCTACGGCTCGGGCGGATTCGCAGTGGGCATTGCGGCGTGGGTCTTCGACTGGAAGCGCCTACACGTCGTGATGCGGGTGGCGCTGTTGACGAGCCTGGTGTTCTACTTTGCGGGCTTGCTCGCGTTGACGGTCGACGTCGGTCGACCGTGGAACCTGTACCACCTCGGCTTCATCGAACACTGGAACACCGAATCCTCGCTGCTCGAGGTGGCGGTGTGCATGCCGCTATACGCGGTGATCTTCTTGGCCTTCGAGAACATTCCGCCGGTGTTCGAGCGCCTCTACGTTCACGCGACCGACCCCGTTCGCAACGTCATGAAGCGCATCTTCCCGATTCTGAAGAAGATCTATCCCTTCGTAGTCTCGGGCGCGTACGTCCTGCCGATCATGCACCAGTCGTCTCTCGGGGCGCTGCTGCTGCTGGCCGGAACCAAGCTGCATCCGCTGTGGCAGACTCAGATGCTCCCGTTGCTGTACGTCGTGCAGGCCGGAGTGGCCGGCGTCGCGTGCGTCATCATTACGCTGCTGATCGGCTGTCTGGTGTGGAAACGCCGGGTCGACGTGGTGACCCTCGGCGACCTGGGCAAGTTGATGACGATACTTGCGTTCGCGTTCGTGGCGATTCGATACGCGGATGTCGCGTGGCGAGGCCACCTCGGGTCGGCGATGTCGTTCGACTTCTATGCCTTGCTTTTCCACATTGAGAACATGAGCCTCGTCATTCCGTCGTTGTTCTTGTTGTCGAAGCGGCAGCGAGAGCGTCCTCGCTTGCTGTTCATGGCGTCCATCGTCATCGCGCTAGGCGCGCTGCTCTACAGATTCGTGCCGACCACGATCGCGTTTCTTCCGAGCGAAATGAGCCTCTATTTCCCGACGGCCATCGAGATCCTGATGGCGGCGGGCTACATTTCTTTGACCATCGTTCTGTACAGCTTCGCGGTGAAGATCTTCGCCATCGTGCCTGCGTCCTTGGATGAATGGCACGAGGCGGTGGCCTACGCGCGTCAGAACTTCCGAACCATACGAGTGGACCCCCATGGCAAAGCGAGTCGTGATTGACCCTATCACCCGAATCGAGGGACACCTCCGCGTTGACGTGGAGGTCGACCAAGGTTCGGTTCAGAAGGCTTGGGCTTCGTGCACCATGTGGCGTGGCCTGGAGAAGGTCCTCATCGGACGAGATCCGCGCGAAGCCTGGCTGACCGTACAGCGCTTTTGCGGCGTATGTACGACCGTGCATGCGATGGCGTCGGTGCGCGGGGTCGAGGATTCGCTGAAGCTGATGATTCCGCCCAACGCGCAGATGATCCGGAATCTGATCCTGATCGGTCACGCGCTGCACGACCACATCGTGCACTTCTATCACCTGTCTGCGCTCGATTGGGTGGACGTGACGACGATCGGCAACGCGGATCCGAAAAAGGCCGCCTCGTTGGCGCAAAGTCTATCCGACTGGCCGGGCAACTCTGTGAAGGCGATGACCGAGGTCCAGCGTAAGATCAAAGGGCTCATTGCCGGTGGTCAGCTTGGCATCTTCGCCCACGGATACTGGGGCCATCCGGAAATGCGGCTGTCGCCCGAGGCCAACCTCATGGCCGTCTCGCACTACCTGCAGGCCCTCGAGTATCAGCGCAAGGCGAATCAGGTCGTGGCCATGCTGGGCGGGAAGACGCCGCACATTCAAAACCTGACTGTGGGCGGGGTCGCCAACGCGATCAACCCCGACAGTATGGCCGCGCTCAACTTGGACCGCATCTACCGAATGAAGGCCCTGTTCGACGAGGTCGCGGCGTTCGTTCAGCAAGTGTACGTCCCCGACGTGTGCGCGATCGCCGCGCTCTATCCGGAGTGGCTCGAGCGAGGGATGGGGGCATCGAACTTCCTGGCCGTGCCGGATCTGCCGACGGATCCGCGCAATACGACTTTCGATCTTCCGGGCGGTGTGATCACCGATATGAATCTCGCCGGCGTTCGTCCCATCAAAGACTGGAGCGACCCCACCCTTCGCAAGGCGGTGACCGAAGACGTTACCCACGCGTGGTACGAGGGCGATGCACCGCAACACCCGTGGCAGGGAGAGACCATTCCCAAGCCGGGACCGTTCGAAGACGAAGGCAAGTACTCCTGGGTGAAGGCGCCGCGTTACGAGGGCCGTCCGACCGAGGTCGGACCCCTGGCCGCGGTTCTTACCGGCTACGCCCAGGGTCATACGCTGACCAAGAAGTGGGCGGATGCGGCGCTGGCGACGATCAACGGGCTCTCGAAGAAGCAGTTCGGTCCCGCGGCGCTGCGGTCTTCGCTGGGTCGCCACGGGGCGCGGGCGATTCGTGCCGCGATGCTGTCGGAGCTGGCGGGGACCCATCTGCAGCGCCTCATGGACAACGTGGCCAACGGTGACGGCCGGGTTCACAACCCGCCGACGTTCCCCGCCGGGGAGGTGGCCGGCGTTGGATTCCACGAAGCGCCGCGCGGTACGTTGTCGCACTGGGTGGTCGTCAAGGACGGCAAGGTTCACAACTATCAGGCGGTGGTTCCAACGACGTGGAACGCCAGCCCTCGCGACCACAAAGAGCAACCAGGCCCCTACGAGGCCTCGATCGAGGGCCTACCCATCGCGGATGCCGAATCGCCGCTCGAAGTGTTGCGGGCGGTTCACGCCTTCGATCCGTGTATGGCTTGCGCCTGCCACGTCCTGACGCCAAACGGCGAAAAGGTCTCGACGGTCAAGGTGCTGTAAGCGGCGCCAAGATTCGCTTAGTACTCGGCGGCGGAAGTTCCGACGCAGCGGAACCCGGCGCGGAGTACGCAAGCTAGTCGATCAGGAAGAAGACGCCGTCGGTCGAAGCGCCGATGGCTCGGGTGAGTGACTGCCGCAGCCCGGGATCACCGATGAGGGTGAATCGGTGTCGTCCTTCACGGACGCTGACCATGAAGCACTGGTCTTCGGCCTTCCGCTGCCGTCGCCTTCCGTCGATGAACAGCTGGGGGTTACGGAGCTCGGCGCCACTCAAGATCTCGTAACAAACGCGAAGCGATCGCTGGGCGGCGACCCGACGTATCTCCGTCTTCGGTTGTGCGGGGGAGGCGAAGGGGGCGGGCGCCGAATCCGCCGCGTCCTGGGCTTCGATCTTGGGCTCCGTCTTGCTTTGCCGGAGGGTCGTCGGCGCGGCCGGAGCGAGCGATCGTACATCGTCGAAGGTCTTGGCCGCGATCGCCGGAGCGTCGGTGGCTTGGGGTTCCGATGTCCACGGGCGGGTAAGTAGGGTGACGGCCACGATCAGCACGAAGCCCCACGTCAGGATTGTCGTTGCCTCACGCTCATGGTGGACCCCGTCGGTCAATGGGGCCGCCCCCGGCCGGTCGGGGGGCCCTCGATGACCCCCGCCGGGCGCACCAACGGCCACCCCGAGGCCGTATCGATCTGCAACCGATACGGGCCACAGTCCCGACAACGTCGACGTCGCAGGCAGGGAGTAGATGCTGAGGAATTCGGCGATGCGGTCTCGGACCTCTCGGACCGACTGTGGCCGCTGGTCTGGGTCTTTCTCCAACATCTGGGCCACGAAGTCCGGCAATCCAGGCGGGATACTGGGGCTGGTGGTCCGGACCACCAGCGGCCCTGGTCGCTCCCGAATCTGGCGCGCCATAACAGTGTGGGGGGTGAGGTCGTCGAACGGGACGCGGCCGCCGAAGCATTCGTAGGCCAGGACGCCGAGCGCGTAGATGTCTGCGCGGCCGTCCACATCGATCCCCAGAATCTGTTCTGGTGCCATATAAGCTGGGGTGCCCGAGGGGCGCTCCTCGCTCAGCTGCTGAGTGAGCAATGCGATGCCGAAGTCGAGCAGCCGCACGAACTGCTCCTCGCCCACCCGTTGGAGCATGATGTTGGCCGGTTTGACGTCCCGGTGGACGATGCCCAGGTCGTGGGCCTCTTCGAGGACCGCGGCGACGTCGTCGAGGATCTTCAGGCCCAGCTCCAGAGGCAACGGTCCAGCGCGCAGAAGGTCATCGAGGGAGCGCCCTTGAATCAGCTCCATAACGATGTACCAGTGCCCATCTGGCGTTCGCCCCCAATCGTAGAGCCGTACCGCATGGGGATGGGTGATCCGTGCCAACGACAGGATCTCGTTCCTGAAGCACCGGTACGCGCCATCGTTGGGCCCGCTCTTTTGATTGATGATCTTGATGGCCACCCGGCGGTCGGTGGTGGGATCGACCGCTTTGTACACCGCGCCGGTCCCGCCGCGAGCAAGACACTCGGTGATCGTGAGGTCCCCGGCGACGACGAGCCCGATCATCGCATCGGCTCCGCTCGCTTGTGCATGGTCCATCGCCAATCCGCGCGTTACTCTGCCGGGGGTAGACGCTCGATGTCGAACAGAACGCTACCGACGAGCAGACTTTCGTCCAGCGCGCCCTGTTGCCAAAGCGCGACACGAATGGTGACCCGCCCCGCCGTGCTGGCCGAGAACACGTCGCAGAGCCGAATGGGGATGAGTTGTCGGGCGTCTTCGACCCCGTGCGCGCGTTGAGAGGCGCCCTCAGTGAGGGCTTGGGATGAGTTGTCGGGCGTCTCGTCCAGCCTGAAGAACGTTCGCGCGGGGGCCGGCGATACGCTGGCAAGTTCGTGGTTGAGCTCAGCACAGATCCGATACAGCCCGGCCGTCGGGGCTGCGAAGGAGATGCCGAGTTGCTCGTCGCGGCCGCCGCAGTCTCCCTCACCGGGACCGCCGTTGACGCAGGGGATCCGCAGGTCCGCGGTCGCGGCGGATCCGGGCAACGTCTCCAACGCCAGTCCGTCGTCGCTCGGGTAAATGGGGTCGGCCGAACTCGCGGGCAGCACGGACAGGGGCAATTCCGCGCCGGATGGTCGGATGAGGCCCCTGGCGAACCAGCGACGATACTCGGTCGGCGGTCCGACGACGCCCGCCGCCCCTTCGGCGCCGTTGCAGATCTCGAACGAAGTGTTCGTGCCTCCCGGGTCGCCGATGGTGACCCGCTGCCCGCCGCCGTCACCGCAGGCGGTGGCTTCTTCAACGGCCACCGAGAGGTCCGAGGTCGCGACGTTCTCACAGCGCCATCCGTCGGACGATCGAAAGACAGCTTGGCCGGGATCGCAGGTCGCGGTCTCCGGGAGGACCGGGGTTCGGGCGCTATCGATGGCCGGCGTGCTGCTGCAGCGCCAGCCGGACGGTGTGCGGACGATGATCTGGTCGACGGCGCAGGTGATGCCGTCGGCGAGGACAGGCGTACGATCGGGATCGACGCCGTCGACGACACAGCCGATCGCCGCGAGGGCGATGAGCGTCCCGCTCAGGCGTCGAGCACTCATTCGTCCAAAACCCACCACAGCAGTGCGGTCGTCGCGGCGGCGGCGGCGACGGCGAAGGTGACGTTGGCGGCGGTGGCGAGCCCTCGGCCGCCGGTGGAAGCGTCGGCATCCGTCGCTTGCCCGGCGGAGAGCGCGCCCATGGCCACCCCGGCCCCGAGACTCGCCAGCGAGATCCCGCCGAGGACGACCGTCGCCGTCGGTGGGGGCCAGGGGGACGCGGTCTCGGCCTGGGCTGCGGTCTTGATGAGATCGCTGGCCCTTCGCGCCTCGGCGTCGATCTTCGCGGGCCCGGCCGTAACGGGAATGCCGGTCCCGGCCGTGACGGGAATGCCGGCCCCGGCCGTAACGGGAATGCCGGCCCCGGCCGGGCGGCCCGTCGTCGTGCTGGTGGTTACGACGGCAGGGCATTGCCATCCTTCCGAGGGAGGTGACGTCCAAGCGCGCTCATCGAGGTCGCTGTCGTGGAGCTTTCGGGCGCAGACCAACGCATCCTTCGCCTTCTCGGAGAGAGGGCGCCGGGCGTCCGGAGCATTGGGCTCGAGCGTGAATGCTCGAATGAAACTCCGCACCGCGCGTTGCGGGCGGTCCGTGTCGGCAAAGATCATGGCGCGCTGACGGCAGACCTCGGCGAGAAGTCGAGGTGACGTGAGGTTCGCTTCCGCCTGGTCCAAAAGTGCAAGGGCCCGGTCGAAATGGTTCGATCGCCGCTCGAACATCGCCCGGGCGAGCTGACTGCGCCCGGTTTGAAGCTTGGGCTCTTCGCTTGCGGCCAGCGATGCGAGTGTTAGGAAGATGACAGACCCCCACATGGACCACACCGTCCGACGCGAAACTGACACAATAGGGTGCGTCGCGAAAGCGATCGATGAGCTGGCTCGATGGGCGGAAGACGATGCCGGAACCCGCCGGCGGTCGGCGCCCGCGGATGGTCTCCAAGCGGCGCTGGCCTTGCTCTATTCAGCGAAAAACGTTTGACGAAACTCTAATCGCATATAGAGTGGGGCCGTGGACGTCCTCGCTACAGCCGTCGATAACCTCCTGTCTCCCCTCATACTTTTCTTTGCTCTAGGGTTTGCCGCGTCATTGCTTCGGTCGGACCTGTCGGTGCCGGAGGGGATATCGAAAGGCCTCGCCCTCTATCTGATGATGGCGATCGGACTCAAAGGCGGGGCCGAGGTCGCGCATTCGGGCGGCGATGCCGGGATGTTTGGGGCGATGCTGGGCGGGGTGGGGCTCGGATTCTTGCTGCCGGTGGTGGCGTTCTTTGTCCTTCGGTCCATGACGCGTCTGGACCGAACCGACGCCGCCGCCGTGGCCGCCCACTACGGCTCCATCAGCGTGGTGACCTTCGTGGCCGCGAGTGCGTACCTGACCAGCCAGAGCATCCCGTTCGCGGGATACATGGTTGCCGTGGTTGCGCTCATGGAGTCACCGGCCATCATCTCGGGTCTTCTGTTGTCGGGGACGGGCTCTAGTTCGCGAGGTACGTTGCTGCGTGAGGTTCTTCTCAATGGAAGCGTCGTACTCCTCATGGGCAGCTTCTTCATCGGGATGGCATGCGGTGATGACGGCCGGAGCCAGGTGGCTCCGTTCATCGATGCGCCGTTCAAAGGGGTCCTGTGTCTGTTCATGCTCGACATGGGGATCGTGGCCGCGGCCAAGATTCGTTCCGCTCGCGCGCTGACGCCGACCCTCATGTCATTCGGCATTGGCATGCCGCTATTTTCGGCCCTCATGGCCACCGGCGTAGCGTGGCTGGTCGGTCTCGACGTGGGTAGCGGTACTCTGCTCATCACTTTGGCCGCGAGTGCGTCGTACATCGCAGTTCCCGCCGCGATGCGCATCGCGCTGCCTCGCGCGAATCCGAGTTACTACCTCACCTTGTCGCTGGGCATCACTTTCCCGTTCAACCTCGTCTTTGGCATCCCGCTTTATGCGTCGATCGCGCAGAGCCTGCTGGGCTCATAGGAGGAATTCATGCAGACCTACTCTCGCAAGAAGCTGGAGCTGATCATCGAAACCGCGCATATGCCCCGCATCAAGGCGGTGCTCGAGCGCCACGACAACCAAGCGTACACGGTCGTCCCTTGCTTGTCGGGGCGAGGCGCGCGCGGGGACTGGACACCCGACCGTCTCAGCGCGGCGGGCTCGCGCGTCTTGTTGATCGCCGTCGCCGAGGAGGCGATCATTCAGTCGATCCTCGAAGACTTCTACGAGGTTCTCGCCGAGCTGCCCGGGGTCGTGTTCGTCAGCGACGTGGATGTCTTGCGTCCGGAGCGGTTCTGAAGAGCGTGTCCCGACGGGGCGCGGCCGCACATATCCACCCATCGCGGGGCCGACCGCAACATCGTGAACCGCGGTCGCGCTGGGCTCGCTAGAATCATCAACAAGCGCGATGGCCATCGGTGGTTCCAAGCTCGAACGTCTCGAACGTGTTCAGGTCGAGTCTCGGACCCAGCTGAGAGAATGGCTGGACACCCACCACACCACCAGCGAAGGGATATGGCTCGTGACGTTCAAAAAGGCGGAGGGCGATCGTCACGTCTGTTACGACGACATCGTAGAAGAGCTGCTGTGCTTCGGCTGGGTCGATAGCCTTCCCCGTTCGCTCGACGGGCAGCGATCGATGCTCCTCTGTACGCCGCGCAAAGCTCGCAGCGGATGGTCGAAGATCAACAAGGACCGCGTGGCGAAGCTTCAGTCCGCGGGGCTGATGGAGAAGGCCGGTCTTCGCGCGATAGAAACCGCCAAGCGCAACGGAACGTGGACGAAGCTCGACGAGGCGAGCGCGCTGGTGGTGCCATCGGACCTCGAGGCCGCCTTCCGAGAGTTTCCAGGGGCGAAAGAGAAGTTCGAAGGATTTCCGCCCGGCGTTCGGCGAGGCATCCTGGAGTGGATCGCCGGCGCCAAGCGGGCGCCGACTCGGGCGAAACGGGTGCAGGAGACCGCGTCGCTCGCGGCGCAGAATATTCGAGCGAATCAGTGGCCCCGGCCGAAGAGATGACCGCCAGTCGATCCCCTGCCGTCAACCGATGTACTGCCCGTAGTCGCTGATTCGTGCCGACAGGCGTGATCGCAGGTATCGAGAGCTCGGGCCGAGCGCTTCGACGATCGTTTCCGCTTCCGTCCGGTAAGCTCTCTTCTTGTCGTCGGTCCAGTGGGCAGGGGGTTCGGCAAGGTTCGTGATGCGGTCCGCAAGCTTGACGAGCTGGACCTCGCGGCGGCTGGCCTGAAGCCGACGAAGACTGTCGGGCATCTGATCGGCCTTGGGCAGTTGGGCGTCTTTGGAGAGCGCGGCGACGCCTTCGGCCACCGAGTCACCGAAACGATCGGCGATCTGCTCGTACGTGGCCGCCGTGTCCTCGATCGTGTCGTGGAGCAGGGCGCAGGTGACCGCGAGGTCTGGGTCTTCGACGTCTTCAGCGTCGAGGGCGGCGATGACCTCCATGGCCACCATACAAACGTGTATCACATAGGGGAGCTCGCTCCCTGGCCAGCGCTGCCCCTGGTGGTGGACGGCCGCGAATCGGAGCGCTTCGACGTATCGCTCCTGAGAGAACCTGCTCATCTACCGGGAGCCTAGGGGCGATCCTCGTCGCGTGCAATCGTCGCCCGCCACCGACCCTAGTCGGCCCACTTGCGGGGCAGCGGAACGAGCTCGAAGGGCTCGGCAGGGATGATGGCCGAATCGGCCGCGGAGACCGCCGCCTCGGCGCCCATCGCGGATCGAAGGCCCCGCTCGGCATATCTCGGCTCGGAAGGCGCGTTCGAGTCGACGACGACAACTCGGCCTCGCCCACATCGCTTCGCGTGGTACATCGCCGAATCGGCCATCGCCAGCAGCTCGGTTGCGCTCAGGGCGACGCCTTCACAAAGAACGAGCCCCAGGCTGGCGGAAATCGGCGGCGTATGGTTCCCGACGGGAATGGGCTCACCGATGGCAGCGACGATCCGAGCCCCGATTCTCGCGGCCTCCTCCCGGTCGTCGATGTCCTCCATCGCGAGCACGAACTCGTCGCCGCCGAGGCGCCCGGCCAAGTCGTAGGGGCGGATGGTCCCCCGCAGGCGGGTGGCGACGGTACGGAGCACGACGTCGCCGGCCGAGTGACCCAGGTGATCGTTGACCGCCTTGAAGCCATCGAGATCGAGGATGCCGACCGCGAAACTGCGCTTGAGCCGCAGGCTGCGTCCGCAGAGTTGGTCGACTCGCTCGCAGGTGCTCGCCCGATTATGCAGCTTGGTGAGCGGATCGCGACGCGCCTGGCGCTCCAGCTCGAGGCGCAAGCGGGCCTGCTGGACCGAGTACCGCACCGCCCCATCGAGGATGGCCGCCGTCATGTCCGACTTGTCGATGAATACGGCGGCGCCCGCCCGCATCGCGACCAGGTCGCGCTCTCGGCTCGCTTTGCCGCTCAAGACGATCACCGGGACGGGGCAGGACGCGTCGCGAATGATGTCGAAGACCGTGAGGCCGCTCTGAATGCCCAGCTGATAGTCGACGACCGCGGCGTGGTACAGATGGGTTCGCAGGGCCTCGGCGCCGGTGTCCAGGTCGGTCACCACGTCGACGTTCATGCCCGCATCCGTCAACCAGTGCCGAACGAGGTTCCCGTCGCCGTCATCGTCGTCGATGACGAGGACCCGCAGCGTGTCTCCGGAGGGAAGGTCACTGGTGAGTGACCCGAGGTCTGTTGACGGAAGGGCCGCACACACACCGGTTACATTCGGCGAATCCCATAACATCTGAACGTTGCGCCCCCGGATCGCGAGTGCGCTCGGCCGTGGCGTCGAGCCTGGATGTGGGCGGTTGTCTTACGAACAGGCAGAGCCCACCGAGCCGCGAACTCGCCCATGAAACGCCGGCGAGGGGCTTGATGACCCAGACTCCATTCAATCCGGGTGCTCACATCGTTTTGGCACCGCACCACGGCGCGGCGGGGCGAGCAGCCCTGCCAAGCCCATGACAGCGTTGTGCGCCGATCTCCGCTGTTTTCCCTTAGCGCGGTCGCGTTGAATCGACACCCAAGGGTGCCGCATTTTGAGGAATCGCGCCTTCGCGCCCGAATGCGGCCGCATAGGCGAAGACAAATTCGTTACTCGGGCGTGGCCTTGATGGGCAAAGCGAAAACCACAACGGCGGCCGCTCGCCACGGTGCGGCCGGCCAGTGGTGCATGCAAGCCGGCCTGCCAGCGGGGCCGAAGGCAAGGCTCGACTCGGTCCATGGTTGCGTCTTCGCTCCCGGTCATGACACACGCTCTGAATGCGCAGCGCTGCCCTTTACTCGCTCGCACGGTGCCTTTTGGTCGGGACGACGCTCATCGTGGGGGCGAAGGCCCAGGCCAAGGAACCGAGCCGGGCGGATTACATCCGTGCTCACTACACCAAGTTCGAATTCAAGATCCCCATGCGGGATGGCGTCCGACTATTCACCTCGGTCTACGTACCCAATGACCGGACCAAGACGTACCCCTTCCTGATGATCCGGACCCCGTACTCGGTCGCGCCGTACGGGCTCGATCGGTACAAAGGCTTGCTCGGCCCGAGTCCAGTGTTCGAAAAGGAAGGCTTCATATTCGTTTATCAAGACGTGCGTGGCCGCTTCCTGTCCGAAGGCAAGTTCGTCAACATGCGACCCCACATCGAGAACAAGAAGCGGGGCCAGGTCGACGAAAGCACCGATACCTACGACACGATTTCGTGGCTGTTGAAGAACGTCGCGAACCACAACGGCAAGGTCGGGCAGTGGGGCATCTCGTACCCCGGCTTCTACACGTCGGCGGGCGCGATCGACTCCCATCCCGCGCTCAAGGCGGTCTCTCCCCAGGCGCCGATCGCCGACTGGTTCTGGGACGATATGCACCATCACGGTGCGTTCATCCTTCCGTTGGCCTTCAACTTCTTCTCGTCGTTCGGTGTCGCGCGCGAGGCGCCAACCACGAAGTGGCCGGACCGCTTCAAACACGGCACGCCGGACGGATACCAGTTCTTCCTCGACGCGGGGCCGCTGTCGAATCTCAACGACAAGTACCTCAAGGGCGAGATCGAGTTCTGGAATCAACTGACCAAGCATCCGAACTACGACGACTTTTGGCAGTCTCGGAACCTGATTCCGCACCTCAAGAACATCAAAGCCGCGGTGCTGGTGGTGGGCGGATGGTTCGATACGGAAGATCTGTACGGACCGCTCAATACCTACGCGTCGATCGAGGCCAAGAATCCCAAGACCTACAACGCGCTGGTGATGGGGCCGTGGTCCCACGGACAGTGGCAACGGTCGGCGCGCTCGCTGGGCTCCGCCCAATGGGGATTCGAGACCAAGGCGTCTTACCAGGAGCGCATCATCTGGCCGTTCTTTCGACACCACCTCAAGGGCGGACCCAAGCCAAAGTTGGCCGAGGCGACGGTGTTCGAGACCGGGGCCAACCGCTGGCGGGAATTCGACCAGTGGCCGCCCAAATCGGCGCGCTCGGTCGAGTTCTTCTTGGGGGATAACGGGGCCCTCGGCCTGGATGCGCCGCCGGCCGACGACGCCGAGTCTTACGACGAGTTCGTCAGCGACCCTGCCAAACCCGTCCCGTACACGATGGAGGTCACCGTGAACTGGGCCAAGAACTACATGACCGAGGACCAGCGCTTCGCGGCCTGGCGGCCGGACGTATTGGTCTACAAGTCGGTTCCGCTGGAGGAGCCCCTCACCCTCGCTGGCCCCATCGAGGCCCGCCTATTCGTATCGACGTCGCAGTCCGCCGCCGACTGGGTGGTCAAAGTGATCGATGTATATCCCGGGGAGCGGCCCGGCCAAAGCAAGCGACCGTGGGTCGACAGCAAGAAGAAGGATGACTATCCGGGTGGGCGGCAGATGCTCGTTCGCGCCGAGGTGATGCGCGGGCGCTTCCGTAAAAGCTACGAACGACCGGAGCCTTTCGAGCCGGGGAAAGTCACCGAGGTTCGTTTCCGGCTGCACGACACCTTTCACACCTTCAAACGCGGCCATCGAATCATGGTTCAGGTGCAGAGCACCTGGTTTCCGTTCGTCGATCGCAACCCGCAAAAGTACGTGCCCAACATCTTCGAGGCCAAAGAATCGGACTTCGTGAAGGCCACTCACCGCGTCTATCGCTCTATGAAGCACCCGAGCCGCATTCAGGTGGGGGTGCTGTCTCCGTAGAGGCGCGCCTACTGTTCGGACCACCGCGCGAGCTGTCGCGACTGCACCACGAGGGTCCCGGCGCTGTCGTACACCAGCGCGTCTTCGTCCAGCAGCCCGTCGGCGATGAATCGAGATTCGGCGACGAATCGCAGCGAACCTGGCGCCGGATGAGCGCGGACGTGGGCGGTCAGCTCCACCGTGGGCACCCATCCTCGCGGTCCGAGCACGTTCCACGCCGCGGGCGGTCCGACATCGCAGGCGATGATTCCGGCCAGTTGATCCGCGGGCTCCATCGTCACCATCCCTTGAATCGACGCCTCTTCGCCCACTCGGCCCTCGAGATACACCGCGCTCGAGGTGTCGAGCTGCAGACCGCAGATGGCGGCGATCGAGGGGCCCCGGTCACCCATGGCTTCGAAGCTTTGCTTCGGCGTCACGTCGGCAAAGAGCTCGAGGCCGGGTAGCTGGGACCACCGTGGTCCGGTGAACGTGGTCCGGTCTCCGACCGAGGCCATCACCGACATCACCACCTGATCGTCTTGCGTCGCGATGGCCGACCAGGTCGCGAAACGTCGGCTGGCGCCGACGCGATGAACCGCGAAGCGAATCGGTGCGAAAGTCGACTTGCGGAGAAAATGGGTCGTGATGCTGAAGATGTCCGGCTGCCCGGACGCATGGAGGACCGCGTTTGCTCCCAGCGCGGCAAGGTAGCCCCCGTGAGGAATGCCGAATACATCGTAACCGGGCTGAACGTACGCCTGCCAGGCGTCGTCATCCTCTTCCACCTGCAGCGCATCGGTCAGGCTGACTATCTGAGTCATGCGGTGGGCACGCTACTGCAGGCGGGTGGAGGGGGCGACGGCTATGGTTGCGGTCCTGTTGCGGTCGGGCTCGACTGACGGGCGCGCTCCGGCTAGGAATCCCCGCCATGAGCAATCGGTACGTGGTTGTCGCTCGCAAGCTCTCCGGCGTGGTCGAGCTGACGGAGCGAGGCGCGGCGGGGCGGATCGAATATGAGGGACACAACTCCTCCGTGGAAGGGCGGAACGCGGGTTCCCAGCTCTGGCGCGCGATGGTCGAGGGCGGAGTAAACCCGCAGGGCATCAACAGCTTCGCGGTGTTCGAAGGCAACGAGGATGGCCCGGCGATCGCCCACGTCATCGCGGTTCTCGAGGGCGCACGCGTCGTCTGGCTCGTCCTGTATCGAGCCGACCGATCCGCCAGCTGCTTCAAGCCTATCGGCAGCCGGCAACGGATCGGCGATGCCCTCGACGCCTGCTTTCAGCAGGTCGTCAAGGACCTCGAGCTGCCCCACAAGCCGTAACCGCGGACCGGCGGCCCTACGGCCCGATGGGTAACGGACGCTTCAACCGGCCGACCGGGTCGTCGCTTCGTCCGCGACCGCGGGATCGTAGCCGAGGTTCGGGGCCAGCCACTTCTCCATGAACCGCAGCTCGACGCCTTTGCGCCGGGCGTAATCCTCGACCTGATCTCGCGAGATCCGCCCCACCCCAAAGTACTCGGCTTTGGGATGTGCGAAGTATAGGCCGCTCACCGACGCCGCGGGCAGCATCGCGAAGCTCTCGGTAAGGCGGATCGTCGTGCGGGGCGTGGCCTCGAGAAGCTGGAACAGCTTGGCCTTCTCGGTGTGGTCTGGGCAGGCTGGATAGCCGGGGGCCGGTCGGATGCCTTGGTAAGCCTCCTTGATGAGTGACTCGTTATCGAGTCGCTCGTCGGCCGCGTAGCCCCACAGCTGGGTTCGCACCTTCCGGTGCATCTGCTCTGCGAACGCCTCGGCGAGACGATCGGCGAGCGCCTTGGCCATGATGCTCCCGTAGTCGTCATGGTCGGCGTCATACTTTGCGACGACCTCGTCGAGGCCCACCCCGGTCGTGACCGCGAAACCGCCGATGTAGTCGCGAAGGCCGGTGTGTTTGGGGGCGATGAAGTCGCTCAACGCGAGGTTCGGACGGCCTCGGGCTTTCATGCCTTGCTGGCGAAGGCAGCATAGGGTGCCCAGCAGCGAGGTAGGGTCCTCGGGATCGTACACTTCGATGTCGTCGCCGACCGCGTTGGCCGGCCACAGGCCCACCACGGCCTTCGCAGTGAGTCGCTTGCCCTGCACGATCTCATCCAGCATGCGGCGAGCATCGCCGTACAGTTCCCGAGCCTGTTCCCCGACCACCTCGTCTTCCAAGATCTTGGGAAAGCGCCCGTGGAGATCCCAGGTCTGGAAGAATGGGGTCCAGTCGATGGTGTCGACGAGCTGAGCAAGCGGAAAGTCCTCGAACGTCGTCAGTCCGAGCTGCCTCGGGGGGCCGACGGGAGGTTCGATGGACCAGTCGATGTCCGCTCGGTTGGTTCGGGCGCGATCGATGGGGATTCGGGCCACTCGCTGCTGCTTGCCCTTGTGTTGCTCTCGAACCTGCTCGTACTCGGTGCGAACCTTCTGAATGAACGGTGCGCACTGGGTGTCGGACATCAGGTTGCCCACCACGCCCACGGATCGCGATGCGTCGGTAACGTAAACGGTCGGACCCCGTCGATAACACGGCTCGATCTTGACCGCGGTATGAGCGCGGGAGGTCGTCGCTCCGCCGATGAGGAGCGGGATATCGAGACCTTCGCGCTCCATCTCTTTAGCGACGTGGACCATTTCGTCGAGAGAGGGCGTAATGAGGCCCGACAGCCCGATGATGTCGGCTTTCTCTTCCCGCGCCGCGTGGAGGATTTTCTGGGACGGCACCATGACCCCGAGGTCCACGACCTCGTAGTTGTTGCAGCTCAACACCACGCCGACGATGTTCTTGCCGATGTCGTGGACGTCGCCCTTTACGGTCGCGAGAACCACGCGGCCCTTGGCTTGCACGTTTCCGCCCCCGGTCTTTCGCCGCTCTTCCTCGATGAACGGCACCAGGTAGGCGACCGCTTTCTTCATGACCCGAGCCGACTTGACGACCTGGGGAAGAAACATCTTCCCCGCGCCGAACAGGTCGCCGACCACGTTCATCCCGTCCATCAGGGGGCCCTCGATGACTTGGATGGGGCGCGCAAACTGCTGGCGGGCCTCTTCCGTGTCCGACTCGATGAAGTCGGCGATGCCTTTGACCAGAGCGTGGGTCAGCCGCTCGGCGACGGGCTGCTCTCGCCAGGACATGTCCGTACTGGACGTCTTGCTCTGACCCTTGACCGAGTCCGCGACCTCCACCAACCGCTCCGTGGCGTCCGGTCGTCGATTGAGCAGAACGTCTTCGACTCGCTCCAGCAGGTCCTTCGGGATGTCTTCGTAGACCGCGAGCTGGCTGGCGTTGACGATGCCCATCGACATTCCGGCCCGGGTCGCGTGGTACAGAAAAGCAGAGTGCATCGCTTCTCGAACCGGATTGTTGCCTCTAAACGAGAAGGAGAAGTTGCTCACACCCCCACTGATTCGAGCGTGAGGAAGGGTCTCACGGATGGTTCGTGTCGCTTCGATGAAGTCGACCCCGTAGTTGTTGTGCTCCTCGATGCCTGTCGCGACGGCGAAGATATTGGGGTCGAAGATGATGTCCTGGGGCGGAAAGCCAACGACCTCGGTGAGGATCCGGTACGAACGGGTACAGATCTCGACCTTGCGGGCCTCGGTGTCGGCTTGGCCGGTCTCGTCGAAGGCCATGACGATGACCGCGGCGCCGAACCGCAAGATTTCTTTCGCCTGAGCGATGAACTCTTCTTCGCCCTCTTTGAGGCTGATGGAGTTCACGATCCCCTTGCCCTGCACGCACTTGAGGCCCGCGGTGATCACCGACCACTTCGAAGAGTCGATGACCACCGGCACGCGGGCGATATCCGGCTCCGTCGCGACGAGGTTGAGGAACCTGGTCATCGCCGCCTCGGAGTCGAGCATGCCCTCGTCCATATTTACGTCGATCATCTGCGCGCCGCCCTCGACTTGCTCGCGGGCCACCTGAAGCGCGGTATCGAAGTCGCCGGCTTTGATCAGCTTCTTGAATCGGGCCGAACCCGTGACGTTCGTCCGCTCCCCGATGTTCACGAACATGCTGTGCTCGTCGAAATTCAGGGGCTCGAGGCCGGACAGCCGGGTCTGAACCGGGGTCTCGGGTCGGCGGCGCGGAGGCACGCCGTCGACGGCCTTGGTGATAGCTTCGATGTGTTCGGGGGTGGTGCCACAACACCCGCCGAGCATGTTCAGGAACCCGGCCTCCGCGAACTCTTTGACCAGGCCGGCCATCTCGTCCGGGGTTTGGTCGTACTCGCCGAATTGGTTGGGGAGGCCCGCGTTTGGATGCGCGCTGACGTAGCAGTCGGCAATGCGGCTCAGCTCCTGGACGTACGGCCGGAGCTGCTCGGCGCCGAGCGCGCAGTTGAGGCCCACGACCAGCGGTTTGGCGTGGATGATCGAGTTGTAGAACGCCTCGGTGGTTTGGCCGGATAACGTTCGGCCGCTCGCGTCGGTGATGGTGCCCGAGACCAGGATCGGAACGTCGAGATTCAACTCGTCGAGGAGCTTTCGACACGCGTACAGAGCGGCCTTGGCGTTGAGGGTGTCGAAGACGGTCT
>JANQQN010000458.1 GCA_028289325.1 Myxococcota bacterium | reverse complement strand
CGCGCCGCCCGTCCGTGCCCGTCCGACGGTCCGCAGCCTCACCCTTTGGGGTTCGGCATGGCGAAATTCCCGATGCGCCGTCGGTGGCGGCGCCTGACGGTGGTCCATCGTTAATATCGCTCCGGCTCACCCCGTCGCCGAGGGTCCTGGCGCCTGTCCCGAAGGGCGGGGTTGGGTTAAGGGGCTGACTGGGCGAGGGGGTAGGTGGGTCAAATGTCGACGGGGATGCCGTCGAGCCTGGCGAGCGCGGCGGCCATCGGCGGGGACATGACTCCGTGCTTGGTAAGAAATTCGCGGACGGCGGTCGCGTCGCCTCGGTGTTGCAGCAGACACAGGTCGCGGGTGAGGTCGGTGATGCTCTGTTCGAGGAGCTTGAGGTCGATGGTGAGCTTGCCGTCCGGCCCCACGGGGGCCGCGCCTTCTTCGAAGAAGCGGTTGAGCTGAAAAGCGGCGCCTTTGCCGTGGGCTTCGGCGACGCCGAAGGGTACGCTTCCAAACAGACCGGCGAAGTAGCTGACCAGGAGTTGGGGGCGGAAGGTGGCCGGGAACTCGCCGCGGTCGATGAGGTACAGGATATTGTAGGCTCCCGTGACTTCGGCCTTTCCTTCCTCGAGCGGCGAGTAGTCGGCGCCCAGCGCCATTCTGATCTCGGTTTTGCCGTCGTTATTGACGAAGGCGGGGCCGATCGAATGAGAGAGCTCCGTTTCGACGGACGACAATGAACAAGCTCTCGAGGTCGGCTCTCTGTTGCGGGTGGGCCTCGACGTACGACGTAAACGCAGCCCTTCGTCAGATCCTCCGGATAGAAAGAAGCCGGCGCCCTTCGGATGGGGCCGGTCGATGGCGAACGGCGCGAAGTGATCTTGATGGTCCCAAGGGCCTCGCATGATGTCGAAGTACGCGAGCTTGAGGCGGCCCAGCTCGGAACCGTCGGCCGCGAGCTTCGCTCGGTGGGCCGGATTGCTGGCCCACGCCTGTCGATCGAAGATCGGGTCGAGCTGGCGAGCCGCATCGATGACGAGATCGAGGGCCTTACGCTCCGACGGGGGCAACGTCGAAACGTTGGCGGTCAGAATAGCGGAGGCGAACTGGGCGACTTTGTCGCGGAGGACGGCGGTCGGGGGGCGGGCCGGCATCGAGCCGGTGACGGCGGGACGCTGCGGCGTTGGCGCGGAGGTGCGGGCTGCGACCCCGACGAGCAACCCGCTCGCGATCCGCGAAATGGTGGACAGCAGACGCAGGGGCGCGCGCTATCACGATCAGGGTAGAGCGTCGATGAGCCCCTGTTTGAGGACGTTCTTCAGCGCTTCGCGCTTCGAGAGCCCACTCAGCCGGTCGGCGTGGACGCGTACGTAGCGGATGACCTCTTGGGGGTCGTGCCACGCGATCTGCCGGAGCGCCCAGCCGATTCCCTTGCGCAAGAAGAAGTCTTGGGCGTCGATCGAGGGCTCAATGCACGCGTAGAGCAGCTCGAGATCCGCGTCGCCCTTCTTGGCCACCTGGCAGATGATCGACGTTCGGCGGCGCCAGCGGTCTTCGTCGACCGACCACGATCGCATCAGTTTCCGCATGTAGGTCGGGGCCACGTCGAGCAGAGGCCCGATCCGATGGATCGCGAGCTCGTCGACGTAGTCCCACCATGCCCCGTCGACGATGAAGTGTTCGTACATCGGCACCACGTCGATGGTTTGAAAGCGGCGGTACGGCCGCTGGCCGGTGAGGGCGATCGCCGCGTAGCGGTACTCGCGATGCGTCGCGCGGTCCCATAGCGCCCGCGCCGTCGCCTCCCAGAGCGCGGGATCGTCGATGACGATGCGACGGTACACCTCTCGGTAAGCTGCCTTGCGTTCGGGGGAAGAGACGCCCAGGAACGGCATCTCTGACTTCATGTAGGCCTGCATGGGGCCCGCCTTGTCGGGGTCGGCGCGCGACTCGAGCGCGCCTCGGATCTCACGGAGGAGCTCTTGATGGGGGCGCGCCACCGTCCGAGTATATCGGGGATCGGGGGCGAGGGGAGCGCAGCAATACGGCGACGACGATCGGCGCGGCGGCGAGGCTTGTGAACAGGATTCCGGCGTAGATTCGCCATCGCAGCGACGGATGTCCGAACAGCGATTCGGGGTCCGCGGTGGAGAGGATGAGCAGACCGGCCGCGGCGCATCCGATGGCGGCGGCGATCGGGGGTAACGGGCGGCGAATGCTGAGCGCGCTCAGCAATCCACCGACAACGAGGGCTAGGGTCGCCGTGCGGCTGTGCGCGGCGATCGGAGCGACGGCCACCGCACACCACACGAGCGAGGTCCATCGGGCCCACGGCGCGGCCAGGCCTACGGCGACCCCCACGATGAGCGCGCCCGCGACACAGACGGTCACCGGCGGCAGCAGTCGCCACGTCAGCCCGATGGACCACAGCACCGGGATCATCGCCACCGGTGCCCGCAGCCAGCTCGCCTGCAGCTTGGGCAGGGCCGCGATGAGCACGACGCCGCAGGTGTTCGCGGCGAGATCGATGGGACTCGTGACCCGGGTGTTGAACAGCTGCAGCGTTTCGGCGAAGGCGCTGGCGCCCACCCCGCCCGCGATCACCATCCACCAGCGGGCCCCGCTCGCTCTCAGCGCGAGGGCCAACGGCATCAGCAGGGCTACGTTGGCGGCCACGTCTCGCGGTCCGGCCCACCACGAGACGAAGCCCATCCGCTCGAACTCCCCGAAGTGAAACGGGTTGGAGGTCACCGCGAGGAGGAACGCCACGTGCAGAGCGATCAGCGCGGTCATCTGGTCTGGGCTCGTTGGATGAGTTCCGGTCGGGTGATGAGGTCGAGACTGCTCCTGAGCGTGCACGCGTGGCGGGCGGCGATCTGGCCCCATCGAATCGCCTCTTCGGCAGGGCGGCCCTCGATGACCCGAGCGGTGAGAAAACCGACGGCCAGACTGTCGCCGGCGCCGTTGGTGTCGACCACCGGCCGTGGATCGTTCTCCGGCGCGAAGCGGGCGTGGCCGTCGCGGTCGGCGAGCATCGCGCCGTTCCGGCCGAGGCCGAGGACCACCGTGGCCTTAGGGTTGCGGCGCAGGAGCGCGTCAGCGATCTCACGCGGATCATCGAAGTTGGTCGCCGAGCAGAACAGGTAGTCGGCGGCCTCGATGAAGTCGTGCCGGTACGGATCGTCGACGTTCTCGATGTCCTGCAGGTCGCACGCGATCGGTACGCCCCGCTCCCGCGCGTACGGGAGCAGCTGGCGGGCCCAGTTCGGAAGATGGACGTGAAGCAGTCGGGCGCGATCGATCAGCGCCCGGCACGCCGCGAGGTCAGGGGCGAGGGTCATATGCGCCTTGCCGTCGTAGAAGTTTCGACGGGTACCGTCCGGTCGCATGAGGTTGATGCTGCGGCTGGTCCCCGCGGGATCGACGAACAGCGCGGTGGTGACGCCTGCTTTGTCGAGCTCCGCTTCGATGTACCGGCCGAGGGGATCCAGGCCGACGTAACCGATGAACCCCGCCTTCAGCCCGAGTCGGGCGTAGCCGAAGGTAGAAAAGCCCCCCGCCTGTCCGATCGTGTCCTCGTTGTCGGTGAACGCCGACTCTGCGCCCGCCGACGAGAACCCCGGTGGAAGATAAACGTTGGTGTCGATCCCGATGTTGCCGATGACCACCGAGTCTAGATCCCGTTCGCTCATGCCCTGTACGCGCCGTCGCCGGTCCCCGGTGGAGCGTACGATCGCGCAGCTGCGGCCGGCCAGGCGTACCGTCCATTTCGCACCATCTTGAACGAGCTCGGGCGCGCCGAAGACCACTCGGCTGCCGGACCGGTCCCGTTTGGGCCACTGAACCGTGGCTTCGTCGACACCGTTGTTGATCATCACAACGACTTGCTCCCCTCCGAGCTCACGGGCATAGACGACGTGTTGGTGGCCGGCCTCCATGATCCGGAGTCGACCCCGGCGCAGGGCGGGGGATCGTCGGCGCAGTCCGATGAGGTCGCGGTGCAGTTGCAGCAGGTCGTCGCGCCACTGGGAAGGGTCGGCGGGAAATCCGCGCCGGTTGTCCGGCGGCAAGCCTCCGGTCATCCCGACTTCGTCCCCGTAATACACGCACGGCGCGCCGGGGAGAGTGAACAGCAAGACGTTGGCGAGCTCGATCGCTCGTCCGTCGTCGCCGAAGGCATGGCCGAGGCGAGCGATGTCGTGGGTGGACACCGCGGTGAGCATCCTTAGCTGCTGCCAGATGAAATGCCGACCATGAAGGCCTTCGAGCCGTTGGGCGAAGGTCTTGGCGTCGATCGGGGGCGAGGGAATCGACGCGTTCGGTCCGTGGTCGAGGGCCAGCTGCTCGCCGCCGATCCATTCTCGGATCGTGTACAGCAACGGGTAGTGAACCGCGCCGTCCCAGTGTTCAGGGCCCAGCCAAGGGGAGGGGTCCGTCCATATTTCTCCCACGAGGTACACGTCGGGATCGATGGCTCGGACCGCCGCTCGAAGCGCGGGCCATAGCTTTGGGTCTTCGATCCCCTCCGGCGCGTCCAGCCGCCATCCGTCTACGCCGCGCCGGGTCCAGTGGACGGCGGCGGCGATCAGATGTTCGCGGACCGCGGGGTGGCGGTGGTTCAACACCGGCATCGACGGGTTGTGGTTCCAACACCGGTATCCCGGGTCGTCGCGGCGGGACGGGTCGACCGGGAAGCGATGAATATGAAACCAGTCGCGAAACGCCGACGTGGGCCCGTACTCCAAGACATCGACGAAGGCGCGGTGACCGATGCTGACGTGGTGGAACACGCCGTCGACGATCATCCGCAGGCCACGTTGCTTCGCGGCAGCGACAAGGCGGTCGAACGCCTCGTCTCCCCCGAGCAGAGGATCCGTTCGAAAGAGATCTTGCGGCTTGTATCGATGGTAGGTGGGGCCGACGTAGTGAGGGGTCAGGTACAGGGCGGTGACCCCGAGGTCGACCAAACGATCCAGGTGGGAGATGATGCCATCGAGGGTCCCGCCTTTGTAGGCGCGGTGGGCCGGTGGATCGGACCACGGCTCGAGGACGTCGAACCGGGCCGCTTCCGCGGTGGTCGGGGGCGTCGCGCGATCCGGGATGATCGCGTAGAAGACGGCATCCGCAACCCAGGCCGGACAGCGGGTGAGGGCAGGCGGCGGGCGGTGTTCAGCCAAAACGCTTCGCCGACCGAGCCCGGGCTTTTTGCGCCTCGACTTCGCGATTCTTCGGCGCGGCGGAGGTCGTGAGCCCGTCCACCAGGGCCCGGGTCGCGGCCGCAACCTGGTCGACCGCCCGCGCGAATACCTCGGCGTTCGCGGCCGAGGGCCGAGGCTGCCCGCTCACCTTACGCACGTATTGAATCGCTGCCGCCCGGATCTCCTCGTCGGTCGCGGGCGGCTCGAAGTTGAACAGCGGCCTGATGTTCCGACACATGGGATATCATTGCACGTCGGTGGACACCGAGCCCATGCCCGGGCTAATCGGATCGGGTGCCGGCGGGTGCGGGCCGAAGCTGGACCCCGAGATACGTGGTGGTCGAGGGGGTGATCGGGGTCGGAAAGACGACCCTGGTCCATCAGCTCGCGCGGCGGCTGCAGGCGCGGATGGTCCTCGAACGCTTCGAAGACAACCCGTTCCTTCACGATTTCTACCGGGACCCGGAGGCCAACGCGCTGCCGACCCAGCTGTTCTTTCTTATGGCCAGGTTTCGCCAGCAGGAGGAGCTGTTGCAGGGGGATCTGTTCGCTCAGATGACGATCTCGGACTTCATGTTCGACAGGGATCGGTTGTTTGCCCTGCAGACGTTGAACCCGCAGGAAATGGCGATCTACGAAGATCTGTACGCTGTTCTTCGTCCGCAGGTCCCCCAGCCGGACCTCGTCGTCCTCCTGATGGCCAGCCATGATGAGACCCTGCGCCGAATCGCGGACCGGGGGCGCAGCTACGAGCGAAACATGGATCCGGGGTACATCGCGCGGCTGTCGGAGGCCTATCGGGCCTACTTCGCTCACTACACACACTGCCCTGTCCTGACCCTGGATATCAGCGCCGTGGATCTTCAGGCCGACCAGGCGGCGGTCGACGAAGTGGTGTCGGCGATCCGGACCGGGCAGCGGCCGTCGCTGATGCCGGCCGAGGTTTCCGTCGGGGGGACCCCGATGCTTCCTGGCTTGGAATGACGCAACGATCGGCCTAAGAATCCGATAGACGAAGCGGGCCGAGAACGGCCTGAGGGAGCGACGTGGGATTACCGATCCAGAGCCGCGCCGGGGCGGTGGTCATCGACCAAGGGCGCCAGCGCATCGATGACGCGTGGACCGCGCTGCACCCCGTCGCCGCCGCCCTCGAGCGCTGGATAGACCAGCAGGAGAGGTCGACCGCCCCCGGACCGCGCCGCCGTTCTCGCCGCGGTCCCGCTGTAGGCCGGCCTTCCGACGGCGGCGAGGAGCGGACGGAGGCGCAGATCGAGGCTTTTCTTCAGCGTCTCGATACGCTTGGCCGAGCGGACCCGTCGGGTCTTCAGCGGTTCTTGTCAAAACACCATCGGCTCGCGACGGCCCTCGACGGCGGACCCCACCGGCGCCGAAGCACCGATCGGCGGTCGGCCCTCGACGGCCTCACCCACCACGTCCCCGGCATCCCGAATGCGGAAGGCTGGGCGTAGCGCGGGCCACGCGCCTTCGATGCTCGCTTCCAACCCGCGAATCCCTTGAGTAGGAGCGCCGCGCGTGCCATGCAGGCTCGGCGAGGTAACCGCCCTTGCCGATGGACATACCCCTCGGGGGTCGCCCCAAGAAAAACCGCGGGCCGCTGCTGATCTTCGTTGTGATGGTCATCCTTGCGGCGGCCTTCTTCTACGTCGGGTTTCGTGTTGGCGGGAAGCCGACCGTTTCTCTGACCACCGACAAATCGGCCATCGGCAAACAGACTTCGGTCACCGTCGTGGTTCGCGAACCGCTGCGGGGCCTGGTCAACGTGTCTGTGGCCCTGGTGCAGAACGACAAGTCGATCCAGCTGGCCGAGGAGACCTTCGCGCCTCAGCCCGCATGGTGGCCGTGGGGTCCGAAGACCGACGAATCGACCCTCCCGCTATTCGTCGGCAAGACCCATCAGCCGTCGTTGAAGGAAGGGACGGCCACGATCCGCATCGTGGCCACCGGCGCCGCGACGTGGCTGTACCAGGCCCGGGAGACGGTTGAGGAACGGCCGCTGCCGGTGCGGCTGACGCCTCCCGCGCTGGAGGTCACGGCCCGCGAGATCTACGTGCGTCAAGGCGGCTCGGAAGCGGTGACCTATACGGTGGGTCCGACCTCGGTCCGGGACGGTGTTCAGGCCGGAGATTGGTTCTTCCCGGGCTATCCACACCCGAACGGCCAAGCGGACGCCCGAGTGGCGCTGTTCGCGATTCCGTACGACATGAGCTCGGTAGAGGGCGTCGTTTTGACGGCGGAAGACGACGTGGGCAACAAGGCCTCCGTCCCGTTCATCGAGAACTTCAAGGCGAAGCCGTACTCCAAAGACACCATCAACGTGTCGAAGCGGGTAATGGAGAAGGTGGTTCCCAAGATCCGAGCTCGGACCCCGGAGCTAGAGGACAAGGGCAACCTGCTGGACAACTACATTCTCATCAATCGTGACCTTCGTAAGGTCAACAACGCCCGCCTCGTCGAGATCGCGAAGCAAACCCAGCCTCGGTTCCTGTGGACCGAACCGTTCGTTCAGATGCCGGCGAAGGTCGTGTCGAGCTTCGCGGACCGACGTACGTATCGATTCCAAGGCAAAGAGATCGACCGGCAAGACCACTTGGGCTTCGATCTCGCCTCGGTCCGCCGGGCCGAGATACCCGCGGCCAACCACGGCATCGTGGTCATGTCCGAATACCTGGGTATCTATGGCAACACGGTGGTGATCGACCACGGACTGGGGCTCATGAGCCTCTACGCGCACTGCTCGTCGGTCAGCGTCAATGTCGGCGACGGCGTCAAGCGCGGACAGACGATCGGACGAACGGGCGCTACTGGCCTCGCGCTCGGCGACCACCTGCACTTCACGATGATGCTGAGCGGCCTACCGGTCACCCCCCTCGAATGGTGGGATGGCCACTGGATCCGCGACCGCATTGCGCGCAAGTTGCCCAGCGTTTTTAGCGACGACAAGGATTGAGCCGTGGGCAAGAAGAAGAAGGGCAAGAAGAAAAGCCCAAGGAAGAAGCAGATTCGCCTCGCGAGCGACTCGATGGCCGCTCGTGCGGATCGCTACGAATTGTACCTGCAGTCCGTGCAGGCGCCCGATGTCGACGTGAAGTTCTTCCAGCGGGTGTACAAGAGCAACTTCAAGCAGGCCGCGCAGAGTCTTCGCGAGGACTTTTGCGGCACGGCCGCGGTATGTTGTGAGTGGGTCGGCAAGCGGGGGGAGCGCGAGGCGTGGGGGGTCGATCTCGACGCCGAACCCCTGGCATGGGGGCAGCAATTCAACTTGCCCCTCGTTCCCGAGCCGCGACGAGATCTGGTCCATTTCGTCGAGGGCGACGTTCGGACCGCGAAGACCCCGCCCGCGGACATCATCACCGCGCAGAACTTCTCGTACTGCTGCTTCAAGACCCGAGACGAGCTGAGAAACTACTTCAAGGTCGCGCTCGGCAACCTCAAGAAGCAAGGTGTCTTCATTCTCGATCTCTTCGGAGGTTACGAGTCCATCGAGGACGAACGGGAAGACGAACGCGACCTCAAAGGCTTCACGTACGTCTGGGAGCAACACAAGTACGATCCGATCAACGCCTTCGGGATCTACAAGATCCATTTCCGGTTCGATGACCGAAGCGAGATGAAGGACGCGTTCGTGTACGACTGGCGTATCTGGACCATTCCCGAGGTTCGAGAAGTGCTGCTCGAGGCGGGCTTCGATCACGTCGACGTGTACTGGGAAGACGAAGACGAAGACGGAGAAGGAACCGGCCAATACAGCAAGCAGAAGTACGGGACCTGCGACCCGGCCTGGAACGCGTACATCGTGGGCGTCAAGACGGGCTGACGTGCGAGAACAGCTTCAGCGCCTGCCGGATTTGCTGGCCGCTCACCTTCAGCTGTCGTTGGTCGCGCTGCTGCTGGGCCTGGTCATCAGCGTTCCCCTCGGGGTGCTGTTGACCCGACGCCGTCGATGGGAGCCGACCATTTTAGGCGCGGTCGGGGTGATTCAAACCATCCCTAGCCTGGCCTTGCTCGCGTTCATGGTTCCCGCCCTCGGTGCTCTCGGTGCCCTCACCGAAGACTGGTTCGGCGTCGAGATCAGCGCCATTGGTTACGGTCCCGCCCTGGTGGCGCTGACCCTGTACTCGATGCTGCCGATGCTCCAGAACACCCTCACCGGGGTCCTCGGCGTCGACGACGCGCTCAAGGAGGCCGCGAAAGGGGTGGGTATGACCGACCGCCAGCAGTTGTGGCGGGTGGAGCTTCCGCAGGCGCTGCCGGTGATCGTGGCGGGCGTGCGGACGGCGACGGTCTGGGTCATCGGAACCACCACGTTGTCCACGCCTATCGGCGCCCCGAGCCTGGGCAACTACATATTCACCGGGCTCAACACTCGAAACTTCACCGCGGTGACCGTGGGCTGCGTGGCGTCAGCCGGGCTGGCCATCGTTCTCGACGGGCTGATCCGGTTCGCGCAAAAGGCCGTCGAGGCTCGACACCGCGGGCGCATCCGCGCGTCGCTGATCGCCGTCGGTCTGATCTACGGGTACACCGCGTATACGTTTGCGGCCGAGCGCCTGCTGTCCGACGGGCGGCCGGTCGTTCAGGTCGGCACCAAAGCGTTCACCGAAGCGTACATCATGGGGGAGCTGTTCGGCGCCCGGATCGAGGACGCGACCGACTATCGGACCGAGCAGACCAAATCGTTGGGGTCCGCGGTGGTCTTCGAAGCGCTCAAGACCGGCGACCTTCACGTCTACCTCGATTTTTCGGGAACGATCTGGACCAACGTGATGAAACGCGGCGCGCCCCCCGACGAGCGGGACGCGATTCTCGACGAGGTCGAGCGAGTC
Source organism: Myxococcota bacterium (assembly GCA_028289325.1). Classification (GTDB taxonomy): domain Bacteria; phylum Myxococcota; class Kuafuiibacteriia; order Kuafuiibacteriales; family Kuafuiibacteriaceae; genus JANQQN01. The sequence goes on along the minus strand of JANQQN010000458.1, from coordinate 3,761 downwards.
CTGGCCCAAGAGCACGACGTGGTGATGCTGGGGTCGCTCGGTTACGAGAACCGCTACGCGTTCGCGGTTCGGCGCCGAATGGCCGAGCGACTGGCCATCCGCACGCTGTCGGAGCTCGTGGCCCACGCGCCGTCGTTGGAGGCGGCGGCGGACTTCGAGTTCTTCGGGCGACCGGAGTGGCGGTCGGTGCAGCAGAAGTACGCGTTGGCGTTCAAGAAACGACGGACCATGGACTCCGCCCTGATGTACGCGGCGGTCGCCGAGGGCGACGTCGACGTGATCTCCGCCTACACCACCGACGGGCGCATCGACGCCTACGACCTCACGGTGCTGGAGGACGACCGCCACGCGATCCCGCCGTACCACGGCATCGTCCTGCTTAACGGGGCCTTCGCTCGCGCCAACCCCGAGGTCGTGGCCGCGCTTCGACCGCTGCTCGGTGCGTTTACCGAAGAGACGATGCGCAAGCTGAACGGCGAGGTGGACCGAGAGAAGAAGTCACCTCGCGAGGTCGCCCGGGCCGCGCTTCGATCGCTCGACCTCGAACGGTAGCGGCGTCCGGCCTTCGGCGGGGCGCGCGGCCAGGGTTCAAGCCTGGAGCTTGCCCCGAAGGAAGGTCACCGAGCGGTCCCAGGCCACCTTCGCGGCTTCCGCGTCGTACACCTCGGGTCGCGCTTCGTTCATGAACGCGTGTTGGCGACCTTGGTAGCGGAACAGCTCGTAGTCGACACCGCCTGCTTTGAGTTTGTTCTCCAGTCCGTCGACCGCTTCCGGCGTGCACCAGTCATCGACGGTTGCGAAGTGCGCCATGAACGGGATCTTGATGGTCGCGGGGTCGGCGAATTCGGCGGGAGGAATGCCGTAAAAGCACACCCCAGCGTCCGTCTCCGGTACGTTGACCGCGGCGAGGATGGTGAGCGCGCCGCCCATGCAGAACCCGAGCACGCCGGCCTTCGCGCCCCCCTGTTTGAGGTGCTGCAGGCACGCCTTCACATCGACGACCGCGTTACCGAAGTCGAGGTTGGTCATCAGATGGTTGGCTTCTTCGGCGTCGGTCGTGAGCTTGCCGCGGTAAAGGTCGGGCACGACGGCGTTGAACCCCGCGGCGGCGAATCGATCCGCGGTGGTCTTGATCTGCGGGTTGAGGCCCCACCACTCCTGGACCACCACCAGGCCCGGACCGTCGGCCGAGGCGTGATAGGCGGGGCAGGTGGAACCGTCGGGGCGGGCTATGTCGATCGTCGTTCCCATGGCGTGAACGCTACCAGCCGAGCGAACCGAACGGAACATCGCCCCTGCCTTCTCGGCGGATCGCGGTGACGGGTGGCCTCCGGCAGATCTACACCCGATCCCGCCCCGCGAGCCCTCGCCCCGAACCGGCTCCGCTTTCGCGGAATCTTCGGTTGTGACCCTGCCGCCGCCCGCTCAAACTCGTATCCATGGCAGCGTCCCCACCACCCCGTCGGATCATGAATCCGGACGGCACGGTCAACATCCGCCGGGTCGGGATGCGCACGAGCTGGTGGTCGGACCTGTATCACTTCCTTCTCGAGACCACCTGGAAGCAGGCTCTATTGCTGCTTGCGGGCGGGTACTTGGTCGTGAATCTGTTCTTCGCGTGGGTGTATTGGCTGCCGGGAAACGCCGTGGCCGGCGGGACACGCGACTCGTTTCTCGATGCGTTCTTTTTCTCGGTGCAGACGTTCTCCACCATCGGCTACGGAGGGATGGCGCCCGATAGCCTGTACGGCAACGTCGTGGTCACCGTCGAGGTGTTGGTCGGGCTTCTGTATACGGCGATGGCCACCGGTCTGTTGTTCGCCAAATTCGCGACCCCGACGAGCCGGGTTCGCTTCAGCCGAACCGCGATCATCGGCACCCACAACGGGGAGCGGGTGTTCATGTTTCGCATGGCCAACGAGCGCAGCAACCAGATCGTCGAGGCGAGCATGTCGCTGGTGATCATTCGAAACGAGGTCACCCTCGAGGGCGAGCGGCTACGGCGGTTCTACGACCTGCCGCTTCGGCGCGCGAGAACCCCGGTCTTCAGCCTGGGGTGGACGGCCTACAGTCCCATCGAGGAGTCGAGCCCGCTGTTCGGGGCCACCGCGGCGTCGCTGCAGGACGAAGAGGCCACCATCCTGGTCACCTTTTCCGGCACCGACAGCATCCTCGCCCAGACCGTTCACGCCCGCTATGCGTACGCGTGGCCGGATATCGAGTTCGACCGCCGGTACATCGATCTCGTTCGGACGGGCCCCGACGGCGATCGATACATCGACTACACCCATTTTCACGCCACCGAGGCCTGCGAGCCGGCCGAGCCGCCCATCGCGTCGTTGGTCGGGTAAGACTGATTGGACCTCGGCGGTCGCTTGGCGTACGGACCACGACGTGTCTCGCGCAGTGGTGGTGATGGGCAAGTTGCCCCGGCCGGGCCGGGTCAAGACGCGGCTGACCACGTCGCTTTCGCCGGCGCAGGCGGCCGACCTGTACCGCGCGTTCCTCGTCGACACCTTCCGTCTCGTTCAGCGCGCCACCCCGACCGCAGCGTGGGTCTTCGCATGCGCGCTCGCCGAACAGGATCGCCTCCCGGAGGCGGAGGCGCTGGTTCCCGACGGCTGGCGAGTCGTCCCTCAGGCCGGCGATGGGCTCGGGGCCCGGATCGATCATGCGCGTGAGACGGGCGCCGCTGACCACGTCTTGGTGATGGGCTCCGATAGCCCCACCTTGCCCGAGGCGCGGCTGGTGGAGGCGTTCGAGGTCCTCGCCGAGGGGGGCGAGGGCGGGCCGGCGCCGGTCGTCGTGGCCCCCACCGAGGACGGTGGCTACGCGCTGATCGGATTTGCGGCGCCGACGCCAGCCGTCCTGACCGACATTCCGTGGTCGACCTCAGAGGTCATGGCGGCGACCCGGGCCGCGGCGGCGCGGGCCGACGTTCCCATCGTCGAGCTGGCCCCCACCTATGATGTCGATCATCCCCAGGACCTCGCACGGCTGGCCGCCGACGCGCATCCGGATCTTCACCCGGCGACGGTGGCCGCCCTTGCGTCCCTGGGCGCGTTCGGCCTTTAAACGCCCCATGGGCAAGCGCATCCGGCTCACTCAGTACGCTCTGTCGGGCGGTTGAGCGGCCAAGGTGGGTCCGGGCGACCTGCAGGAGATGTTGGGACGCCTGCCGGCGGCGGCCGGGACCGATGTCCTGGTCGATATGTCGTCGTCGGATGACGCCGGCGTCGTCCGTCTTCCCGATGACCGCAAGGACCGCGCTTTGGTCCATACCGTCGACGTGATCACCCCGATCGTCGATGACCCTGCGACCTTCGGTCAGGTGGCGGCGGCCAACGCGATCAGCGACGTGTACGCGATGGGCGGGCAGCCGACGTCCGCGGTGGCGATCCTGTCGCTGCCGTCGGCGCTGCCCCCACGGGCGGTGGCGCCGATGATGGAGGCGGCGGGAACGCTCCTCGCGAGTCACGGCGCCCCCCTGCTCGGGGGACACACGCTCAAGGATCGTGAGCTGAGGCTGGGGTTCGCAGTGACCGGGCAGGTCGATCCGCGGCGGATGACCACGAACCAGGGCGCGGAGGCGAACGATGTGCTGGTGCTGACGAAGCCCCTCGGCACGGGTGTTTTGTACCAGGCCATGAAGGCCGAGGCGCGATCCGCGGCCGAGACGCGGGCGCTGGTGGCGAGCATGACCCAGACGAATCGAGCCGCTCGAGACGCGATGGTCGAGCTTCGCGTGCGCTGCGCCACCG
>JANQQN010000441.1 GCA_028289325.1 Myxococcota bacterium | reverse complement strand
ACAGGTCCACCGCGCCGGGGTCCACCCGCATGAGGCGAACGCGCTGATCCGCAAGATCGCCGAAGCCGGCGGTGAGGGAGGTCGGGGTGGAGAAGAACTGGGCCGCCAGGCCCAGCCGCTCGGCCACCTCGGTCATCCGGTCCTCGAGCCGATGGGCCGGAATGCCCCATCGCTGCAGGGCCGCGCCGAGGGCCATCATGAACGCCTCGCGATACGCTCGGTCGTCGGGCGACATCCGCATGGGGGTCGCTATCGCCAATAGCCGCCGTAAAGACCAGGTCGTTTAGCGCGTACTCGTGAGCGCGGCCTCGCGACGGCGGCGTTGGCCGCCGCCGGTTCCGGCCGCGGTTGCTGTACGGCCGTGACCGCGGGTTCGTCGTTGGGCGTTCGGTCGGGTCCGACCTGCGCGCGGGCTGTTCATGGGCCCATGATTCGCGGTCGGTCGGTCGGTCGGAGCGCGGGTCTCGGCAAGGGCGGCGGGCAGGTCGAGGCGGGTCAGCTTCTTTTTCGCCAGACGCTCGATCGCCTGCAGATACGGTCGCTCGCTGTCATCGCAGAACGAAAGGGCGAGCCCCGTCGCGCCGGCTCGCCCGGTGCGGCCGATGCGGTGGACATAGCTCTCTGGCTCGTTGGGCAGGTCGAAGTTCACGACGTGGCTGACGCCATCGACGTCGATGCCTCGGGCCGCGACGTCGGTCGCGACGAGAACCCGAACCCGACCGCTCTTGAACGAGTCGAGCGCCCGGACCCGCGCGTTTTGCGACTTGTTGCCATGAATGACCGCCGCCTCGATATCCACCCGACTCATCTTTTTGGCCACCCGATCCGCGCCACGCTTGGTGCGGGTAAAGACGATGACCCGCTCGGCGTCGGGCTGGGCCAAGACGTGGGCGAGCAGGCTCGGCTTGTCGTTCTGATCGACGAAGCAAACGTACTGATCGACGAGCGGCGTCGTGGCGACCTTGGGCGCGACGCTCACCTCCACCGGGGCGTCCAGCAGCTCCTGGGCCAGCCCACGAATGGCTCGCGGCATCGTTGCGGAGAACAGGAGGCTCTGTCGCCGGGTGGACAGCTTCTCCACGATCTGTCGAATCGGCTTGATGAAGCCCATGTCGAGCATGCGGTCGGCTTCGTCGAGCACCAGGATCTCGACCGCGTCCAGCCGGAGATGTCCTTGGCTGAACAGGTCGAGCAGGCGGCCGGGGGTCGCGACGAGGATGTCGATGCCGGCCTTGAGCTTGGCGACCTGGGCCCCTTGACCGACGCCGCCGAAGATCACCGCGCTGTCGAGTCCGAGTCCTCGGCCGTAGGCTTCGATGCTGGCCTGAACCTGGCCCGCGAGCTCACGGGTCGGGGCGAGCACCAGCGCGCGCGGCGCGCGGCGTTTGGTGGACCGCAAGGGACGCTTCGCGAGGGCGTGCAGCATGGGCAACGCGAACGCGGCGGTCTTTCCGGTGCCGGTTTGGGCGAGACCGAGGAGGTCACGTCCGGCGATGAGAGATGGGATGGACCGGGCCTGAATAGGCGTGGGCTTCGTGTAACCCTGTCGCTGCAGGTTGTTGAGCAGCGTGGGGTTGAGCCCGAGTTCTGCGAATTGCAAGTGACACGGCCATACATGGCGTCGCTCGGTGACGCAAGCACAGTCTTGTGTTGCCGCGGCCACATCTTTGCCGTCTTGTTGCGGGCTGGCCGCTGAAACTGCGAGCGGTCCCATAGAGATCGTCCGGCGTGGGATCTTGCTCACCCGGAGGTGGTCGTCTCACCTGGCGATGGCCGTCGGGCCCCTCGAGATCCTGAAACTCCGCTCGGGCCAAAAGGCCACAGACGTCGTCATACCCATCGACGCGTTCCATGGCCCAGTGACGAGGCGGCTCAGGGGCCGAACTTCTCCGCCCATACTTCCGGCTTGAACCCGACTGTGCCGTCGTCGTCGGTCAGGACGAAGGGGCGTTTGATCAGGTTTCCGTTGGTCCGGAGGACGGCGATCGTCTCGTCGACCGACAGCCCCTCGAAATACGCCTTACCGCCAAGCTCCCGGTAGTCCTTGCTCGAGGTGTTCAGCAGGCGTTTGGTCTGCTGGTCGAGGTGGCCCAGCATCCGCTTCAGCTCGGCTTTCGACGGCGGCGTGTCTCGGATCGGGTGCTCGTCGAAGGCGACGTTGCGGTCTTCGAGCCACTTCTTGGCTTTGCGACACGTGCCGCAGCCGGCGTACCCGTAGAACTTCATTCGCGGTGAATAGGGTCGCCGGCCGCCCAAGGCAAGCCAGGTTCGACGAGGCCGGGCCGGGCCCTCGACTTCGTCCCCAAAATCGCGTCGGATGCAGGAGGGCCCCTGACCATCGATGAGAGGCGACCTTTGATCCCCACCTTTTTGACGCCCCCCGAACGGCTCGAGCTCCTCAAGACCGTCGTGGAGTTCCGCGGCCTGCCGCGCGATGCCTTGTCGGCTCTGGCCGAGGTCATGACGCCCCGCCCGTATCCTCGGCTGCCCCGGCCTTGGCTTTTGAGCCCCACGCAGGTCCGGCTGCCATCCGACTGGTACGCGCCTCGCTTTCGCTCGGACCCCAACGGGGCGTGGATCCATCCTCCGCTGCGGCTGACCACCGCGGACCCCATCGGCCATGACCACCTCAAATCGATCCCCATCGGCGTGGTCGGGGTCGGCGAGATTCGGCTGATTCAGCGGCGTCGAGGCCGAACGTACGAGCGGACGTTGGGCCCGGGAACGCTGTTCGGGGAGCAGGGGGTGGTCGCCGTGCGCCACGACGGGCCGCCGCGGGGCATCGATAGCGATGCGCTCGACATCAGCGTGGCCGCGGTCGGTCGAACGGTCATTCTCGAGGCCCCGACGACGGAGGTCGATCGTCTCGGTCGCGATTTCCCCCCTCTGTTCGACGCTCTGCAGGCGGGATTCGACGCGCTGGTACGGGCGCCGGAGCTGGTCGACGTTTTGAAGCGGAGCCGGATTCTCAGTGCCGCGCGCCGCGACGACCTGTTCGCCCTCACTGAAGGGCTGAAGATTCAAACGTGTCCGGACCAGGCGGCGATCGACATTCCCCGCGGCGACGAGCCGCCTGAGCACTTCTGTGTCGTCCTGCGCGGCGACGTGTCGAGAACGGACGACCGAGGGCGGCGCTACCTCAGTCAAGATCCGGTCATCGGACTGCGGGCCGTCGCCGAGCGCCGTCCGTTCACCGCCGAGGTCCGCTCGGTCGGCGAGGTGGAGTACGTTCAGGTCCCCGCGAGTCGATTCGACGCCCTGCAGCGGCTTCGACCCCACTTCGGCCGGGCGGTGCGATCGGCGGCCAGCGCCGAAGCCGAGCGGGCCCGGGCGGCGGCCAAGAACCTCGAGGCCGCCGATGTCATCCTCATCCTCGGGCCGTACGCCTCCAGCCGACTGTGGGGGCCGCTGGCGGATCTCGCGGGGGAAGCGCTGGCCACTCACCTGTACGACCGAACCTGCGTCCTGCATCTGCTTCGGGAAGGGCCGGTCCCCGAAGATGTCACCCTGTCGTTGCCGGCCGCTGATCCCCGCTATCCCGGCGTCCGCACCAAGCTTCGCCACACCTGGATGGTCGTGGGGAGCGACGCGGTGTCCGCGGTCGACGAGCGGGTGGGCCGCATCTTGGCCCAGCTCGATGGACGCGACGGCCAGCGCGCCTTCGACGCGGTGGTCATCGACCCTTCCGGGTTGCCGGGGGATCGGCCGATGGCCTTCGTGGACCTCGACCGGATCACCACCATCGGCTACGTGCTGCCGTCGTCGAGGGCGTCGGTTCCGGAGCGGATCATTCAACGCCGGGTCGAGCTGGTCCCCATCGGGCTGCTGGCTGGGGCTGGTACAAACGTCGGTTCGTTCGGTCGATTCCTGCTGCGCGAGTATCCCCGGGAACGCCTCGCCGCGGGGGGCGCGGGGACCGAGGGGGGCAGCGAGCTCGACCGGCCCCGCCAGCTCGCGGGCGCGACCCCCCTCGTACCACGAGTCCGGGAGGCGAGCGGATACCTCGCTGCGCACCTTCGTCGCGGGGTGAAGGAACTCGCGCAGAAGCTCGCCGAGCCCCACCTCGTGGGCGAAGGCGCCTACGCCGCGAAGCCGCCGTGGCCCCCGAAGACGGTCCGGGTGCGGCTGATGCCCGAGCACCGCGATCAGCTGGCGGGGCTGTCCGCGAAGGGCCCCCGACCGATCGTCACCTTGGCCTCGATCGACGCCGACGACCGGCTTCAGGGCGCGGTGTTTCGACTGGGACGGGGGCTGACCGGCCGCCGGGTGGGCGTGGCGCTCGGCGGCGGGGGCGCGTTCGGCTACGTCCACGCCGCCCTCCTGCTCGCGCTCGGACAGAGCGACGCCCAGGTGCCGATCGATATCTTGAGTGGCTCGAGCTTCGGGACGGTGGTGGGAACGTACTACGCGGCCGGCGATACGGACTTCGAGCTGCTGTGTGCGCACCCGGGCTTCATGCGAGCGGCGGTGTTCGCGGGGGTGGTGACCACCGCGTCCATGAGTTTCGCCATCGACCTCGAGCTCGGCCCGGTGGACCTGAACGACCTCGACGTGACGCTGCTCCCCACGGTGACCGACGGCGACACCGGGCTCGAAGGCACGATCCGACGGGGCACGATCGGGTATGGCGTTCGAGCCAGCGGGTCTTTGCCCCCGTTCGCGCCCACGATCGAAGGCGCGCGTCGTCACCTCGACGGGGGCCTGGCGGCCAACGTTCCGGTGCAGATTCTCGACGACGAGGGGGCGGGGCTGATCATTTCGTCGAACCCGATTCCCGAACCCTCGCCGCTGCCTCGCAGTTTGCCGCTGCCCATCCCCGGCCTCGGTCCGTTTCTAAAGATGAGCAACCCGCTCGCGCGAGCGAACGACACGTTCCGGTCCACGCTCACCCTCATGCGCGCCGCGAGCTCCAGCCAGGAGGCGTTCGCCCACGTTCGGTACCGAGCCCAGACCCACGGCAAGACGATGTTCGACTTCAGTCGGCGCGAGGACATCATTCGGGACGCGATGGATGACCCCGAGCAGCGACTGACGGCCGCGGTGGCCGCGGCGGCCGACGCGTGGCGAGGGTTGTTGAGACACCCGCCGGCCCGCGTCCTGCTGGTGGAACGTCCCTATCCCGCGTTGATGACCCCCAACGTCGTGTTTCGAATCGTCGGGGCGCGGATCGACGTAGCGCGGGTCGATGTCCTGTCCGAGGTGGCCGACGTCATTCGCGCCTCCCCGAAGATCAAGCGGGTCGAGATCGGCGTCGACGCGGCGGCGCTTCCGGGGCGAGCGCGCCACCGGTTCGGGCGACAGGCGAGCGTCCGCGTCCGCCAACTGCTGATCGACCATGGCGTGTCCCCCGACCGGCTGGTGATCGGCCCGAACCGGCGCCTGGGCCCCGAGCGCGCGGTGGACTTTCGGGTGGATCTCGACGAGCCGGTCGCCGCCGACCGCTTCGAGGACGTCCGCGCTCGGCTGGTCGACGGGGCGAAGGCCGCGCTCGCGGAGTCACCGCCCGACCGGCGGTTGGCTCGACTGCTGGCCATCGAGGCGGCGGGCATCAACCTATTGGATCCGGCGGTCTTGAACCTGCTGCGCGCGGTGCTCGAGGTGCCGGTCCGATTGATCCGGGAGTGGCCCGACGACGGCGGCCCGGCCGCGTACTGCCCGACCGAGGACTGCTTGGCGGTCGCGGTGGGGCCGGGGACGATCGAGATCGTTGGACGGCCCGCGCGGCTGATCGCGCCTTACTCTCAAGGGCGCATCGTGGACCTCGCGTGGGGGCCATCGCGGCAGCTCGCGGCCGCGATAGACGGGCCCGAGGGCGGGGTCGCGGCCTGGCCTTGGGGTTCGGAGACCCCCCACGTGCTCAAGACCGCCGGCGCCCGCGCGGTCGCTTTCGTCGGCGACCGGATCGTGGTGACGGACGACGAGGGGGTGGCGGTGTGGCCGGCCATCGACGGCGCGGCCGCGGTTCGCCTCGACCACCCCGGCGCCCGCGCCGCGGTCGTGAGTCGAGACGGCTCGTCGATCGTGACCCTCGGCGCGGATCGGCGCGCGGGCTTGTGGGATGCCGACGGAAACCATCGGCGGTGGCTCGGCTCGCCTAGACAGGGGCCGCTCGCCGGCGCGTTCAGTCCCGCCGGTCGCCTGGCGATCGCCGCCGGGCGGCGGGTGGTGCTATGGCCGGACCTCGACGGCGAAGCGGTCACCTTGTCTGCGCATCGGCGAGATGTTGTCGCCCTGGCGTGGTCACACGACGGCCGGGTGCTGGCCACGGCCGGGCTCGACGGCAAGATCTGTCTGTGGAACGCCCACCGGGGGGCGCTGATGGACATCCTGCGGCCGCCGAGGGTCGAATCGCCGGCGGCGCTGGCGTTCCACCCCCGACGACGATCCCTAGCCTTCATGACCACCAAGCAGTTCCATGTATGGTCGGCGGACACGGGGCTGGTCGAGGCGGCGGTGGGCGATCTGCGGTCCGACGTTCGCCATCCTCGCTTGTCGTGGCGCCGAGACGGGGAGCGGATCGCGCTCAGTGACGGGGCGACGAGAGAGGTGGGCTTCAAGGAGACGGTGGAGCTGGACCACGACGGAGAGCCGATCCGGTGGGCGGCGTGGGCGCCGAGGTCCCCCAACGCCGAGGGGGCCGACCAATGGGCCGCGTTCACCACCACCGGTGGCCAGCTCACGGCGTGGAATCCCACCAACCGGGTGCATCGCAGCACCATATTCGACTCGACGGGAATTCCGATCATCGTCGCTTGGCATCCGAGCGGTCGTTGGCTCACCGTGGCCCGCGGACCGACGCTGATCTCCTACGACCTGTTGTCGGGGACCTTCGGACGCTCCTTGGCCCTCGACCGCCCGGTGCACGCGATGGCCTGGTCTCCGGAGAACCAGCTGTTCGTTCGATTCGATACACGATGGTCGATCGTTCGAATGGATGGCGATCGTCTCTTCGTGACTTACGAGGGACAGGAGACCGTAAGCGATATCGTCGTCAATCGGACCGGCGACCGACTCGCGCTGCTGATGCCCGGAACGGGGGCCCGCATCGCGGCGTTGGACACCGTGGGCGACGCGGTCTTTCCCCTCGCGTCGGTGGCCCGAGGCGGCGTGACGGCGACCACGGGTGCGTGGTCCGATGACGGCGCGCTGGCCTTAGTGATCGAGGGCACGGCGTCGGTATGGCGACCGAACCATGGGTTGTCCGCGGTGCCGATCGAGGGACCGGTCCGGGGCCTGACATTTTGTCCCCACCACGCCGGTCCACTGGCGCTCGCGACCGATGACCGGGTGGCGGTGAGAAGTGAGCAAGGCGATCTCGAGGTCTTGGTCGAAGCCCCAGGGGCGATCCACGGCCCGATCGCTTGGAGTCCAGACGGACGACGACTGGCCGTCGGCGACCGATCCGGGCAAATTCGCACCTGGATCGACGGCGCGGGTATCGATGCCGGCGTCATCGAGCAGCGGGAGCCGATCGTGGGCCTCGCGTGGCGTCCCGACGGCCGGCGACTGATGAGCTGGGCGAAGGACGCCAAGCTTCGCGTCCATCTGGTCGATCCTGACGACCTGCTGCAGGCGGTTGGCCGATTCAGTGTCGAGGCTCGGATGAAGGAATCCGACTGGGATCGATGGATGAGCTGGACGGGAGAAGAGCGACGCGACAGCTGGCCGATCGTCAGTCGCCGACTGTCCTGACCGCGAGCGCGGGCGGCTCGCCCGGGCGACGGGGCGCGGTTTGACCGCGCATCGCGTACGATCTAGCGTCCGTCTTCGCGCTGCTCCATGACCGACGTCATCTTCGAAGACTTGGTTCGCGCCATCGAAGGCCAGGCGCCTGACTTTGCAGATCGAGTGGTCGCGCTCTTGGACCAGCCCGACCCGCCCGAAGACCGTCCCGAAAATGCCGACGACGAAAAGAAGTGGCCACCGCTGCCCGACGACGTGTGGACGCTCGACCGGGTAAAAGCGGCCACCGCGCCCGGGCGACTGGCGGAAAAAAGTCCGACCGAGCGGAAGAACGTACGCCGGGAGGCGTACCAAGGACTCCTGGCCGCGCCCTATCCGCCCCCGAGGGCAAAGCTGGGGCCGCTGCTGGCAGAGCTGTACGATCGAGAGGACGACTGGGCGCGCGCCCAGCTGGTCGAGATATTCAAGCGGGGCAAGCTGGGCTTCGGCGTGTGGCAGGCGTTCAAAACCGTCTACAAGCGGGCGGAAGCTCGGCATGACGCGGCGATGTTCGGGGTCCTCGCTTTCCGTCTCGATGCGTTCAGCCGCACCCCCCACACGGCGGAGATCGGACGCGGGACCATCGTTTATCTTCGCCGCCGAGCGTGGCGCTACCTCCGCCAGCTCGGCCGCGCGGTGCCGGAGATGTATCCCCATTTCGCGGCGCAGGTCCTGAAGCACTACCCGCTGCGCTTCCGATTCGACAGCACATGGATCGCGGCCCAGATTTGGGCCCACGAAGACCTCGTGGGCCACTTTCAGGCCGCCGTTCGCGGGCCGCCCAGCGACCTCGACCGAAGAGCGTTCAACGACGCGTGGAAGCTGAGCCCCGACCCATTGCTGCGGCTGCTGGAGGATGCGGTCAACGACCAGGTGTGTGACTTCGCGATCCGCAGTCTCAAGCGGGACTTTCCCGCGCGCCTCAAGACCGTGGACGCCGCGTGGCTCAAACGTATCGGAAAGAAGCCGTCCGCCTCCGCCCACGCGTTTCTGATCGAAGCGCTCACCGCGAGCCCGGAATTCCATCAGTCGCGCCTGCGGTCGCTCGGTTTGCATCGGACGGTTCTCGACCTGCTCCGTAGCGAGAGCGTCCAGGCCCGCGAATACGCGATCCGCTACGCTCGAACCCACGCGCCGGATCTCGAGGTTGCCGAGCTCATCGAGCTCGCCAAGCGGGGCGCCAGGACGGTCAAGGAGTTCGCGATCGAACGACTGGGCGACCGCGACGGCGCAGACATCGGGCTCGGGGGCCTGGTGGCCCTGGTGGCGGTGGAGGCCGCGACCACGATGGCCGCGTCGAAGCTCCGCCAGACGTTCAAGCCCACGGACCTGAGTACGGAAGACTACATCCGCCTCGCCACGGGAACGGGGCTTCAGCGAAGGTTCGTGAGGAGCTGGTTCGAGGATGAACAGGTCGCGCCGCCGGTAGGCGCGCTGCTGGCCCTCGTCGAGCATCCCGACGGCGACTACCGGGCGCGGCGGCAGGCGTTCGATGAGCTCGACGCCCGCTCCGGTCGAGAGATCGGAGGCGAGTGGTTCAAGCGCGCGTTGATGGTCAACGGCCTGTCGGATCGCGCGGCCCGGTGGCTGCGGGAAGGCAAGCTCAGCGGTGACGACCTCGACGTCGACTGGCTGAAGGGACTGTTCATGCGGCAAGGACTGCGCAGCCTCGCGCTGGAGCTGCTGGGCAATCGGCGGCTGGTCGCGCCGGGCCGCATCGGTCTTCCTTGGCTGCTGGCGCTGGTGCGGCAACCCGACGAGTCGGCGCAGACGTTCGCCCAGCGGTATCTTCTCGAACACTTCACCCCCGAGGAATTCGGCGGCCTGGATCGGATCTGGGGTCTGGCCAGCGGGGCCAAGGAGCCCGACGCGGTCCGCCGATTCGCCGCGACCTACCTTCGGGTTCATCACCCACAGCTCGGTCCGACGACCGCTGAGGCCGCGCAGCTCGGGGTCCGGCCAGGACTTCCGCTCGACGCGTACGCGCTCGACCGGGTGCGACCCCTGTTCTTCGACGAGCGCGCCGACGTGCGGCAGCTCGCCGTCGCGGTGGGGCGGCGCGAAATGGTTCGGTGGGGCGATCGCGGTCTGCTGTACGATCTGGCGGCCAGCCGGTTTAGGGAGCCACGGGTGTTGGCGGCAGAGATGTTGCTCAACGTGGCCGACGCCACCGCGGACCCCGAGACCACGCCGCCTCTCGATTGGCTCGACCCGGTCCGGATCTACGCGCTCACCGAAAGCCCGATCCGCGGCGCCCGAGAGATCGCGCTCAATCTGATCGTGGCCCATTATGACGCCCTCGGTGGTCCCGAGCGCCTGGCCTGGCTCATGGAGAGCCCCGACCGTGACGTGAGGGCGTTTGCGGTCCGACTCTTGTGGCAGCGCCATCGTCCGCAGGCCGGCCCAACCAAAGGGGCGCCGGCCGGAGGCGACGGCGACGCTTCGGCGGGGCGACGATTCGAGTCGGGCCACCGACTGCAATCCTTCTTGCGTACGGTGCTGTTTGGTCTGCCGCCAGGCCGAAGGCCGCGGCACGATCTGCGGCTCCCGCTGCGAGTGCGGCCGGCGCCGGCCAGCGTGACGAAGCGGCAGCTGATCGAGGTCGTGCGAGACCTGGCGGTGATCGATGCCGAGTTCGCCCAGATCGTCATCCCGGTCATCGAGACCTTCGCCCACTCGGTGGGGAAGACCGAGTGGCAGGCGTGCGTCACCGCGCTGGTTCGGATTCGAAACGCCCACCCGAATCTCTCCGTAGCGCTCGGTTCATTGGTTCAGAACGAGGCGAGGGCGCCGTGATGACCGAGTCCTTCGGACCTCACCTCGAGAAGCTGTGGGCGGTCGCGGCCACCCATCGGATCGTCGCCGCCGCCGGTGAGCGAGCGGCGGCGGAGGTCGCCGGCTCCCAGATCCATCTGTTCGATCGAAACGGACGACCCACCCACGCGATCGACGTCGACGCCCCGGTGTTCGGCTTGGCGTTTCTGTTCGACGACGTATTGGTCGCGGGCACCGGCCGCGGCCAGGTGCTCGGTTTCTCCGCCGGAGATGATTCACCCGCGCTTCTGTTCACCCTCGATGCGCACCGGGGGCCGGTCCGGGGTTTGGTTTCGGATCGGCTCCAGACTCGGCTGTGGTCCGTGGGCGACGACGGAGCGCTGGTCGAATTTCGGCTCGAGGGTCACCGCTTGGCGGTCACGTCGTCGCGAGCGTTGTCCGAGGCGCCGCTGCTGGCGGTGGCGATCGATCCCGACGAACGGTGGCTCGCGGCCGGCGGCGAGGACGGTCAAGCGAGGTTGCTGACGATGGAACCCGCCGCGGAGGCCGCGCCCCGCGTGATCCCGGTGGGACAGAGTTCTCTTTGCCAGCTGTTGTTCACGACCGATGGCCGCCTGGTCGTCGGCGGTGGCGACGGCTCGCTGCGGCTGGTCTACGTCGAAGGCGATCCGGACGAAGAGGATCGCTCGCAGGACAGCCCTCACGGGGGCGCGGTGCGCGGACTGGTGCTGGGGCCGCAGCTGTTCGACGAAGCGGACCGCCCCCGGCCTCGGCGCCTATTCTCGGTCGGTGAGGACGGCGCGCTCAAGGTGTGGCCCATCGACAGCCGGCGCAAACCGAGCACCATCGAGCTCGGGTCGTCGGCGGTGCGGGGTTTGATCTGGATCGAGCCGCCGGCCAGCGCGGGGGTGGATGACCGGCCGGGGGGATTGGTGGCCGTCGACGCCGGTCGCCACCTGACGTTCCTCAAGCTGGACGGGCAGGGAAAGCCGGTCGAGGAACGAAGGATCGTCCGGAGTCGTCTCGAGCGGCTGGCCAAAGACCTATCCGCGCCGAGCGACCAGGTGCGTAACGAGGCCGTGGAGTCGCTCGGCGCCATCCCCGAAGCCGAGGCGCGTCGCTCGCTGGAGCGAGCCCTACAGAGTGACCGAAGCCCCGATGTTCGCGCGCGGGCGGCGCACGTTCTCGGCCATTCGGGCCGGCGGGTGGCTCGACCCGCCCTTCGCGCGGCGTTGGCCGACGACGACGAATCGGTTCGTTTCGCCGCGTTGGCGGGGCTCGAGGCGCTCGAGGCCGCGAATCCGCTGTCCGCTCCCCAGGCCGGGCTGTCCAGTCCCCACGAGGATGTCCGCCGGGCGTGTATCGAGAAGCTGCCTGCGCTGCGGTCCGCGTCGCCGACGGTGCCGGGTCTGATCGCGGACGCCCTCAACGATACCGCGGTTGGCGTGCGCATGGCCGCCCTGGCCGCGCTGCACGCCCTCGAGCCTAAACCTGCGGTCGAGCCTAGACCCACGGTCGAGCCCCAGCGCGCGATCGAGCCGACTCGGGTCGCGTACGGACGAGGGCCGGCCGACATCCGGGAGGCCGCCCTCGAGCGGCTGGTGCGGTCCGGAGGCGCTTCGGTGCCCGAGGGGCGCGCGCTCCTGGAGTCCGCGCTCGACGACGACGCGGGTCGCGTGCGAAGCGCGGCATTCCTGCTCGTCGTCGCGACCCAGCCCCGGCTCACGAAGAATCTCCGCCGGCTCGACAAACACTTCGACCGTGCCGTCGAAAACCTCGAGCGGGGGCGACCTTTCTTTCCTCCCGCGGGCGACGTCCGGTTGAGCGAAGAGGACCGCGGGCCTCTGTTCGCGGCCCTGGCTTGCCGTCACCCGGATACCGCTCTCCGGGGGGCGGCCCAGCTGGCGCGGATCGGAGATCGGCGCGCCACGGGCGCGATCCTTCAGCTCAGCCGCGAAGGCGACGAAGCCGTGCGCCGACTGGCGCTCGACGCGCTGCTGGTCGCGGCCGGCGCGTTTCCTGGCGACGACCGGATTCGGGCCCGGGTGGAGTGGATGCTCGACGATGACGAAGCTTCGCTTCGGGCCCGAGCGTTCGAGGGCCTCAAGGCCCTCACCGACGACGCAGGACCGCAGCGGCTGGAGCTCGCCCAAGTCGCGCTCGGTGCCTCTCGAGGCGACATTCGCGCCGCCGCGCTATCGGTGATCGTCGACTTTGGCGGCGAGGGTCGATTCGAGGACTCGACCTTGCGTGAGGTGGCGGACCGGCTCCTGGGCGAGGCGCTCGACGACGAGGATCCGACCGTCCGCACGGAGGCGTTCCGTACGCTGTGGGCCTGGAACCGCCAGACGTCCCGGGTCGCGCTCGAGCGCGGCGCACGGTCCCGGCAGGCGGACATTCGAAAGCGGGTGGCCGAGGAGCTCGAACATCAGGATGCCCCGTGGGTGCGAGATATGCTTCTCGTCCTCGTTGGCGACAGTTCGAGCGACGTCGGGCTCACCGCGTACAAGATCCTCCTGAAGACGGAAAGCAACCAACGCCGAAGCGACGTCCACTTGGCCGCGCTCCGCTCGCCGCGACCGGAGGTCCGGGCCTACGGCTGTGAGCAGTGCAAGGGGGCGGATCCCAGCTCCCTTCGGACCCGGCTGTACGAGCTGGTCGACGACGATCGCCCGCAAGTTCACCTGCGAGCGATCGAAGCCGTAGACGCGCTGCTGCCCGATGATCCTATTCCCTACGCCCGCGCCTTTGACAGCCTGTTCTATGAGCTGCGGGTCCGCGCAGCCGAACTGCTGGCCCGACGGCGTAAAGACGAGGCCGTTCGCCCCATGCGGGCTCTGCTCACGATTCCTGCCCGTCACTACGACCGACCGACGGATGGGCTGCGTCAACGGGCGGCGGCGGCGATCGCCGACGTGGGCGACCCGAACACCATCCCGTTTCTCGTCGCGCTCCTCGATGACGACGACCCGATCGTGAGGGAGAACGCAGCGCGAGGTCTGGCGACGGCGTGTCGAGGCGAAGACATGTCGCCGCTCGTCGATGCGCTGGCCCACGGCGACCTTCCCGTCCGCAGCTGGGCGGCCGAAGGGCTGGCCCGATTTGGGGATCTACGGGCGGTACCGGTGTTGATCGGCACCCTCCAGCATCCCCACCGCCCCATCCGAGAAGGGGCGATCATCGGCCTCGTTGCGCTGGGCCCGGACGGGGCCCGCGGGCTTCAGCAGGGGCTCGAGGATCCCGACCGAACGCTGCAAGACCTGGCATTGGCGGTCATCGTCGCCCGCGACGTGGCACTGGCTCGGGTGGGCCTCGCCCCCGACCTGCTGCTCACCGCCCTGTCCGCATCTCACCCGGAGATCCGGTTCGCGGCGGCCCGGGTCCTGCAGACCCGGGATGCCCAGGCGGAGGTGGGCGAGGTCGCGAAGCGCTTGGTCGGGCCGCTCCCGCCGCAAAAGGCTTCCGAGACCAAAGACTGGCCGAGTGAATCGGCCCAGGCCGCTTTGCTCAACGTATTGGTCAGCGCCCTGGCCAGCGATCACCCCGCCCAGCGCTACGCCGCGGCGCGGGTCTTGTCTCGCCGAGCCCAGCCGAAGGCCTTCTGGCGGGAAGCGGAGCGCCTGGCTCGACCGTCCGACGGCGATCGGCCCTGGGTTCCGCGAACCGGGTGGGACGAGGAGCGGGTCCAGCCCCGCAAGCGGGACTGGGTCCGTCGTATTATGCGCCCGGGGGCCACGGAGACCCCCGACGCCGAGCCGCCGCCCAAGCCCACGCTGATCCGTCGGCTGTTCGGGGCCGGCGACCGAGCGTCGGAGCCGCCGTTCGGCACCCCCCCGTCGACCAACGCCAGCACCTTCTATCGAATCGATATCGTCCGGCTGGTGTTCGGCGCGTACGCGGGCCTGGTTCGACAGGCCCCGGACCCCGCCGACAGCGACGAGACCCACCGCGTGCGCAGGGATAGTATCACGCAGCTCGCCGCGCTGGCGCAGGAGGAGTCGATCGGCCGGGGGGCTGTGCTTCCGATCCTCCGGCGAGCGCTGAGCGACCCGCATCATCTGGTGCGAAAGGCCGCGGTGCAGGGCCTGCGCGCGGTCTACCCCCCGGGATCGGTCGAGCCGCTGGGGCTGTCGCTCGAATCGAGCGCGCCCGACGTGGGTCGTGCCGCAGTCGATGAGCTCGTCGACCTCGCGGGCCGCGGCAGCACCGCCGCCCGGATGCTCGCGCTGCGGGCTATCGAGGCGCCGGCCCCCGAGGTTCGGCGCCATGCCGTTGGTCGATTGCAGAACCTGTTCGACCCCGGCAGCATCGAGCCCTGGTTCCTGGCCCTCGAGAGCACCTTCGCCGACGTTCGGCTGTCGGTGGTCGAGCGCCTGGCGGAGACCGACGACGATCGGGTCACGGCGGCGCTGGGTCGGGCCCTGGAGAGCGACCACGACGATCTGCGTCTGAAGGCGGCTTTGGCTCTCGCGAAAAAGGGCGACGTCCGCACTCTGGACGTCCTCGCGGCCTTCTTGCGCAGCGAGGACGCCGAGGTGGCCGAACAGGCCCTCGGGGCGGTGACCGGTCTTGCGGCGGGGGCCGCGCCCGAAGCGCGGAAGATGGTCGCGGCGCGGGCGGCGGAGGTGGTCGCGAATCGTCTGGAAGACGACCCCGACCAGACCGCGAATCCGCGGGCCCTGATGCGGTCCCTGGGCCGCATTCAAAGCCCGGAAGCCGCACCGACCTTGCTCGCGCAGTTGGCCAAGGACGACCCGGCCCTCCGCAGAGCGGCGTTTCAAGCCCTGGTGGCCCTCACCACCGACACCGGGGCCCCGGTGCGCGTGGTTCCCGGCGGCGCGCAGAGGAAGCGGTATCGCGAGTCGGTGCTCCTGGGGGTCATGAACGACGTAGTCCACAACCCGGATCCCGGGATCCGGATGGCCGCCGCCGACGTGCTGCGCGACGTCGACGATCCGACCGCGGAGGCCTACCTCGCTCAGCTCCTCGAAGACCGGGAATCGGAGGTTCGGGTCCGAGCCGCCGAGCGGTTCGTCGACCGCCTTCGGCACGTCGAGTCGGCGACGACCGTTCCGCTGGAGCGCGCGCTGCGGCGGGGCCGGCGCGAGCTGGTGCTTCCCGCGGCGTTGGGCCTGGCCCATCGGGGCCGACGGGAAGCGTTCCAGCCGCTAATGCTGGTGTTCAAGGCCGGCGCGGCCGAGGAACGGCGTCGCGCGGTTTTGGGCCTGGGCACGCTGGCCGACGCAAGGGCGCTCGAGGAGCTGTATCGGTTGGTCGATGACACCGCCGAGCTGACCGACGATGACGCCGCCCTCGCGCCCGCGGCGGCCGAGGCGTTCGGGGCGGTGCTTCCCGCGCTGACGGATCCCGAGGCGCGAGCCAAGGCCTATGAGACGCTGCACCGGCTGGCCGTCGAGGGGCCCGACGCCACCCGCACCGGCGCCCTCGCGGGGCTTCGGCGATCGGCGGATCCCAAGAGCCGCGCCCTCCTGCAGCGGATCGTGGCCGACGTCCACGAATCGAGCGAGCTGCGCCGAACGGCGATCGGGGAGCTGTCCCAGCTCGGCGCCCAGGATGCGGAGGCCGTGCTCGCCGACGCGCTGAACGCGAACGATCGCCGGTTGCGGCAGCAAGCGCTCGCCGCGCTCAAGAAGATCTTTCCCCGGTCGACGACGCGGGTCAGCCTTCTGGCGCTGCAAAGCCGACACGACGATATCGCCCAGCCGGCGGCGGTATTTCTGGCCCAACACGGGGAGCCGGAGATCCTCATCGAACGACTGCCAGACATCGACGATGCGCGGGTGCGGGGGCGGGTGCGTCGAGGGCTCATCCGCCGCCGGGCGTACCCCGCGACCGCGATCTCGCCGTTGCTTGGCGCCGACCGGCCGGAGCCGCGGGCCGAAGCGGCGTGGCTGGCGGGGGCGAGCGCGGATCCCACGCTCGCGGATCCCGTGCGGACCGCGGCGAGTCGGTCGGCGGCTGCGTGGCGAAAGAAGCGGGACGACGCGGTCGACGGCCGGGCCCTCGAGGCCGAAGAGGAGGCTTGGTTGGCGGCCCTGTGGGCCGCAGGGCGGGTGGATGCAGATCTTCGCGCCGAAGCGCGGGCAGTCCTGGAGACCGCGGGCGGCCCGACCCGGGTCCAGACCCAAGCCTTGCGATACCTGGGGCGCAACGGTCGAGCCGAGGATGCGCCGGCCGTCGAATCGGCTTTGTCCGCCGGTCGAGCCGAGGTTCGGCAAGCGGCGGCGGCGGCCCTGGCGCGCCTGGCTCCGGAGCGGGGGGCGACGGTGCTGCAGACGATCCCGGTCGCAGATCCCGCGGCCGTCGAGCCTTTATTGGCCGCGGGGTGGCCGGACAAGGCCCGCTCGCTGTTGGCCGACGACGGGGTACGACCTCTCGCCTTGTCTCGGGCGCTGGGTGGGGCTCGGGCGGTCGACCTGATCGCCGTCGCGCGTTCCGAAGGCGAGGGTCGAGCTCGTCTGTCGGCCATCGGCGCTTTGGGCCGGATCGGCGGCGAAGACGCCGAAGCGTGCTTGGCATCCCTGTTGAGCGACGGTGAGCCGGACCCGGTCCGGGCCGTGGCCTTCAAAGCCCTGCGCCGAGCGCAACGCGCGGGACAGGTCCGTTTCGATGAGACGCAGGATCAAGACCGCGGCCCGCGCCGAACAGAGGAGGCCGCGGCCAGCGACGAAGACCTCGAGGATCCGCTCGACGACGACGAGGATGAAGACTTCGACGAGGACGACGACGAGGACGAAGACTTCGACGACGACGACGAGGATGAAGACTTCGACGACGATGAAGACGACGAGGAGGACAAGGATTGAGCCCCACCGCGGTGAAAGAGCTCATGGTCCGTTACCGTCCGTACGATGACGGCGCCGCGATCGATGGCGACGCCTTCCGCCTCACCGTGCCCACGGACGGCGAGCGCTCTTCGATCGCGCTGGACGCGAAGCTCGCCCGTCCGGCCGTGGTCCGCGACGGGCTCCTGACCGTGGCCGAGGTCATGGCCAGCGACCTGCGATTCAAGGCGCGGGACCGGTCGGAGTACCTGGCGTACCTGCTGCGGCAAGGAAAGACCGCCAATCGAGACCTGTGGGACGCCCAAAAGGCGTTCATCGAAGCCAAGTACGGGGACGCGCAGATCGAGGAGGCCACGCCGCTGGACCCCGTCCTCACCGTGTCGCCGGATGGTCTGTCCGTCGAAGCGTTCAGCGCCGACGAGTCGTCGTACGCGCGCCTGCATCTTCGCGCCGACGAAGCCTACGAGGCGAGGGCGTCGTCGCCGGGAACCACCTACCTGCAGCTGACCCCTTCGCTGATCCGGGCCATCGACGGCATGCGATCCTATCGGGCCACCAGCTTGGCCCTGGCGCCTTCGGTGGCCGCCGAAGCCTCGCCCCGACGGGTGCCGTTTCGGTGGATTCGCGCGTTTGGGCAAGTTCAGGCCGCGTCGACCCTTCCCGCGACGACGTTCGAGGTCGCGCCGATCGACCTGTACAACGTGCTGCTCACGCTGAGGGAGCGTCGCGCGCGGCGTTCGCCCCGAGCGTTGCGGTATGAGCTCGTGCCGGGGGAGCCGCCTCGGCTCGTCCTCGAGCCGTGGGACGTGGTGCTGACCGCGACCAGTGGCCCCTACGGCGGCCCGCGCCCCGTCGTGGTCCGAACCTGGGGACGAAAGCGGCTGCTCACCCTGTCGCGGCTGCTTCCGCACGCCCGACGGGTGACCGTGCATCTCGTGGGCGCGGGGTTGCCTGCGTACTACGTGCTCGAAACGGGAGACGCGACGGTGACCCTGGCCTTGTCGGGGTGGACGGACAGCGGTTGGGCGGGCATCGCGACCTTCGATCTGCTCGCCGCGGGGCCGGTGGACGACGAGCTGCTGCCTCGCCAGCTCGTCAAGCGGTTAGCCGACCTGGGGCCGATGAGCTTCGACGCCCTGGTCGCCGACACCGGCCGTCCGGCGGCCGACGTTCGGACGGCCCTGATGATCGAGCTTCAGCGGGGCAACGTTCTGTACGACCTGTCGATCCAGCGGTTCGCGGCCCGCGGTCTCTTCACGAACCCGCCGGCCATCGACCAGCTGCGATATCGGGATGACCGAGAGGCGGCGGCGCATCGATTGCTGGAAGGAGACGGGCAAGTCAGATTGACGAAGGTCCACGACCTCGGGATCGACGGGGTCCGGATCGAAGGTGAGGCTCAGGACCGCGCGGCCCACCGAACGTATCGGACCTCGTTCACTCTGGACCGGGAAGGCCGCACTGTTGACGCCGAGTGTACGAGCCCTCAGTTCCGGCGGGCGGGACTCCGGGAGGGGCCGACGGTCCCTATGATCGCGATCCGACTGCTCTACGCCCGCCAACAGGCGGAGCTCGATCGAGCCCGAGATTCCGTCGAAGGGCGAAAACTCATCCGTGCCGAGACCCGAACGTTCGTTCGGCGCGATCGATGGGGCGCGCAAACGTACCGGGTGTCGCTCGACGAGCGACAGGTCACCGTGCGCTGGGGGCCGCACCCGGAGGCGATGCGAATGCAGCGGACGTTCTTCTCCACCGCGGATGAAGCGCGGACGGCGTACTTCGGTCGGCTCCAAGAGCTGGCCCAGCGGGGCTTCATCGATGCCAGTGCGGGGTGACTACGGTCCAAGGTCGACCGCCGTTGGGCGGCGTCGATCCCCAACGTTGACAGGAGGAAGGATCGAACTTAGCTGAAGGCAGAGACGAGGAGGAGAGAGTCGAGAGCGTTAGCGTATCGGGCGGCGACGCGCCGTCTTCGCAATCCAACTCACGATTCTCCACAAGGTAGGCTATGCGTGGTTTGGGTACCAGAATTGGCCCCGGTCGAGGACCTTAGCTGGACCAACCCCGCAACCGACGTTTAAGGTCCACCGACCGGGGCCAATTCTGGTCCCAAACCGGTGAGCCTACCGTGTCCCATGTTAGGAAGTGGCGCCCCCGGCTCTCTTCCTCCTCAACGCCCTGCTGGTCGCGGTTCGTACGAACGCTATGACCGAACCCGCCGCTCCCCGCGAAGCTAAGCCTTCCCTCGAACCGGCGTTGGCCGCCGAAGCTCTGCCTGAGTGGGCGGATGTGGCGGCCAAAGGCGGCCCTCATGAGTGGGCGAGGGCGGAGCTCGCCCGTCGCAACCTGCTGGACGAAGATGTAGACACGACCCAGCTGTCCGCCGCTGAGAAGAAACGCTTCAAGATCCGCCGGGAAGAGGAGCGCCGGGTCAAAAAGGCGCTCCTGCGCGCGGCGTGGGCGGCCTATCGACAGGCCCATATCGTCCACGTCGGCGTGGGTGTTTTCTATCACGACACCGCGGACATCGATCGATTCGATATCGACGACCCCGTCGCCCGGCGACGGGAGAACGACCTGCCTGACCTCGAGGATGCCCCTGCGCTGGCCGCGGCATTGGGGCTGTCCGTCCCGCAGCTGAGGTGGCTCGCCTACGACCGAGATGTCGATGCGGGGACGCACTACATTCGTTGGACGATCCCCAAGCGTGACGGAAGTTCGCGCTTGATCAGCGCGCCGAAGCCGCGCCTCAAGCGTGCTCAGCGCTGGATCGCCCACCACATCACTGAACACCTGCCCGTTCACAACGCTGCGCACGGATTCGTGCCGGGGCGGAGCATCAAGACCAACGCTGCTGCCCACGCCAATGCCCAGGTCGTGGCCAAGCTCGACCTAGAGGCGTTCTATCCGACGGTGACCTGGCGGCGGGTCCGGGGCCTGTTCCGCAAGGCCGGGTACGGCGAACAGGTGGCGACCCTGCTCGCCTTGCTGGTCACGGATTCGCCGCGGGAGAAGGTCGAGGTCCGGGAGACGTCCTACTTCGTCGCCGCCGGCCCGCGCTCGCTTCCCCAGGGCGCGCCGACGAGCCCCTCGATCACGAACGCAGTTTGCCTGCGGCTCGATTTGCGCCTGCAGCTGATCGCTCGAAGTCTCGGGTTTCGCTACACCCGCTACGCCGATGACCTCACTTTTTCCTGGCATCAGCCGGCGCGCGCGCCGGTGGGCCGGTTGTTCGGTGCGGTGGGGCGGGTGATCGCGGAGGAGGGGTTCACCGTTCATCGGCAGAAGACCCGGGTGCTGCGCTCGGGGCGCCAGCAGAAGGTCACGGGCCTGATCGTGAACGGCGCGGCCGACGGGGTCCCCGTAGCCCGGGTGCCCCGTCGAACCATCCGCCAGCTTCGGGCGGCCATCAAGAATCGGGAGCTGGGTCGCCGAGGGCCGGAGACCCTGGACGAGCTCCAAGGTCTAGCGGCCCACATCTACATGACAGACCCATCGAAAGGGCGGGGGTTTTTGGAGCGGATCGCTGAGCTTCGTCGATCCGAAGACGGGGGCCCCGAGCCCGAATGATCCCCCGTGAGCGCGGTCGCGTTAGCGAGTGGCGCTCTTTTCGGCACCGGCCGCATTGCAGTCGACGCAATACAGGTCGATGCCGGGTTCCGGACGAACAGGAATGGTTTGAACTTTCCCACAGCCTTTACAGGTCACTCGAAAGGCTGGGGTGCGATACGCTTTGGCGCGACGACCGCGACCACCACTTCGTTTACGAGCCATGCACACTCTCCTGTTCGCGCCTGATTGGCGCTGCTCGAGCCCGCCCTGTTTGTCAGGACAGCGGGCGCTGGTTTGAAAGCCGGAAGCCGTCGCGCGCGCTAGCCGAGGCCGCGCGCGTCGTGCCCGATGGTCACCGAGGACCACCGCTCCCGAGGGCTTTTAATGTAAAGAGTGACCCCGCTGGCCATGCTGGTGACAGCGTGACCCGGGACCAACGAGTTCGTCTGATGGGATGGGGGACCGTCCGGAATGGGTGGACGGATCTCACCCAACGGGCTCTGCCTCGCGAATGCGAGCCAGATCAAGCAGCGACCTCCACGCCAAAACGGAGAAGATCCCGTTCGATGGCGTAGCCGAGGGCACGCATTATGTTATCGACCGCCCCAGTGATGTAGGCAGTTAGAAGCACCACACCGACGGTGTCAAGCACTCCTTCGCCGCTCGAACCGACGTCCCAATGCGGTTCAGATGCGACGGTTCGTAGGCCGACTTGGTCGGCCGAGCGAGACCCAAAGCGGGCGAAAACAAACGCCGGAAAGTGACGATCGCAAGTCCACTTGTCGGCAATCACGTCCGATATATATCGAGTCGATGTCTCTGCTGTGACGGGCCGTACTCCACCGACCGCCGTTTTGTTCCCGTTTCTTCGTTGGTCCACCGTCCGGGTGACGGAAGCCGTGGCCGATGGTCCGCGACAGGCCGGGGGATTTATCGCTGTTCTGCGTTAAACGCCGACATCAGCGAGATGTAAGGACCCATCGGCCGCAGGCCGAGGCCGGGCTGAGTGCAATATCGGGGTTTTCGACGCAGCGTTTTGGTCGGGGCGGGAGCGTGTTAAGGACACCCGCGAAAATGCGGCACGTCCTGCGAGTGTGGTGGCTTCGCCTCGCCCGGAACGCTGGAGTCCTGTGGGGAACCTCGATCTTCGCCACGGTCGCCGCAGTGTTGTGCGCGCAGTTTGATCTGCTCGATCTCCAGGCCGCCGAGCGGGGCGCGTACGACGACGGGGTCACGACATTGACCGAGTGGTCCGAGGATCCCCAACCGTCCGACGACATCGTGATCGTGGCCATCGACGACCTTACGCTGCAGGCGATCGCGGATAACGAGGGCTATGCCCGCAACTTTGGCAGCTATCCCTACTCTCGAAACGTCTGGGCCCGGATCTTCGAGCACCTGGATCGGGAGGGGGCCAAAGCGATCGTCTTCGACGCGGTGATGGACGAGGCCAACACGGATCCCTCCGGCGACATCGCGATCGGAGAGACCATCGCCAGCATCGATACCCCGGTGTTCCTGGGGTTCAATGTTTCTCAGTCGGCCTCCACGAAAGCGCCGGCCAAGGTCGAGCACCCGGAGAATCGGCTGCCCACCGCGAAGGTCGGGTCGAAATCCGCTTCGGCGACCGACGCCCCCGCGCCCGCCGAAGCCGACGGCGGCGAAGAGACGTTCGAGGACAGCGAAGAGACGTTCGAGGACAGCGAAGAAACCTTCGAGGACGAAGAGACGTCCGAGGACGGCGAGGAGACCTTCGACGACGGCGAGGAGACGTTCGAGGACGGCGGGGAGACCTTCGATGACGCCTCGCCGACGAAACCCGGCGCCAGTCCGGCCGCGAACGGCGAGGCCGTCGCCCGCGCCCTCGCGTTCCCGGTCGAGGTCGAAGGAGAGATCGAGATCCCGAGTCTCGCCGACGAGGCGGGGCGCATGCGGTATCCGATCCCGCCGATCCCCCAGATCGTCGAGCCCATGTCCGGCTTTGGCCTCGTGGTGACCGAGGAGGACGACGACGGCAAGATGCGGCGGACCCGCTTTGCCTATCAGGACGGCATCAACACCTACGTCACCCTGAGCGTCGCCGTCGTCGCGGACCTGTGGGGCGCGAAGAACGTGAAGATCGCCCCCGGCGAGCTGACCATTGGCGACCGCAAGATCCCGATCAATCCGACCGGCGACGTGGAGATCGACTATGGCGGTGCGCTGCAGGAGCGCTTTCGTGCCATCAGCCTCATTCACGTTTTGGATGACTGGCTGGCGGTTCAACAGGCGACCGAAAAAGGTGACCCCGCGGCGGCGGACACCAAGCTCGAGGCCGGCCTGTTCAAGGACAAGGTGGTGGTCATCGCCGGCTTCGCGCTCGGCACGGCCGACGTCAAGTCCACGCCGTTCGAGGCCCAGACCCCCGGCGTGGTCAAGCAAGCGGCGGAGATCCAAAACCTGCTCGACGGAAGGTACATCGTCGAGGCGCCGTTTTGGGCGTCGGTTCTCGTCACCTTTGCCATCGCGGTGTTTTCGGTCGCCCTCGTGCTCATCTTCCAGAACGTTCTGCTGGAGGTCGCATACCCGCTGCTGCTGTTCTACGGCTTCTTCGTGGTGACCGGCTGGTTCCTGGTCCACGACGAGCTTCACATCCTCTCCGCCATGCCGTCCTACGCGGCGGCGTTCTGCGGGACGGTGGCCGCGATCTACAACCACTGGTTTGCCTCCCAGGAGCGCGAGCGGCTCAAGGAGGTCTTCGCGGGGCGGATCAAAGACGAGCTGCTGCAAGAGATGGTCGAGCGGAAGTCGGTTCCCAAGCTCGACGGCGAGGTCCGGGAGGTGTCCGTGCTGCTGACGGACATCAATGATTTCTCCTCGCTGGCGGCGCGGTTCGAGGCCAGCCCGGAGAAGCTCGCCCGGCTCCTGCGCAACTACCTGACCACGGTCACCGATATCGTCTTGGAGAACGGCGGGCATGTCGTGAAGTACGTCGGCGACACCGTGGAATGCGTGTTTGGCGCGCCGTTGGACCAGCCGGATCACGCGCTCAGGGCGGCCCGGACCGCGATCATGATCCGGGATGCGGCCGATGAGATCGACCTCGGCGTCAGCGCCGAGGAGCGCCCCCGGTTTCATACCCGCACCGGCATCAGCACGGTGCGGACCTTCGTCGGCAACTTCGGCAGCGAGCAGGTGCCCGAGTACACGGTACTGGGCGGCCCGATGCTGAAAGCACAGGCGATCATGCGAGCCAACGAGAGGCTCAAGACTCGGATACTCGTGGGCCCTGATACGTTGCAGCATGCCCACGACCACATCAACACGCGGGAGGTAGCTCAGCTGGAAGTGGTTCCGGGAGAGCCCAGTCTGCCGCTGTATGAGCTCGAAGGGATGAAGAAATGAAGCGAGTCGTTGTCGTGGCGGCGTCCGCCGTCCTTTGGCTAGCGTCTGCGCCCGCCGATGCGGCCAAGGTCGGAGACAAGCTGTACATCAAGGCAAAGAACACGAAGGTGCTCAAGGAGCCCAAAGCGACGTCCAGCGTGGTGGATGTCCTGCAGCCCGGTCAGGAGGTCACCTGGGGGGGCTCGGTGAGGCGTCAGAAGCGATGGCACAAGGTCGCCTTCGCGGGCAAAAACGGCATCGTTTACCGCACCACCCTCACCACCAAGCGGCCGAG
Source organism: Myxococcota bacterium (assembly GCA_028289325.1). Taxonomy (GTDB): domain Bacteria; phylum Myxococcota; class Kuafuiibacteriia; order Kuafuiibacteriales; family Kuafuiibacteriaceae; genus JANQQN01. Next base: position 10,426 of record JANQQN010000441.1, on the reverse strand, counting down.
CATGGAGATGACCAAGAGCGGTCAGCAGGTCGACGCGATGGCCTTCGCGAGCTCCGGCGCGGCGACGAAGGCCCTGGGGGCCGGCGCCAAGACGTACGGCGAGAAGAACAACCTCGCGTCCGCGGTCGCCCAGATCGAGCAGCTCGAGCAGCTCGCAAAGCGGGTCACCACCAAGCGGATCGCGCGTTACGTGGCGCAGAAGAAGCTGGCGCCGAACGTGGGGGCCGAGCAATGAAGCGTGCAACGACCATGGTGATGATCGCGGCGGGGAGCCTTCTCGCGTGCTCCTCGGTCGACAAGCTGACCCGCGGCGGTGACCTGTCGAGCAAGGTGTCCGACGTGGCGGAGGTGGCGGAAGACGTCAACGACAAGGTCGGGCGCTCGATGGAGTGCGAGAAGCTGCGGGACATGATGGTGGCCATCGACGAGGAGAACGCGATCGGGGGCGCCATCGCGGTGAACATCGTTGGCAACAACGGCGGCCTGATGATCTCGTCGGACCGCAAAGATGTCAAAAACCGCCTCCACCGCTACATCAACATCGTGGGCCGTAATCTCGGCAGCCAGTCGGACCGGCCCACCTTGGAGTGGACGTTCGGGGTCTTGGATAGCGACGCGTTCAACGCCTACTCCACCCCCGGCGGCTACGTGTTCGTGACCCGAGGACTTCTCGAGCAGGTCGACAACGAGGCCCAGCTGGCCGGCGTTTTGGCCCATGAGATCGTACACGTGACCCAACGCCACGCGCTGGAGCTGTACTCGGCGATCAAAGCCAACCAGTGCCAGACCGCCCTCGCCGCGGAAGTGGGCGCGAAAGAAGCGGCCTCTGCGCTGGGCTTCGAAGGTGCGCTCGACAGCCCGGTGGGATTCATCGACCTCGATGACATCGCGAACGCCGACCTGCTCGGGGAGCTGGTGAACGGCTTGGTCGACAGCATCACCACCCAGGGCTTTGCGGCCTCCGATGAGTACGACGCGGACACGCGCGCGGCGGAGCTGATGCTCAACGCCGGCTACGATCCGGCCGAGTACAAGAGGTTCCTGGCCAAGATTCCGACGGCCGGGATCACGCACCCGTCGAACGCCAGGCGCCAGGCCCGGCTCACGGAGTGGGAGCAAGAAAAGGTGGCGGAGGACGACCCGTTTATGCCCGCCCCTGGCAGCAGCGATTTGCAGCAGATTCCTATTCGGACTCAGCTCCGCCCTATCAAGTAGGACCGACCAAATAGATACTGGGCCTCGTGATGAGACGTATCGCTGAGTCGGCCGACCAGCCGGCTCGAGTAGAAGCGTAGCCTGGGTCTGGTTTTTCTAGTAGCGTCGCCGGCCAATGAGCGGGGCTAACCAGCGGAGAACGCCCAGGCCCGATGCGCCCATTCTGGACGCCGGCCTCGACCCGCACGGCACCGACCACGCGGACACGGCGACCGACCAGCCGCACACCGAGTTCGCGGTGGGCTTGCAGCGCGGGGCCGGCGGACGCACGACCCTTCGGCATCATCAAAACACGCCCCCCACCTTGCCGGAGTTCGCGCCGATGGCGCTGTCCGAGGCGGAAATGGCCTTGAGGCGGCCTATGGTAGCCCATTCGCCGATCCCGAGGCGGTTCGGGGCCGGCCGTACCAAGCCACCGCCGCTACCGCCCCCGACGCCGGCGCCCACCGACGAGATCGCGGCCGCGGTCGGCGGCCACGACGAACAAGCGGGCTTGGCCGTCGTCTCGCTGACCGCGACACCACCGCCGGCGAAGCTGCGATCACCGGCGTCGGCGCCTTTGGATCCTGCGGCCTTCGCGTCCCCGAAGATGACCGTCGATCGCCTGATCGATCAGGTCATCGATGAGGTCGACGCCCTCACGCCGAGCAAAACCTCGGCCCCTGCAACCTTGACCGACGGACCAGCGAGCATTGAACAGCCGGGGGCGGCGGTCCTGATCGGGCCGCGGACCCCGGTGGTGCCGCTCGGGCCTCGCGAGCGCGGAACGGAGATGGTCGACGGTCAGGCGGTGGCCATCGATCGGGCGGTTTCGCGGGCCGTGCAGACCGGGATGGCCGCACCGCCTGCCCGCGCGCCGGCGGCGTGGACCGACGATTCATCGCTCAAGGTCGTGCTCGGCCGTCCTGCGCTGGCCAGCGCGGGGCCGTCGGCGCCCGGCCTCGATGCGGTGGTGTCATCCGGACTGGAGCTCGCCTACGAGCCGCGGGCTCCCGGCGTGCGTCGGTCCCGGCGAGTGGATCCCCGCTTTACCGGGGCTTCGGCCGCCCGGGAGGCGTCGATCATGCGACCGCTGTCGGTGGTGGTGGGGCTGGTCATCGGCGCCCTGATGATGCTGTCGATCCTGCGGAGCTTCGACTTCGGATTCTGAGCTCCGCCTTCGGCCGACCAAATCACCGGTGCGCGATGGTTGCGGCGTCGGGATCGATCGCCGCGAAGTGGCGGTCGAGCTTGGATGACGTTCCGAGCGGAACCAGCGCGGTGATCACCACCAGCTTGTCATCGATGAGCGCGAACCACGCGCGCCCCCGACGGGCGGGTTGTCCTAGTTGCCCCGGGACGAAGTAGTCCAACTCTTCGGTGAAGTCGCCGCGCTTGAGGGGCCGCAATCCAGATTGCGTAGCGCCCAAGGTCTCCATCATCTTATCTCGAGCCTTCTCGAACAAACCGGCGCGCGAGTTGAACCAGATCGCGACCCGAGGGAGGTCGGTGATCGAGACCGAGTAGTCCCCGCCCTCGTGCTTGGCGCCCCAGACATCGGTGTAGATGTCCCCGATGATCGTGGGCGTGGATCGCCGATCGTGGGCGGGGGCTGTGGGGAAGCTCACGGAGAAGGCGTAACCAGGGGGCGTGAAGCTGACGCTCGGGCTCTCATCGGCGTAGGCGGCGGTATGCGGGGCGACAAGCCCGACCAGGAGAGCGGTGCTTAGAGCGTGGCGGAACATCAAAACCTCCCCGACGTTCATGATGAACGACGACTCTCGTCTTCCGTCCCTCAGACGTAGGAGGGAAGCGAAACGTTTCCGCTGCATTCTTCGGGCCTAAGCTCGGCCGCAACGGCATGCCGGCGCGGGCAACGGTTGTGACGTTGTCGACACGTCGATGCCACCGAGCGTCGCCGCTGCAACCTCCGTACTGGACATCGTGTTTGGCGGGGGCAAACGTACCGCCGTATGCGGAGCCTGGGGCGACCCAAGCGGGTCGCGATAGTTTTGGGCGCTGGGGGGCCGGTCGGGCATGCCTTTCACGCGGGCGTCCTTCGTGCGCTGGAAGCAGAAGAGGGCTTCGATCCTCGACAGGCTCGGCTGATCGTGGGGACGTCGGCCGGCGCCCAAGTCGGCGCGCTCCTGCGGGCGGGTTTGTCCAGCCACGATCTGTTTGCGCGCGCGGTGGGTTCGCCCATGTCGGCGGAGGGGGCGGCGATCGCGGACTGCTTTCGCCGGCCGTGCTTCGGCACACCGCGTCGATGGGGCTGGCCGTCGTCGCCGCGCTACTTGCTGAGCACCGTCGCTCGCCCCTGGCGGGTCCGATTGGGGATGATCGCGGCGGCCACCCTTCCCGTCGGCACAGTGGATCTCACGGGGCTGGCCGAGGGCCTTCGGCAGCGGTTCAAGACGTGGCCGACGGCCGGGTTCTGGGTGTGCGCCGCGAATCTCGACACCGGGCGACGGGTGTTGTTCGGCCGCGCCGATGCCCCGGTCACCGACGTCGGGACCGCGGTGGCGGCCTCCTCGGCCGTGCCGACCCTGTGCCGGCCCATCGAGGTCGCCGGCGCTCGCTACATCGATGGGGGCATGCTGTCGACCCATCACGCCGATGCGCTGGCTGACGCGGACATCGATGAGATCGTGATCAGCTCTCCGCTGTCCCGGTTCATCGGCCTTCGGGGGGCGGTGCGTCGGAGCGCCGCGCGTCTGCAGACGGCCGGCCGTCGTGTTCGCTGTTTCGAGCCGGACGCCGAGGTCGCTTCGGCCATCGGCTACAACGTCATGGACGCCGGTCGGGGCCCCGAGGTCGCGCGGACGGCGTTCGAGATGGTGCGGCGCGCGGCCGGATAACCTCTGAGCGCTTGCGTACTCCGCGCCGGGTTCCGACCTGCGTCGGAACTTCCGCCGCCGAGGACTAGGGATCGAGGAAGGCCAGGCACGCATGGTCCATGAAACGACCGCCGCCGTCGCCCAACTCTCGGTCGGCGGTGACCTCGATCTGCACGAAGTCGACGGCTTGTTGCCACTGGACGTCGATGCACACCCGTTGCCAGGTCTGCGGGTCTTTGTCGGTCAAGATGCTTTGCCGATAGGGGCCGCGGATGTGCTTGTGCTGGCGGTAGAGGTCGGGAAAGGCGCTCATCGGTCCGTTGTAGCCGCGGACGGTGATGGAGAATCGGCTCCGTTTGCCGTCCTGGGGCACCCCATTGAAGTGCGCGCACGCGACCAAGCTCGCTTCGCCCTTGGCGATTCGGTCCCGGGCGGCGTCGATGTTCACGAGCTGATGGGCGCGACCTTCGTACTCGGCGTCCGACGGGGCCGGCGCACCGAACGACATCATGGCCCGCCCTTCGAGCGGCGCCATGTCGTCGAAGCGGTCGACGATACGAACCCGGTATCCGACCCACGCGCCGTCGCGGCGGGGCACGCCCTGGTCGACGACATACTCGAGGCCGGGGTCGTATAGCTGGTTCGCCTCGACGTAGCACGTCCGGGCGTCGGACTGGGGCAACGTGGGCCACTCGACTTCGGCGACCAGGGTCAGAATCCCGACCACGAAGAACACCGAAATCCCCAGCGCGCCAAAGATCAGGGCCCCGCGAGCCCACTCTGGCCACTCCAGAACGGCTTGCTGCGCGTTTTGGGTCCAGCGCTTGAGGTCTTCCCACTCGATACGGGCTCGGGCCATCGCTTCTTCCGCGTTACCGTTGACCGAGGCCCAGCGCTCGACCGCGGTCGATGCGATGGGGGTTGGGGTCGGGGCGCCGATGCGAGGGGTTCCGCCGGCGAGAAAAGAGCGGTCGAGGGCCTGTCGCAGGGCGTTTCCGTCGGGAAGCCGGTAGGCCGGATTGGCCTGCACCATCTGTTCTAAGAGGCGGACCATGGGCCGGGACAGCGCGCTCAGGGCACTCTTATCGAGGCGCTGCGAGTAGTCGAACAGCTGCCGCGGGTCGGTGCGGGACAACAGGTGAAGCGCGGTTACGCCGGCGCAGAAGATATCGGTCGCCGGTAGCGCCTGTCCGCGCAGCTGTTCGGGGGCCATGAATCCTGGCGCGCCCGAGACCAGAACGCCATCGGGCGGGGGCCGGCTCGGTGAACCCGTCCCGGGCGGGAGGCCAAATTCGAGCAGCACCAAGGGACCGCCGCCGTCGGTGCGCACCAGATGACGGGGCTGAATCGCGCGGTGGATGACCGGTGGCGATCGGCTGTGCAGATAACGCAGCACCTCGGCGATCTCGAACAGCAGCCTGACCACCTCCGCCTCCGAGAATTGGTGCCGAGCGAGAACCGTCTCCAGAGTGTCGCCAGGGACGACCGCGTGCGCGAACCAAAGAGACTGCGTATCTCGGTCTCGGGTCTGAAACGTGTCGAGGGCGACCGGGATCGATGGGTGGTCGAGACTGGTCAGATAGGCCCCGTAGCGCTGGACGCGGGGGATGTTTTCATTCAGGTCGGGAACACGAAAGATCACCTGCTGGAGGATGACCCGAATCCCGTCCGAAACCCGGGTTGCGCCGAAGCTCGCGGTGTGTCCGAGGTCGTTGACGATGGCATCGAGCCGATATTGATCGTCGACCAGCCCTGGGCTCCCACACACCGGGCACGACGCGAAGTCTTGGTCGGCTTGGTGGCGGCACGCTGCGCAGAGCATAGCGGGAGTCTACCAGGCCTGGCGCTCATCCGTCGCAACGGCATCCGAACCTCCGAACGACCGGCGGCGGCGCTGCTCGATGCGAGACTCGAGAACGAAAGCCCCGCAGATCGCGCAATCTTGAAATCCTTGCAGGTCAAGGATGCCGTGGTCGTTGCCGGATCCATGGACCAAATCGAGCAAGGGCTCGCGACTTGGTTTTGGCCACCGCCGCGTTAAACGACAGTGCATGCACCGCGTGTTGCTTACGATGTCGGGCCGCTCCACCGTCCTGGAGGTCCAACCGGGGACCCCCTTACGCGACGCGCTCCTGGCCGCGGGGTCGAGCCCACACAACGGCCGGAGTCGGTGGCTGAACTGCCACGGCTTCGGGACCTGCGGCACGTGCGCGGTTCAGGTCGAAGGGGAGGTCGCGCCGCCGTCCGCGCGCGAACGGGCTCGGCTTCAGTTTCCGCCTCACACCCTAGCGTCCGGTCTTCGGCTCGCTTGTCAGCTGCGCGTGACTGCGGATCTGGTCGTCACCAAGCATCCCGGATTCTGGGGCCAGGATGTCCCCCCGCGGCCTGACGGTACGGCGACGAGCGCCACCTCACGGGTCGAAGAGTGATCAAGATCTACTGTCTGATGGTCTACGCCGGCCTGTGGGCGGTCGTTTTGACCGCGCCTGCCGCCGACGCCGGCGCCCTGATCGGCCCGCTGTTGACCTTCGCCGGCCCCGACCCGTGGTCGGTGGCCGTCTTCAATCTCATGGGGGTATGGCCGGTTCTCTTCGCCATCCCGTTGCTTTGGGATGGCCCTGACCAGCGGTTGCCGGCGTGGCCGTTCGTTGTGTTGTCCTTCGCGGCGGGGGCGTTCATCTTGACCCCCTACCTGTTATTGCGCCGGTGGGGGCGTCCGGCCCGTTCCGCCACTTCCGCCGGTCGGGGCGGGACGGTGGTGCGGTGGCTGACCCATCGATGGGTGGGGGCCCTGGCCGGGGCGGCGGCCGCGGGCCTGCTGGCGTACGCGGCGGTGTCGGGATCGCTGGTCGAGTTTGGGGAACGCGTTCTCGAGAACGGATTTGTTCGCACGTATACCGCGGACTTCGTGGCTTTCGCGCTGCTGTATCCGATCGTCGCCGTCGACGATCGCCGGCGCACGGGGATGCAGGGCGCCGCGTGGACCACGTTGATTCCCCTCTTCGGCGCAGCGCTGCACATCATCCGCCGCCCGTCGCCGCCTTGACTTGGGTCGGGTGGTTGACCGGAAAATACCCGTGAGGGGGCGACAACGACTCTCTGCGGGCGACGGCCAACGAGGCCCGCGGTCGAACCTCAGAGCGGGCCTTGAGCATCGCACGGGTGGACCCCGTTCGGGACCTGGTGCGAACCGAGATGCGGGGCCGGATCGATGGGCGCCCCGCGGCGCCGACGCTGACCGTCAGCTGTCGGCGGGGACATTCACGGTCATCTGACGAAGGATCTTGCCCGACCCACCGAGAACCTTGAAGTCCCACTTTCCGGGCTTGCGGAGCGCAAACGCCCGCCAGGCGCGCGAACGGAACCAGCGCCCGGTGAGGGTGATGTCTTTGGTGCTGCGAACGACGCCGTCGTGGATGGCCTGAACCATGAGCTCGCCCTTTTGCTTTCGGGGCACCATGGCCACGATGTACACGTAGACCACGTCTCCCTTGGCGGCGGTGCTGCCGAATCGCTCGACGCAGTTGTGCTTGGTCTCTTTGTCTTTCTCCTCGACCTTCGCACACAGATACACCTCGGCGAGGATGGGGCGCTCGCCTTGATAATAATAGTCGAGGACCGTCTTCACCTCTTTCGCCGACGGTTCGGGCACCTGTCCGGCGTAGATCGAGGTCGTCAGTAGCAAGGTCGTCAGCAGCATGATGGCCGCACGCTATGCGCGAACTCTCGTCGTTTTCAACCGGTGGTGCCGGCGGCGGGGCCGAGCGAGGATCGCAACGGCTCAGTTTCGACGGCGGCGGCGGCGGTCAACAGCGTAGCCTCGCGCCACCAGGGCGCCACCAACTGGACGCCGATGGGCAAGCCGGCCTGCGTACGTCCGCCGGGCACGGAGATCGCGGGCAGCCCGGCGAGGCTGGGCCCGACGGTGAACTCGTCGGCGCGGTACATCGCGAGCGGGTCGGCGAGTCGGCTTTTGGCCAAGAACGCCGGCTCGGGGGTCGTGGGTCCCAACAGCACGTCGCAGCCATCGAAAGCGGCCTGGTAGTCGCGGATGATCAGGGTCCGCACTCGGGCCGCCTGCGTATGGTACGCGTCGGTATAGCCCTCCGATAGAACGTAGGTCCCGATCAGCACCCGCCGCTGCACCTCGGGCCCGAAGCCCTCGGCGCGGCTGCGTCGCACCAGGTCATCGAGGTCATCGGCGCCCGCGGCCCGGCGGCCGTAGCGGACCCCGTCGAAACGGGCGAGATTCGAGCTGGCGTCCGCGGACGCCAACACCAGATATGCGCTCAGCCCGTGGGCGGCGTGGGGAAGCTCCGCTTCGACGATGCGGGCCCCGGCCGCGGCCAGTCGGGCCGCCGCCCGGTCGATGGCGATCTCGATCTCCGGGTCGATGCGAACGTGGGGTCGGACCCGGCCGACGACCAGACCCGCCGGCGCCCTCGAGGTCGCGGCGACCAGATCCCCGACCGGCAACCGGCTGGTGGTGGCGTCGTGGGGATCTCGCCCCGCGATGGTCTGGAGGGTGGCCGCGGCGGCGGCGACGGTCGTGCTGAGCGGCCCCACGGTGTCGAGGGCGCTCGCGAACGCGACCAGTCCATGGCGGCTCACGCGACCCCACGTCGGACGGGGGCCAACCACGCCGCAGAAGGCGGCCGGCTGCCGGATGGAGCCCCCGGTGTCCGGGCCGAGCGCGACGGGGACCAAGCCCGCCGCGACCGCAGCTGCGCTTCCGCCCGACGATCCGCCCACGACGCGGCCGGGCACGGTCGGATGACGGGTGGGACCGGCCGTGCCGAGCTCTGTCGAGCCGCCCATTCCGAGTTCATCCATGTTGGTGAGGCCCACGATCATCCCGCCTGCGCTTCGCAACCGGGCGACCACTGTGGCATCACGAGGGGCGGTCAAGCCCTCCAAGATCCGCGACCCGGCGGTGCAGGGCAGGCTGCGTACCCAGAGGTTCTGCTTGACGGCGATCGGCACCCCGGTCAGCCATCCGGGGCTCGACGAGGTCGAGGCCCGGCGCGCGTCGTCGAGGGCGCCAGCGTCGTCGACGACCACGAATGCGTTCAGGTCTACGCGCCGGGCGATGTCGTGCAGGCAGCGTTGCGCTTGTCGCAGCGCGGCGTCGGCCGGCGTCCCCACCGTCATCCTCGGCGGTCGCCGGCTTTCGGGGGCGGAACGACGAGCGAACCGCGGTCTTCGCGGATGAAGAGGGCACGAAGACGCGCGGGGTCTTCCGTCGGTTCGCCGGTGGTCTTCGTCTCGGCGACGGGCGTCGCTAACGGGGGAGGAAAAACGTACGTCGGCGGCACCCGGTCGGTGTTGACCGCCTGCAGCTGCTGAACGTGGGTGAGGAGCGTCGAGACCTCGTTGAGCCGAGCCTCCGTTTCGACACCGCCGGTCTCCGCGGGCAGACCAGCGAGCTCGGCCGCCCGGTAGAGAGGGCGGTGAAGCGGGGATCGGGGCACCGTCTAGCGACCCTCGCTCAGTTCCGAGATCTGTCGCAGGACTGCGCGGCGCTCGGGCGTATCGGTGGGGGCACGCTCGAGATAGGCCTCGTACGCTTCGACCGCCTCCGCCGGCTGGCCGAGGTAGCGGTGGGTTTCCGCGATCCCGTAATACGCCTCCGCGTTGCTGTCGTCGATGGCCTTGGCCTGTTCGAACGCCACCAGCGCTACGTTGAGCTTCCCCAGGTCGAGTAAGCACCAGCCCTTGCCGATCTGGGGCTCGGCCGCGCCAGGCTTGAGCTCGCTCGCCCGCCCGTACGCGTCGAGCGCGGCCGAGGTCTGGTCTCGCTCCCGCAGCCGATCCCCCACCGCCATCCACTCTTTGAAGGTCCGGGTCTTCGGTTTGGGCGGCGGCTTGCTGGCTGCGGCCGGTTTTTGGGTGGCCTTCTTCTTGGTCTTGGCGGCCAGCGCGGTTTCGGCCCAGGTCTTCTTGAGGCGCACCGCTTCTTCGTGCTCGGGCTCGCGTTCCACGACCTCGTCGAGGATCTGTTGCGCGGGCCCACGTTGACCGAGTCGATGGTTGACCCGGGCGAGCAGCACCTTGGCCCGGATCAGCGTCGGCCGCGCCTCGACCGCTTCCCGAAGCCGGGTTTGGGCCAGTCGCAGCGCCTCGGGGGACGCGGTGGGTGACGCGACCGCGGTCGCCGCGGCCAGGTGGAGCCAGAGAGGGTCGGTGCGGTATTTGGGGTCCGCGTCGGCCATCTGCGCTAGCGCGTGTTCGGCGGCTTTGCTTTTGCCCTGCGCGAGCGCGAGCGCGGCTTGGGCCAACCACGCCTGCCGGGATTTCGGGTCTTCGGGCACCGCCCGAAGCCAGTCGCCGGCCTGGGCCACCAAGCGCTCTGCGCCCGACCTCCGGCTGGCCATCGACCGCGTGAGCGCGGCGCT
>JANQQN010000427.1 GCA_028289325.1 Myxococcota bacterium | reverse complement strand
GTTCGAGGACCTCCAGGCGATCTCGGGCCTCGCGCAGCGCGACGGCGTGGTGGTCGGCGCGGTTTTGTTCCCGTCGCCAGGCGCGGGCGAGGGCCACCGCGTCGCGTTCGGCCCGTGGCGACGGCTGACCGGCTCGATCCTCGGCCTCCGCGAGGCGGGCGGTGAGGGCGGCGTTGGCTCGGCGGGCTTCCGCGAGGGCGTCTTCGACTTCCTGCACCCGCCCCGTCAGGTCGGCGATGCGCTGCTGGGCGTCGGCGACGGCCGTACGCTCGGCTTCGAGACGCAACCATAGGTCTTTTTCCCGCAGGGTGACCTGCTCGAGCCTCCATTCGAGCAGCGACGCGCGTTCGAGCGCGGCGGGTAGCGCTTCGGCGAGCTCTCGATCGTCGACCCGCGATGGTGGGGTGGCGTGTTCCATGGACCGGCCAACCGTCAGCTACGGTTGACCGCAAGGTACACTACGACGTCCTCCGCGTCGATCCCCCGGTTTGCGGTTGGCGCAATCCGGCTGGCGGAGTTCCATTGGAGGGAGTCAGCGTCCGGCCTCGCGGGGGCGAAGGCCAGTAAACGCGCTCAGCTCGCTTCCGGGTCGTTTTCACCCTTTACGACCAACGTCGCGTCGACGGAGACGACGGGGGTGCCTCGTTCGAAGCGACGCACGTCACCCGAGGACAGGTGCACGGTGTCGATCATGTCTTCGCTCGCGACGCCGGGAACGGCGCCCAGACGCATGAACAGCTCACCCGAACGGTCGAAGACATCGCCCTTCGCGACCTCTTCGACCGACACGCGCTGCCCCGGTGGTACCCGCTGGTCGTCGACGCCCATGCCTTGGGTGGCCTTCTTGATCTGAGGTCCGACCTTCTGCTCGACGGCCTCGATGGCCTTCGCGACCCGGTCTCCGAATCGCTCGAGGCCTTCCGCGAGCTGTTGCCCGAGGCGCTCGGCCTGTTCCATCCAGTCATCGTTGCGCTTCGTCTTCATCGCGCCGAAGGATAGGCACCCCCGGTTCCGAGGCAAGTCGCGTCCTCGCCCGCCGTCGACGTCGGCCGCGGGTCGCTGTGCGGCGTCGATCGCCGTCTTCGCCGATCAGGAGGGGGATAGTGTCGTACAAGTGATCTCCGCCGAACGGTGAGGCGGCCGAGCGGGATCGCGATCCGGGATCTCGACGCGACCGCGGCGGCGATGAACCCTCATGGTGAGGACGCGAATTCCCGACGCATCGTGTCGTGGCGACGCGGGTTAACGCGACCGAAAAACCCTTGGAATCACTTCGAAAAACTCATGCATCGTGCAGCCCGCGCACATCGGAAAACCGAGACAAAGCTGTCGCTGCGACGACCTGAAAAGCGTGCTAGAGGCGCAGGCGATGAGCGACCTGCGCGGCGTACCTGAAGCCTATCGTGGTCGGGCGTTACCGATGGATGAGCTCGGCGTGTATCGCTTGATGGCGAAGGCCCGGGCCCTCGAGGAGCGCCTGATCAAGATGTCGAAGTCGGCCGACGGTCACTTCTGGATCGGCGGCCCCGGCGAAGAGGCGTTCAACGTGCCCTTGGGCCTGCTGGTCCAGCGAGGGCAGGGCCCCAGCTTCGATTATCTGCACTTGCATTACCGCAGCTCGGCCATCGTGCTTGCGATGGGCGCGGAGATGATCGACTTCATCCGCCAGATGGCGAGCCGGGTGACCGACCCGTTTACCGGGGGCCGCAACTTCGTCAATCACATCTGTCGGCGAGAGTGGAACATCGTGCCGGGGACATCGACGATCGAGACCCAATACGCGGTCGCGCCGGGGACCGCGCTCGCCCAGCGTCGGCACGGGGGGCAAGGCATCACCATCGTCAACGGGGGCGACGCGGGGACCGCCGAGGGCGACTTCGCGACGTGTCTCAACTGGTCGAGCCGGCCGGGCGGCGAGCTGCCGATCCTGATCTTGGTGGTGAACAACAAGTGGGGCATTTCGACGTCCTACGACGAGGTGCAGGGCGCCGAGCACATCGCTCGTCGCGGGGAGCCATTCGGGATTCGCTGGGACGTCATCGACGGCAACGACCCCCGTACGAGTTGGTCTGCCCTCTCCGACGTGATGGCGTACGTTCGCACCGAACGCCGCCCATTCGTGTTGGAGGTGCTCACGTCCCGGCTGCACGGCCACTCATCGTCGTCCGGAGCGGCGCGGATTCATGACGAGCTCGACTGCCTGAAGGCTTTCGAAGACCAGCTCATGGCCGACGGCAAGCTGACCCCCGAAGAGGCCGCGACCACCCACGCGAGCTTCGCGAGAGAAGCGCTCGACGCTCGCAATCGGGCCGTCGAGGAGCCGGAGCCCTCACCCGACTCCATTCACGACCACACGTATGCCTGACACCGCGGTCTAGACGGCCGGAAAGGAAGACATGGCGAACATCGCACAGGCCATTCGAATGGCTCTTCACGTCGGTGAGACCAAACTCGGCGTGACGGACATCTTCGGCGAAGACGTCGGCCCTCCGCTCGGCGGCGTCTTCACGTGCACGCAAGGACTGCAGACGACGTGGAATTCACCGCTCGACGAGCGCGGCATCGTGGGCACCGCGATGGGGCTCGCCATGGCCGGCAGCCGCTGTGTGGCGGAGATCCAGTTCTGCGACTACATCTACAATACGATCGACTTGTTGAAGCTGGCCGGCAACACGCTGTGGGCCAGCAATGGTCAATTCAATCTTCCGATCGTCATGATGACCCCGGTCGGTTCCGGGATTCACGGTTCGCTGTACCACTCCCATTCGTTCGACGCGATGATGACCCACATCCCCGGATGGAAAGTCGTCTTGCCGTCGACCCCCGTCGACGCCTACGGGCTGCTGATTTCGGCGATCAAAGACCCAAATCCGGTCATGTTCCTGTACCCGAAAGCGTTGATTCGTCTTCAGAGCAAAGACAAGATTCCCGGCGAGCCCAACAACGCCCGGGAGCTGTCCAAGATGATCGACGCCCCGGTCGGCGCGGCCCGTCAGGCTTGGACCCCCAACTGGCCCGAGCTTCCGGACTTCGAGATTCCGCTCGGCGTTGCGAAGATCCTGCGGGGCGGGCGTGACCTGACGGTCGTCAGCTACGGGCGGATGGCCCCGCTGTGTTTGGCGGCGGCCAACGCGATCGCCGAGGAAGGCATCGACTGTGAAGTGATCGATCTGCGGTCGCTCGTCCCATTCGACCGCGCGGCCGTCGTTCGCTCCGTCCAGAAAACCGGTCGATTCTTGCAAGTAAACGAGGATACCGAAGTTACGAACTTTGGGGAGCACCTGATCCGAGTGGTCAATGAGGATTGCTTCTATCACCTCGAAGCGCCGCCGAAGCTGCTCGCGGGGGCAAATACGCCCGGGATCGGCCTCGCCTGGAGCCTCGAACGCAATCAGGTTCCGCAGAAAGAGCACATCGTCGATGCGATGCGAAGCGTGGTTGCGTCCGAGCCTTGACCGTCCTTGACCTTCAGCGGTCGGCGCGGGATCAGCCCCTCCATGACCGACCAAAAGTACGACGTTTGCGGCATCGGCAATGCCATCGTCGACGTCATCGCCCAAACCGACGATTCGTTCCTCGTCGAGCATGACCTCAAGAAAGGGGCGATGACCCTCATCGACATCGATGGGGCGACCCGCCTGTATAGCGAGATGCCGTCCGGTGTCGAGGTCTCGGGCGGCTCCGCGGGCAACACGATGGCCGGCCTGGCGTCTTTGGGAGGCCGCGGCGTTTATATCGGTAAGGTCGCTGACGACACCCTGGGGGAGGTCTTCATTCACGATATCCGGGCGGTGGGCGTCGAGTTTCACACCAATCCCGTGGCCCGCGGAAAGCCGACCGCACGCTCGCTCATCTTGGTCACGCCGGACGCGCAGCGGACGATGAACACGTACTTGGGCGCCTGCGTGGAGCTCGGGCCCGACGATATCGAGCCCGAACTGGTGACCGGGAGCAAAGTCACCTACCTCGAGGGCTATCTGTGGGACCCGCCGCAGGCCAAACAAGCGTTCCTCAAGGCGGCGGAGCTATCTCACCAGGCCGGCCAGAAGGTCGCCCTCAGCCTATCGGATGCTTTCTGTGTGGAGCGCCATCGCGACTCATTTCTCGATCTCGTCGACGGTCACGTCGACATTCTCTTCGCGAACGAGTCCGAGATCCTGTCCTTGTACCAGACCGATAGCTTCGACGACGCCGTGACCCGGGTTAAGGGGCAGGTCGAGGTAGCGGCGCTGACTCGCAGCGCAGCCGGCTCGACGATCGTGAGCCCGGAAGGGATCGTCGAGGTCCCCGCGGAGCCCGTCGACAAGGTCGTGGACACCACCGGGGCTGGAGACCTGTACGCCGCCGGGTTCCTGTTTGGCTACACCCAAGGGCGACCGGTGGCCGACTGGGGGCGTCTGGGCGCGATCGCGGCGGCGGAGGTCATCGGTCACTACGGCGCCCGGCCGGAGGTCTCCCTCGCTGCGCTCGCCAAGCGCAAGCTGGGCTGAGGGCCTCGATCACAAGGGCATACGAGCCAGGTCGCCGGCTGGCTTGGCTTGTCGAGCGAAGCGTGCTGACCGTCTATTCGTGCGGAACGATCTCATCGACCGGGTGCTCGCGCGGCGGCCGGCGTACCGATTCGAGCATCTGAAACGAAGCCAGGCCGAGAGCCTGCTCCATAACGTGCTCGCGCTCCTCTTTCCCCACTTCGTGACCACCCCCTACGGTCGCGCCGAGGCGCTCGCCGTTTCCGCCCGCATCGAGGCCGAGCTGACCGAGATGCTGGCCGCGGTCGGGATTCAGAACGCGGCGGCCGAGAAGATTATTGACGGGTTCTTCGACCGGCTGTGCGCCGTCGGTGACTGCCTGACCCAAGACGCGCAGTTCATTGCGGATGGCGATCCCGCGGCCTCCTCGGTGGACGAGGTCATTCTCGCCTACCCAGGGTTTTTCGCGATATGTGCGCATCGGGTCGCCCACCAGCTGTATCGGGCCGCGGTGCCCGTCGTTCCTCGGCTGATCGCCGAGTACGCGCACGAGCGGTCGGGTTGCGATATCCATCCCGGCGCGCGGCTCGGCTGTCCGTTCTTCATCGATCACGCGACGGGCATCGTCATCGGCGAAACGGCCCGTATCGGGGACCGGGTTAAGGTCTATCAAGGCGTGACACTGGGGGCGCTGAGCGTGAAAAAAGAGCTCTCCGATAAGCAGCGGCACCCCACGATCGAGGAGGATGTGATCATCTACGCCAACGCGACGGTCCTCGGCGGCGAGACGCGCATCGGGGCCGGAAGCATCATCGGGGGCAACGTGTTCCTGACCACGTCGGTCGCGCCGAACTCAGTGGTGTATCACACCAGCGAAGTTCGGGTTCGACACGCGGAAGAACCTGAAGACGGCATCGAGTTCCACATTTAGAGGTCGTCGTGCGGGCGGATTCCATTCTCGACACTATTGGGCGGACGCCCCACATACGGCTTCGTCGGCTGTTCCCGGCCCACTCGGACGTCTGGCTGAAGCTCGAGTCGGCCAACCCTGGCGGCAGCATCAAAGACCGGATCGCACTGGCCATGGTCGAGGCGGCCGAGCAGTCCGGGGACCTGCAGCCGGACGGCATCATCGTGGAGCCGACCTCCGGCAATACGGGCATCGGGTTGGCCATGGTCGCCGCGGTGAAGGGTTACGAGTTGGTCCTGGTGATGCCGGAGTCGATGAGCGTCGAGCGCCGTCGGCTCCTCGCAGCGTACGGCGCCCGCTTTGAGCTCACACCCCGAAATCAGGGCATGTCGGGGGCTATCGCTCGCGCGGAGGCGCTGGTGGCTGAAGATCCGCGGGCGTGGATGCCCCAGCAATTCGACAACGAAGCCAATCCTGCCGTTCACGAGCAGACCAGCGCCGCCGAGGTGCTCGAGGACTTTCCGGATGGCCTCGACGCGCTGATCACCGGGGTGGGCACCGGAGGCCATATCACCGGTCTCGCCCGCATGCTCAAGAAGGCGTGGCCTGAGATGGCCGTTGTCGCCGTGGAGCCGGACCGCTCGGCGGTCCTCGGCGGCGGTCCTCCCGGCCAGCACCGACTGATGGGTATCGGTCCCGGATTTGTCCCTCGGATCCTCGATCGCGCGCTGCTGGACGGCGTACAGCCGGTCTCCGACCGCGAAGCGTTCCGTATGACTCGCCGCGCCGCCCGCGAAGAGGGGCTCCTCGTTGGGCCTTCGACGGGCGCTTCGCTGGCCGCGGTCGAAGCGTGGCTGCCTCGGCTTCGCCCCGACGCTCGGGTTTTGACGTACGGCTACGATACGGGGGAGCGTTATCTATCTGTGGAAGGCTTGTACTGATTCATGGACTATCGAGACGGCGTCATCGACGCGATTGGGAACACTCCGCTGATCCGGCTGCGTAAGGTCTCCGAGCAGACCGGCTGCACGATTCTCGGCAAGGCCGAATTCATGAACCCGGGGCAGTCGGTCAAGGACCGCGCCGCCCTGTACATCGTCAAGGACGCGGTGGCGAAAGGCACCTTGCGTCCGGGAGGGACGATCGTCGAGGGGACGGCCGGCAATACCGGCATCGGCCTCGCCATGGTCGGCAACGCGATGGGGTTCAAGACGGTCATCGTGATGCCCGAGACCCAAAGCCAGGAGAAGAAAGACGCGGTTTTGCTGGCCGGCGCGGAGCTGATCCAAGTGGCGGCGGTGCCGTATCGCGACGAAAACAACTACATCAAGTATTCGGGACGGCTGGCCCAGGAGCTCGACGCCAAGCGGCCCGGAGGCGCGATCTGGGCCAATCAGTTCGACAACGTCGCCAACCGTCAGGCCCACATCGAAACCACCGGGCCCGAGATCTGGCGCCAGACTGAAGGTCAAGTTGACGGATTCATCTGCGCGGTCGGTTCGGGCGGCACCCTCGCCGGCGTGAGCCATTATCTCAAGTCTCGTAGCCCGGACATCAAGATCGGTCTCGCCGACCCGATGGGCGCCGCCCTCTATCATTACTTCAAGCACGGTGAGCTCAAGGCCGAGGGCTCCTCGATCACCGAAGGCATTGGACAGGGGCGCATCACCGCCAATCTCGAAGGGCTGGAGGTCGACGAAGCGTTCCGCATCGACGACGCCGAGATGCTTCACATGCTGTACGACATGGTGGTGACGGAAGGGCTGGTGCTCGGTGGCTCGGCGGCTCTCAACGTCGTAGGGGCCGTCCGTCTCGCCAAAGAGATGGGCCCTGGCCACACCATCGTGACGGTGCTGTGCGACCTCGGCCAGCGCTACCAAAGCAAGGTCTTCAACCCCGAGTTTCTGCGCAGCAAGGACCTGCCCGTGCCCCCGTGGATGAGTTGACGTTCCCGGGTCCCGGCCACTCAGCTCGGCTCGGCGCGCCGGATCAGCTGGCCGCGGCTTCGCGCGCTTTCTTGCGCCGTTTGTTTGCGATGAACGCGAGACCTTGACCGTTCAGACTGATGTCGAGGTCCAGGAAGGACCAGATGGCGTCTTGGGCCCCGAGGTCACCGTGCTGGTGGAGCAGGCCGCGGAAGTAGTCTTGCAGGCGGCGTTGACAGTACTCGGTCAGGGCTTCGTCGGGCAGATCGGTCCCTTGGGCATCGAGCATGACCTGCTCGTGAAAATCGAGGTGTCGAATGAGCTGCTCGGCCGCCGCGTCGATATCCGTCACCGCGCCGAAGTGGGTGGGATAGACGCGGTCGGGCCGCTCAGCGACGATCCGCCGAATCGCGTCTCGCGCGAGGGGGCCATCGAAGTCCGTCGGACTGGTGGACGGCAAAGAGAACATGCCGGGGCCCTGGAGGCGTGGATAGTGAAGGCCGAACGCGTCGCCCGTGAACACGCTTCGCGACGTCTCGTCGACGATGCAAAAGTGATGGTTGGCGTGGCCGCGGGTGTGAATGAAGCGGAGCGTGGCGTCGCCGAGTTCGACTGACGACTCATCTTCCATAATGCGCACCCGGTCCTCGGGAATCGGGTCGATCACCCCGTACAGTTCAGCGAACCGCGCCTCGCCGTAGACCGCCGATGCGCTGGCGACGAGCTTCGAGGGATCGATGACGTGTCGCGCGGCGCGGGGGTGCGCGAGCACCTTGGCGTTGGGGCAGGCGGCCAGAAGGTGGCTGGTTCCGCCGGCATGGTCCAGATGGACGTGGGTGATGATGACGTGGTCCACGTCTTGCGGCGTCAGCCCTCGGTCGCTGAGCGCGGACAACAGCTTGGGCACCGCCCGATTGGTACAGTTGTCGACGAAAGCAGCCCGGCCGTTGTCGACGATCAGATAGGCGGCTGCGAACTCGGGCAGGTCCAAGTACTCACAGTCGATGGTGATGATGTCGTGCACGAGCTGAGCGTACTCGGCTCGATGGCGCCGGCAAGCGCGCGTTTGCGGATAAATAGGTAAGGAAAGAGAAGAGGGGGATCAGCCGCCCTTGGCGGCGGAAGCGATGAACTTGATCCAGTTCTGAGCCGCGCGCTTGGCGCTTTGGTCCTTCGTGGCGCGCTCGAACGCTTTGATGGCCCTGCCGTCGTTGCCGAGCCGATGTTCGGCGATACCGACCAGCATGTGGACCTGTCCCGGCTGCTTGACCCCTTTCTTCAGGGCCAACTTACTGGCTTCGATGGCGTCTTTGAACTTCTCCCGCTCGAGCTCCAGCTGAGCCAGGCGCATGTACAGCTCTCCATCTTTCGCCAGCTTTCCGGCCTTTTCGAGGGCAGGAATCGCCTTATCGGTATCTCGCGCCTGCAGCCAAGCCGTGGCCAACAGCCGGGTGTTCTTATCGTTGTTCTCGATCTTCTGCTCTTTGAGCAGCTTTTCGATCAGGACGGCGGCCTCGAGAGGCACTTCTTCTGATAGTAATCGCTGCCCGAGCTGAACGAATTCGGACGACTTTTGAAGTACGCCCATTTGATAGGCGAGCTCCATGACCGCCAGGGCCCGCTTCTCGTCGTTCATCTCGCTGTAGATCGCCGACAGCTGAATCCAGTCGTTCTTCTTTTCGGGATGACGCTCGACCAGGAGGGTGAGGAGCCGAGCCGCGTTCTTCCAGCTCTTCACTTCGATGTGGCAGGCCAACACCAGCCGCACCAACGAGTCTTTCGGCTTCTTGGACGCCTTGATGCCTCGTTCGCCGTGGCGGATGGCCGCACGGAAATCCTTGATCTGGTAGTTGGCCGCCGCGACCGTGTACATCGCGTCTCCGCTCGGGTTCTTGGCGCCCTTGAGCCACTCGTTGAACACCGCGACCGCCTTCTTCGGCGCCTTGTTGGCCATATGGAGCTGGCCGATGACGTATAGGAGGCTTTGGAGGGTCGGCTTGGGCAGTGACTTGAGGTCGTAGGCCTTCTGAAGGGTCGCCGCCGCCTTGGTCATCTTCTCCTGACCGGCATAGATGTACCCGAGGGTCTGAAGGACCAGCGACTCTTCGTGGTTGTTGAGCTTCTTGCGGCGCCCGACCTTCTTCGCCAGCTCCTCGGCTTTGACGTACTCCGATTTGTTGAGCGCTTCTTGAGCCTTGACCAGCCGCGCGTATACCTCCGGCCGGCAGGTGAAGCTCTGTTTTTCTTCTTCCTCCTCTTCGGCGTGGACGGGGGTCGCACCCAACAGCGCAACCAGGAGACCTGAAACGAGTATTGAGATACGCATGGCTTAGTTGAGCTTGAAGGTCAGACGGACCTTCACGTTTTTGGTCATGATGGCCTTACCGTCGACGACCTTGGGCTTGTACTTCCACTTGGAAACCGCTCGCGCCGCCGCGCGGTCGAAGATTCGTTTCGGTTCGGCGTCGACCACCTTCACGTTGGTCGTCGCGCCGGTGGTGGTGATGTCGAACTTCAGCGTCACCCATCCTTCGATCATCTGCTCCGCCGCCCGCCGCGGATAGATGGGCTCAACCCGGACGACCGGGACCTCCTCGCGGTCGGCGACGGTCGTGTTGAGGTTCAGTCCGCCCACGTCGAGGTTGGCGTCGATGGAGGGTGCGCCCACGCTCACCGCCGTCGCCGAAGCGCTGTTGGAGTCCGAACGGTCCATCTCCGGCGTCTTTGGAGGCGTCTTGGGCTTTTGCCGCTGGGGCAGTTCCCGCTTTCGCGACTGCGCAGAGCTGTCTTGTCGAACGGCGAACATGTCGATGCGCGCCCGACCTCGATCCTCGTCCAGGCGGAGATCCGCCATGGCGATGAGGAGGTGCATCAGGCGGAACAAGAAAAACACCACCGCGGCGGCGACCAGCGCGGCGACCGGGAGACGTACTCCAGCGACCATAGCCTCGTTACCTCTTCGGTGTCGCCGCGAGCGAGACGTTCTCGACTCCGGCCAGTTTCGCGGCGTCCATGACTTTCACCAGGGTACCATTCTTCGACTGAACGTCCGCCTGAATCACGACCCCGCCTTCTGGATTTTCAGCCCGTAGGCGCTCGATATTCGCGCGCACCGCGCGCACGTCGACCGGGCGCTTGTCGACCCACACCTGGTCGGTTTCGTCGATGGCGATAAGGATGGACGCACGTTCCTTCCTCTCCGCCGTGACCGCGTCGGGTCGGTTCACGTCGACACCGGCTTCCTTAATGAAGGAAGCAGTGACGACGAAAAAGATGAGCATGATGAAAACGATGTCGATCATCGGTGTGATGTCGATGGCGTTTTCTTCTTCCCCTCTAGAGCGTCGACTACGCATTCGATTACCTCAGCTCGTGACCATGAGGTCTTCGAGCTTCCTCCGCTCCGACTCCGTACCGCGGCGGAACCGTTCACCAAAGTAAAGGCCGGACAACGCGATAACCATTCCGATCATCGTCGAAACCGTGGCCTGGGATACCCCCGAAGCCATGGCGCGTACGTTGCTGTTGCCGGAGATGGCCACCGCATCGAACACCTCGAGCATTCCCATCACGGTTCCGAGCAGCCCCATCAGCGGGCAAACGGCGATCAGGTTAACCAGCACGAGCAAGCTTCCGCGATACGAGACCAGCAGCTTTGAAATCATCTCGGCTCGAATCTGCCGGGCGTACCACGAGGAGTGGTCCGTTCGCTGAAACCACGCATCCAATGCCTCCTTGCGGCGCTTCGGATACTCGACGGCGGTAAACCAAAAGCGGTCGATGATGATGTACCACATCATCAGGGCCACCATGGCGAGGGGCCAAGCGACGGCCCCTCCGAGCTCCATGAATGCGAGGGTCTCCTCGTAATATACTTCCAGGCTACCCATCCTGATGCTCTGCCTCCGCTCGGCGAGCAACGACGCCGGCGGCCTGCTCCTCGACGATGTCGATCATGCGTCGGCTCAGGTTGCTCAGAACGGCGTGGAAGAGCACGAGGGGAATCGCAGTGATCAGACCGAGCATGGTGGTCACCAACGCCTCGGAGATACCGCCGGCCATCAGCTTCGGATCGCCGGTGCCAAACAGCGTGATCGCTTGGAAGGTCCGGATCATACCGGTGACCGTACCCAGCAGACCCATGAGCGGTGCGGCCACGGCCACGACTTTTACAATCCACAGGAATCGGTCGAAGCCGGCCGACTCGCGCACGATCACTTCGTCGAGCTTACGCTCGAGGTCTTCGGCAGGAATGGTCTTGTTCGCTTCGTACACCTGCAGCATGCGGCCAACGGCGTTGTCCCCGCGCGGCTGGTTGCTGCGAAGCTGACTCGAGATCTTCATGTTCGCGAGGGCCAGGCCGACGAGACGAATGATGCCGACGAGGGCGGCAAAGAGACCGAGACCGATGACGATGTAGCCGATGGTTCCGCCCAGCGCGATGCGCTCTTCGACGCTCGGCGCCTCGATCAGAAGCCCGAGAATCGCGCCGCGCGACGGGTCCATCGCGAACCGCGTAAAGCCCGAGCTGCTGGCCTCGAGGGCGCTCGCGGAGCTGGTGAAGCGGGACGGCGGCTGGCGGGGGAGGGTGGCCAACGTCTTCACGTC
>JANQQN010000422.1 GCA_028289325.1 Myxococcota bacterium | reverse complement strand
TCGGCGGTTTGGGCGCGGGCCGCGAACTCGCGGATTTGCCGCTGGGCCGCCTCCCCCATTTCGGGGACCGTGGGGGCCTCGCCGTCGGAGGCATCGACCGATCCCGGCGCCGCGCCGTCGGTGGAGGCGAGGGCGGGCGACGGTCCGGCGATGAGGGCCAGCGACGACGGCTTGGCCATGGCGATGGTCGGCGCGGGCAGGCTCTTCGACCGCGGATTGGCCTTGGGCGCCGACAATCCGGTCTGCGCGGCCACGAGGGCGTCGATCAGGTCGGCGGTTCGGGGGAAGCGTTGCCGGGGGTCCTGGGACAGGCTCCGGTCCACGGCGTCCCGGAGATCGGGGGGGACCTGGGCCCACGCCCCGACCGGCTCCGGCGCGCGGCGCGCGACGAGACCCCGGATCAGGCGAGCGATCGCCCATTGGTCCGATGCCGCGGAAGGGGGGCCGTTCTTCAGCTCCGGAGGTTCGAAACGAGTGCCTTCGAGTCGACAGAGACCGGCCCGAGACCAGCACAGGTCGAGCAATCGGATCGACGGACCGTTCAGGCTCGGCGACGCGAGAACGTTTGTCGGCTTGATCGCGCCGTGCACGACGCCTTGGTCGTGCAGCCACATCACCGTCTGCCCGAGCTGGACCACCAGCTCGAGGGCATCACGCATGGCGCTCGGGTTCGTCAGATCGCCAGCGTCGAACAGTGGGCCTCCGTCGAAGTACGGTATGGCCAGCCCAAACAGGCCGTCGCTCGGACGGCGGACCGTACCCAACGTGGCCGGGAGATGAGGATGTTCGAGTCGACCCGTCTCGCTGAGCGCGGCGACGAGCCGATCGAAGGCCTTGCGCATCGCCGACGGCGAAAGCGCACCGGGCCGGAGCAGCTTGAGAGACACCGGCTCCGTCCGGTCGACCTTCCTCGCTCTCCAGACTTCGGCCAGCGGGCCCTGACCGAGCTTCCGCTGGAGCGTGTACTCGCCGACGACCGCGCCTTCCGCGAACACTGCTGATAACTTCGCAGGTTTTCAGGACCGGCGCGAGGTGCGCCGGCCCGGGAGCGCCAATTCGGACAGATCTTCCGGCCGCAACCCCTTGCGAAGAGCCTTGACGGCCAGGGAGGGCAATCCGAGGGTCTCGAGGGCCGATAGCGGGGCCCGACGGTACGGAGGGGAGACGGCCGGTAGGTCGCCGATGAGGCGGACGAGGCGGACATGGAGATCGCGGTGGGTCAGCACGTGTTTCATGGTTCCCATATCTTCAGCGCCGTTCGCTCGCCAGTCGCGATGGCGCGCGACTTCGCGCCGAGCTTCATCCGCCGTCAACGCGCCCTCGAGCATCGGGGGCGTCCATAGGCCGGCGAACAGACCGTCGTCTCCCTGTTTCGCGAGCAAGACCTGGCCTGAGGTGCACCACAGCAGCGCGGTGAGCTCGACGGAGCGTCGGGCGGGCTTCTTGCGCGGCTCGGGGACCACGGCCGTCAGCCCCTCCGCATGGGCCACGCAGGCGTCGGAGACCGGACACAGCAGACACTTGGGCCGCCGGGCGCCGCAGACCAGTGCGCCCAGTTCGATGAGCGCCTGCGTGTGTTCCCGTGGGGACTCGCCGGGAGCCAGGGTTTCGGCGAGGTCCCAGACGGCTCGTTGGGGCGAACCGCGCGTGATATCACCACGTATTCCCGCCAATCGGGCCAGGACGCGGGCAACGTTGCCGTCCACCGCCGGTGCTGGGGCGTCGAACGCGATCGAGGCCACCGCGCCCGCGGTGTAGCGCCCGAAACCCGGAAGCGCCAGCAGCGCCTCGAGATCGTCAGGGAAACGACCGGCGTGCTCGTCGACCACCGCCTTCGCCGCGTCCATCATGAGCTTGGCGCGTCGGTAATAGCCGAGCCCGGACCACGCCGCGCGGACGTCATCGGGGTCTGCGGCGGCGAGATCCCCAACCGTGGGCCAACGGGAGAGGAACCGCTCGTAGTACGGAATGACCGTCTCCACCCGCGTCTGCTGAAGCATGATCTCGGAGACCCAGATGGCGTACGGATCCCGGACCGCCCGCCACGGCAGATCCCGCCGGTGGGAACGATACCAGGCGAGAAGCCTGGCGCGGACATCCGCCGGCGCGGCGAGCATGAAGGGCGGTGGTAGAGCGCCGCGCCCGTGGCGTCAACCGCGCGGTCAAGTAGCGAGGACGGTGGTGAATCTGCTACAGCAATGCTGTGGGACGGGGGACGTGGGGTTGGCCGGCGACGGTCGGACTGGCGAGCGTCATCGTCGGGTGCGCGGGATCCCCGCCTCCGACGGTGCAGCGCCTGTACGTGGATGGCGTTCGTCAGCAGGCGCTGACCGAGCAGGAGGCCGAACGCCGGCTTCGGGATGCGGCGCCGAGCTACGAAGCGTGTTACCGGCGCGAAATGATGAATCAGACCGAGAGGCTGTCCAGTTATGTCTTTCGGCTTTGGATTCCGACCGATGGATCGGGTGCTGACGTGAAGATGGAAAAAGCGACGGTAAAAGGACAGGTAACCCTCCGTGAGTGCCTTCAGGAGGCGCTGAGCCGGGTCAATTTTCCAGCTCACGTGGGCGACCCGATCACCTTGCGGGTCCCGCTGAAGGGGCCAGCGTGAGGCGGCATCCTACGGTCCGAGACGGCGCGGCTTGCGCCGCGATTCGGCCATGCTACGATGCGTATCTCTCGTTAGCCGACCGCCAATGCGGTTCAGCCGGCTCGACGACCGAGACGCAGGAGGTTCGCTGATGTCCTCGCAGATGGTGATGTACGACGACGAGTATCGTCGAATCACGCAGGTCTGCGACAAGCTCAGCCGCGAAGCCAACGCGCGGATGGTCTATGTCATCGACAAGAACGGTCAGCTGATCACCGCCAGCGGCGAAACGGACAAGCTCGACAGCACTTCCCTCGCGTCGCTGGTCGCCGGCGAGATCGCCGCCACCGGCGGTCTCGCCAAGCTGATGGGCGAAAAAGAGTTCAGCACGCTCTTTCACGAGGGAAGCCGCGACAACCTGCACATCTCCGTCGTCGGCAGCCGAGTGATCCTCGTCGTGATTTTTGACAATCGCTCGAGCCTGGGCTTGGTACGACTCCGGGTGAAGAAGTCCAGCGAAGAGCTGGTCCAGATCCTAGAGGGGATGTTGAAGCGGACCCAAGCGCCCTCCCAACAGTCTCCGTTCGCCGAGATTACCGACGAGGACATCGATAAGCTCTTCGGCTGAGGAATCGGAACGTGTCGTTCATCAACTACTCATCCAGGGAGATCAACTGTAAGATCGTCTACTACGGGCCCGGTCTGTGCGGGAAGACGACGAATCTTCAGTACATCTACAACAAGACGAATCCGTCGGCGAAAGGGAAGATGATCTCCTTGGCCACGGAGACCGAGCGCACTCTGTTCTTCGACTTCCTGCCTCTGTCGTTGGGTGAGATCCGTGGCTTCAAGACCCGTTTTCACCTGTACACCGTCCCCGGCCAGGTCTTCTACGACGCGAGTCGGAAGCTGATCCTCAAGGGCGTCGACGGCGTGGTTTTCGTGGCCGACAGCCAGATCGAGCGGATGGAAGCAAACCAGGAGTCGATCGAGAACCTGCGCGACAACCTCAAAGAGCAGGCCTACGACATCGAGCGGATCCCGCTCGTGATGCAGTGGAACAAGCGTGACCTGCCCAACGCGGCTCCGGTCGAAGACCTTTCCCGGCTGCTCAACACCTTCGTGCGGCCCGAGTTCAGCGCCACCGCGACCCAGGGGGTCGGAGTTTTCGACACTCTCAAAGAGATCGCGAAGCTGGTCCTGCAAGAGCTCAAGCGCGGCACCCGGTAGCCCGCGATGAGCGACCGCGGGGCGTCGTTCCCGTGCGCCATCGGGACCACCGCGCCTCCGTATTCGTAGACTTCCGGTTGATGAGGCGCCGAAAGCCGCGCCGACCGGACATCACGCGCTGATCAGCGGGTTCAAGGAAGAGGATCGCGATCCGGACCGGTCCTCGGCCGCCAGTCGAGGTTCAGCGCCCCGCAGAACCCGCAGTTGCTGACGCCGCGCTGGGACCAGCTTCTTCCGCACCGATGGCAATAGCCTCCCACCAGGGTGACGTGAAGTAAGGCCAGTTTGACCAGATGCGCGGTCAGATAGGGATGGTCTCTGAAGTAGTCCCACGCACCGATGAGGTCCGTATCATTGGAACGGAAGTCATCCAACGCTCGACGGTCTTCTTCCGTGAGTCGATCGGTGTTCAAGGCAGGCTCGCAGTGGCGACATTTCACTTCCACCGTTCCTGGTCTCCGTTCGGCGTCAGCACCCCCCCATGGGCAGCGTCGTCGTGAGTGCTCGTCACCGCCACCAGGTCCGTTCCGATTTGGTCTCGGTTGTGGCTGCGCCCGGCGCCTTGGGCGCGCTTGTCAGCCTGCTCGGACATTCTAGGATCAAGGCGCTTGGTATGGCTCCCAGCCCTTGAATTCATGCGTCTGAGGTGTCTGATTCAACCGAGGCGCACCATGGGTACCACAGTGCCCGATCGCGCGAAATGACCTGGGGAGACAAGGTGAGTGAAGTCATCGGCGTAGATGCAGTTGAAGCTATGCTGGGTAGGTGGTCGCCGAGCGACCTGGCCTACGTTGAAGGGCTTCGACTATATTTAAAAGAATCGACGTCGGCGCTCGAGATCTCTGCGCTGTTCCAGCGAAGAGTTCGGGAAAAGGGCTGGCCGAGCCCCGACGGGATGGTCTATCCGGTTTCTCTTGCCTTCAGCGGCGTCCGGAATCTAAGTCTGGAAGACTTCGGTGGAGGTCGGGTTCAGATTATGGGTTTTGACATCTCGTCTGTCGCTGATCGAGGGTGGGAGAACGTCAATTTCGAGGTCAGCGACTACGAAGACGGGAAGCTATTCTTCTACTGTGTGTCGGTCCGAGTTCTTAAGGTTGGCGCCGCGCGAACCCTAGCGAATGCACACATAGGTAGGCCCTAAGGGCAGCCTGATCCGGTAGATCGGGGAAGTCTGGGGTGCGCGTGCGAGGAAGGGTTGGGGGTGAACGTTGAGGGTTGAGGGGGCTCCAACTCCTACCTCCTACCTCCTACCTTCTAAGCTCGCCCCGAAACACGCACCCGCACGCGCACGCCAGGCGAGTCCCGCCAATGACCGCAGGCCGGTCTGCATCCGTCCGGCCTTCGCATCTTAACGCGCACCTGCCGTGCCAGGGGCGGCGATGCGTGTCGGTTTCTCGGGAGACCTGAGAGCCGTACCGACGGAGGAGCCCACCCGGGCTCCTCCACGGGCCGCAACAGTCAGTCGCTCGTCCCCACAGTCTGAGCCCCGCGGCGAGGCAACCCCCGATCCCGATCACGGGCGGGATGGGCGCGACGCGCGTTGCCGAGGAGGAAGATGGCGGCCGCCTCAAGAGCGGATGCCAGTCCACGCTTCCCGAAAAGCAGCGCCATATGCCAAGAGTGTCAGCTGACCGTGCAGGGTGGCTCTTCGTTCGACCTTCGCCGTCGGCCCGCCGAGGCTGTGTCTTCCCGAAGCGCGTCAAGACCAACGTTCACCAGCGAGCGACCGTAATCGCCAGATCACCTCAATCGCAGGGACGGGGCGTCGACAACAAGTCCGTGCGCGGTGTTATCGCGAGCCGCGCGGTTCACGCATCGCGACACAAAGGATTAGTGATGTTCAGAGTCGGGACGATGATGACGGCCGCCTTGCTCCTTTGCGGCATGACGGCTTGCGGAGATGGAGATGGTCGCGGGGTGCCTCCTTCGCCCCCAGGCGAAGCGACCAGTACCCCAAACGGGGCAAGCTCAATAGGCGGAGGCGCCGAGATTCGAGGTCAGACCTTTTCGGGACGTATCATCATCGGTGTCAATCCAGCCGGCGGCAATGCTCCCACCCTCGCTATCTCGCTTGGTTCCGAAGGCCGCTGAGAGCCTTCGAAAGGATGCGATTCATGTACGGTACAACCCAGACCGTCGCCCGCGCGACATCCCGGCGATTCCTCGGTCGGATGGCCGTACGGATGGCCATGGTGGCTTCGTTGTTCTTCGCCATCCCGGCCGCAGCCGACGCGCCGGCTCTCATTCCTGTGCAGGCAGCATTGACGACAGAGGATGGGACACCCTACGAAGGACGGGCCAATATCCAGTTCGCTCTGTACGACGCCGCGGAGGGCGGCGAGCCGCTCTGGCAGAGCGAACGGCGTGTCCGTATGTCGAACGGTTTCTTCTCGGCCTACCTCGGGGAGGAGACGCCGATCTCGCTGACGCTCTTTCGCGACCATGGCGAGCTCTACCTGCACATCGTCTTGGACGGCGACGACAGCGCGCAGCGGGTCCGCTTCGGTACTGCGCCGTTCGCTGCGCTGGCACAGTACGCCGTGGAAGCGGGCAGCCTGGAGGGCCTGACGGCGTCGGACCTCGTGTACACGATCGGGACGGGGTTGTCGCAAGATGCGATGACGCTCAGCGTGGACCAGAGTGCGGTCGAGGGCTGGGCGCGCGCTGTCGCCTTCGATACGCCGGCGGAGCTGCGCGGCGCCCTTGATGACGTCTACCTAGGGCAGGGCTACTCGCCGGACTGGTCGGCGATCCGCAACATCCCCGCCGACGTCGCGGATGGCGACGACACCACGACTTATGCCGCCGGCCCCGGCGTGCAGATCGTTGATGACACCATCTCCCTTACTTCGCAGGGCTGCGACGCTGGGTTCGCGCTCCTGCGCAATGAGGCCAATGATGGATGGACGTGTCAGGCCATCGACTTTCAACGGCTATCGAACCTCCCGACGCTCGCGCCCGTCGCGACGAGCGGCGCCTACGCCGATCTCTCGGGTGCGCCGAGCCTCGCCAGCGTTGCAACGAGCGGCGACTACGCGGACCTGACGAACCGCCCCGATCTGTCGGGCTTCACGCAGACGACGGCCCTGGCGTCGGTCGCGACGAGCGGCGCGTACGACGACCTGACCGGGCGGCCGGACCTGTCCGGGTACATCCAGAGCTCGGCGCTGGCCGCGGTCGCCACTTCAGGCGCCTACAGCGATCTCACGGGCGCCCCGGATCTCGCCGGCTATGCCCAGAGCTCGGCGCTGGCCGCGGTCGCAACGTCTGGGGCGTACGCTGATTTGGCGGGGACACCCGACCTGTCCGGCTACACCCAAAGTTCGGCCCTGGCGCCGATCGCCACTTCGGGCGCCTATTCTGACCTCACGGGTGCGCCAACGCTGGCGTCGGTCGCCACTTCGGGCGCCTACGCTGATCTCACGGGCACCCCAGATCTCTCCAGCTATGCGCAGAGCTCGGCGCTGGCGCCCGTGGCGACGTCGGGGGCCTACGCTGATCTCACGGGCACCCCAGATCTCTCCGGCTATGCGCAGAGCTCGGCGCTGGCGCCCGTGGCGACGTCGGGGGCCTACGCCGATTTGTCCGGTACTCCCGATCTCTCCGGCTATGCGCAGAGCTCGGCGCTCGCGTCGGTGGCGACGTCGGGAGCGTATGCCGATCTGACCGGGGCTCCCGCGTTGGCGACCGTCGCGATATCGGGGGCGTACGCAGATCTGACCGGCACCCCGGATCTTTCCGGCTACGCGCAAACTTCAGCGCTCGCGCCCGTAGCGACCTCCGGCGCCTACGCTGACCTGACCGGTGCGCCATCGTTGGCCACCGTGGCAACCTCCGGTGCGTACGCCGACCTGACCGGCACCCCAAATCTATCAGGCTACGCGCAGACGTCTGCCCTTGCGTCGGTGGCCACCACGGGGGCGTACTCTGACTTGTCGGGCGTGCCGTCGTTGGCCACCGTCGCGACCACGGGGACGTATTCTGACTTGTCGGGCGCGCCGTCGTTGGCCACCGTCGCGACCACCGGGGCGTACGCCGACCTCAGTGGCACGCCTTCGTTGGCCACGGTGGCGACCACGGGGGCGTACTTTGACTTGTCGGGCGCGCCGTCATTGGCCGCGGTCGCGACGTCCGGCACTTACGCTGACCTGTCCGGCACGCCTTCACTGGCGACGGTCGCGACATCGGGCAGTTATGCCGATCTGTCCGGAGCGCCATCACTCGCCACCGTCGCCACGACCGGCGACTACAACGATCTGGTGAACACGCCGGTCGGCGGAGGCAGCGGGGTCTCGGCGTACGGAGACGGTTCCGCCGGCGCTTTGGTTATCTCCAGTGATACGGACTGGTCGACGACGCCGCCGACCAACAACAACTTTCAGTTTACCACGCTCACCGTCGACGCAGGGCAGACGCTAACCGTACTGAGTGGAACGGTCATTCGCTGTACCGGCGCCTTCATCAACAACGGGACCATCGTGGTCGAGCCCGGCACGCCTTCCTACCTCGGCAATGAACGAGGCCTGGCGAAACGCGCGGCGAGCGGTGGTTCCGCGCCGAGCTCCTTTACTTTGTCCGTTCCGCTCTCCTCGGCGGAGGCGGTGGCCGTCTTGCGCCCCGGCCGCGAGGCGGGGGGCAACGGCGGCGTCGGCTGGTCGAACGACTCCGGCGGCGCATCGGGCGGCGGCTCGCTCGTCATTCGGGCGGCCAGCGTCAGCAACGCCGGGACGATCCAGGCCGACGGCAACGACGCGTCACCGAGCTCCGACAGCTCCTACTCGGGCGGTGGCGGCGGCGCGGGTGGGTTCGTCATCCTCGCGTCGAGCGGCACCATCACCAATGGTGGCACGATCCGCGCTGATGGGGGGAACGGAGGCAATGCTGACGCGACCGGGAGCGATCGCGGCGGCGGCGGCGGCGGCGGCGGAGGAATCGTCCACCTGCTGTCTTCAAACGCCAGCAGCGTGGCCGGGACGATCTCGGTCGCCGGCGGTGCCGCGGGCGCCAACGACGGCGATGGTACGGGCACTTGGGGTTCGCCGGGCGGCGCGCTTGGCGGCGCCGGAGGCTCCGCTGGCGACGGAACGGGCGCATCTCCGAGCGCAGGCGCCACTGGCCTGATTCTGCGGTCGCAGATCGCCGACCCCGGTCCGCTCTTCTTCTGATGCGCGTGGCCGACGTATGATGGACGAGCGTTCGACGAAGCCTATCTTGCATGAGCGCATCCATCGGGTTCGGGCGGAGTCGGGGCTCCGACTCGGGCGCAGCTTGTCGCCGAAGCGCTTTACTTCACAAGCAGGACGGAGCTGGGAGCTTCCGTCGAAGCGCGTTTGACGATTTGGCAATCGCTCTGCCAATCCTTCAACGAACGGCCTCGCCAGCCGAACGCGCCGAGGCGAACGTGGCGCAAGGGCGTGTGGCATGACGCATGCTTACGAAGAGACCGATGATGCGCCGACAATCCATCCTGCCCCGCCGACTCCGCGCGTGTCCTATCCAGGATCCGGCGATATCAACCACCGCCGAGTCCGGTCGCGCCCGAGCGTGCCGCGTCGCCCAGACGTACGCGCCCCTTCTGCTGCTGGCTGCCGCCTGCGAGAGCAGCGCAGACCCGATCGAAGAGACAGTTGTGCCCATCACGGTGCAAGTCGCCGACTACGAGGGGCCCGTCTCTTTGCTGGTCTCCGCCGTAGACGGCCGTGTCTTCGAGGTCGTTGACGTGGACGCGCCGACGACGGTCGAGTTGACGGCACCCGAAGGCGGCTCGGTGAGCACTGCCTTTGCCGGCGACGTGACCGCGGACGCCTACGTGCTGTCGTTTGCGGATCTGGCCTCCGGGGACGCGGTAATCATGCGCCCGATCCCGTGGAGCGTCGGAGGCAGCCCCTTCTTGGTGACGTCGCCGCCCGCGCCCGACGGCTTCACCATCGCGGTCGACGCCGGATGCAATGGCCAGCCCACACGGGGCAGTCCGCCCGTGCGCGCGCGCTGCCGCCAGGACCCGCTTCTCGTCGGGGCGCGGCTGGTCCGGGACGACGACGGCTCGACGGCCGACGCGACGACGCTGGCCGTGCCCGACGTCGACCCGATCAACGTCTTGCTTCCGCCGCTAGACCAATGGGGTGCGGCGCTGACGACGGTGCAGGTCACGCTCGAAGGCCCGCTGCGGTCGGTGAGCCTCGAGCTGCGCGGCCGGGTCGGCACCCAGGCATTCGAGGACACGCGCCCGTTCGACGTGCGAAGGGCCTCGAGCTCCGATCGCACCCGCACCATCGAGATGCTCCCGTTCGACTACGACGCGTTCGACGTTACGGTCGTCGGATCCGATCTTTGGATGGTCCAGACCGTCGATGGCGCGCCCAGCGCCTTCGCGGTCGACGCCAGCACGCAGCTGCCGGTGGTGACCGCATCGGCCGTCCCGGGCAGTATCGCGTGGCGGACGTCGGGCCCTGTCGACGCCGTCGACCTCGTCGTGCTGCTGTATGGCGCGCGTTCGTGGATTCGGTTCCCGGACCCGGGCGTTCGATTCTGGTTCGTCATCAAGCGGCCCGCCGAATCCGGCGATTGGGTCGTCCCGGACCTCCCCGACGCGCTCAGCGCCTGGAACGCGGACTCGGCCCCAACCGTGGGCAGCAGCGTCGTAATGTTCGAGCACGAAGCCGACCGCGCCACCGCCCAGCAGGATCCGATCACGTGGCTGCCACCTCACCGCCCCGAGCCCGGCGCCGGCGCCCGATTCGGTCGCACGGCCGTCGCCATGCCTTGACAACGGAACAAGGGTTTCGCTGACCTCGCACTGGCTAACGCCGCGCTGTGACAACCGTCAATGGCCCCGAAGGCGTCGGCCGATCGATATCGAACATGGCAATGCCTTCTTTGCGCGGGCCATCTCCTAGATCTACAGAGAGGCCTGCGGCTCGAACGTAAATCCGACCCGCAAGATGATCTGAAGGCCAGGCTCATCGGCGAAGTATCTCAATAAACTTGTATAGTCTCGATAACGTTTGTCGAGCAAATTGCTTCCGTCGAGACCAAACCGCACTCGGTATGGCTCGATATCCAGAGTCGCGCCAATCTCGGCGCCCAACAGAAAGTAGTCGTTCGGAGGCGTTGTGAAGTCTGCTTGCGCATCGAAGCGGTTTTGGCGAGCCACGTACGTTCCATTGACGGCCACATAGCTGTCGAGGCCTAACGTTCGCCACTCGGGAAGGCGCCATGTCAGTGAAGCTTGCGCCCGGTCGGGGGGGATGAATACCAGGAAAGCGTCGTTTTCAACGTCCCGGGCGCGGACGATGGAGCCGCTGAATCCGAGCTCGAGCTTCTGCCACCGCAAGGTGCCGGCAGCTTCTGCGCCATAGAAGACCGCGTCTACGTCTCGATAAGAAAAGCGGGGAAATGCGCCCTGGATGGTGACGTCTACCGCGAGCTGGCCCGAATCCGTGAGCTCGGGTGAAAGATAGATGAAGTCTTGGATAAAGCTACCGTAGGCGGCGAGCTCCAGCGACAGCCATTCGGTTTCGGCGAGGAGGGTGGCCGTGGTGCTCCAACTCGTCTCCGCTCTCAAGCTCGGGTCTCCAATGGCCAAGACTGGGAAGGAGACGGCGTTGCCATTTATGAACTGCTCGTCGATGGTCGGGATCCGTGAGGCCGTCGACAGGTCGAGCTTGCTCGTCAACCAGTCCGTGACCCGCCAGATGCCGCCCACGGTGAACGAAGCGGCGCGGAACTGGTCGGCGCACGCCACCGGACCGCCGCGATCTTCGCACTCATCGGGCGAGAGGGTCTGGCGGTTGACATGACGGCCGAAGGCCCCCGCGGATAGGAACGTTTCTCGGTCCACGACGTCGAATCGTGCTCCGGCTTCCAGGTCGAAGTCCGTCCACTCGAGACGCTCGATGACGAAGATGCCGCCGTACAAGCTACGGTAGTTGGGGATCAACGGGAGTCCCTGAAACACGTTTTCCTGAAACTGTAGCGTTCCCCCGACGAGACCGCGAAGTTTGAGGCCTTCCGCCAGCTCGACCGCACGTTGCTCGAAGATCGCATCGACGGAGTGAGTTCGGAGGGTGAAGTCAAACTGCGGTCCGGTGACCGCCTCCCGAACGATGTCGAACTCTAGGCGCCGATTCTCCTGATACGCGTAGGTGAGCTCAAGGTCGCCGGCATTGTCGATGTCAAAGACGGTGCGGGCGGTCCAACGGTCGTGCACGATGTCCTGAAACGGCCGCTCGACGTCCGCGTCGGTCGTGAACCTCGCCTCGCCAAGCGGCCGGTCTCGCTCTAGCTGAGCAAAAAAATCCCCAGGACTCTCGTTCCGGATGCCCGTGAAGAGACCGGCCCGCTGATCCAAGCGACTGAATGATAGCTCCAGGCGCCAAGTCTCCCTCTTGTAGCCAGCCCTTACGCCCAAGTTCCACTCTTCGATCCCAGTGTTGTCCAGCGGATACTCAGGTGTTTCAAGTGCTCGCCCGCGACTGAAGTTGCCGTCCAGCCGAACGCTCAGCCCCGGCAGCCACGACGGTGCCGCATCCACACGACCCGCAACCGTGCCCCGCCGGCCATTCCAGGCGCCGATCAACTGTAGATCGGCCCGAACTCCCGGCGCATCGAGTAAGGGTGGCGGCTCGACGAGGACCACGCCCGCGATGGCGTCGGCACCGTACCGCACGCCGGCCGCTCCCTTCACCACCGTGATGGTGTCGGCTGCGAACGGATCGATCTCTGTCCCGTGATTGAGCCCCCAATCCTGGCCTTCGTGCCGAACGCCATCGAAGATCACCAGCACCCGCGAGCCGGACTGGCCCCGGACGATCGGTTTGGCCGTGCCTCCCGAGCGCAGGACGGTCACCCCGGGCACCTCCGCCACGGCGTCCGCCAGGTGGCGGCCACGGGTTCGCTCGAGGGCCTCGCCGGAAAGAGTGCCCGTAGACCGGGTATCAGAAGTGGCCAAGCTCGGTGCTTCGACAACGACGTCGGACAGGGCCGTAACCTGATGCGGATCGAGAATCATGGTGACCTCGACGGATGCTGCGGGCGAAGCAGGCACCTCGATCGATGAAGCTCTGCGCTG
Organism: Myxococcota bacterium; assembly: GCA_028289325.1. Classification (GTDB taxonomy): domain Bacteria; phylum Myxococcota; class Kuafuiibacteriia; order Kuafuiibacteriales; family Kuafuiibacteriaceae; genus JANQQN01. The sequence continues at coordinate 6,702 of JANQQN010000422.1, read as the reverse complement.
GTAGTCGGCGCGCTGCGCGCGAAGCACATGTCGGCCGGGGCAGACCGCGTCGATTCGGTACCGTCCCTGGGCATCGGTCTCGGCCTCGGTGACGTCGTCGATCCGGACTCGGGCCCGGACGAGCGCTTCGCCCGTGCTGGCGTCGACCACCCGGCCATGCACCGAAGCCGTACAAGCCGGCTCCTCGGCGCCAGAGGACGTGGGCGCAGCGAGGAACAGCATCCCGAGAACGACGCCGCTCACCGGGCCTCCGGTTCGAGGTTCATCGCTTCGAGGAGCTTACGAGCCCCCGCGGTGTACTCGGAGTCTCGCACCAGCAAGGTCCGCAGTCGCTCCGCGGCTCGACTTCGATTGCCCAGGGCATAGTGGGCATAGGCCTGCCTATAGACGGCCCCGGGATCCGTGAGTCCCTCCCCGATGGCCACGACCCGCGCGTAGTCCTGCGCTTCGAATAGGATCGTCAGTCGCTGCCGTCTTCGACGCTGGTGATCGCGAACCTCCCTGTTGATGCGCAGGGCGTCTCGGTATCGACCGGCGAGCCGAAACTGATCGGCCGCTTCGAATGCGTGGCGGCGGCCCAATCGGGTTGCGGTTTCGAACAGCCTCGCGGCCGCGTAGCGATTTCCCGTCTCTGCGTACGCATGGGCCAGCGCGGCCTGAACACGGCCTTCGCGGGCGTACCGTGCGGCCACGGCTTCGAGCAGAGGCAGCCCTCTTCGGTCCAACGAGAGCAGTTGAAACAGCGCCAGCGCCATGTCGCGATCGAGGGCGGAGGCATCGTTTTCCGTCATCGCAAGAAGTCTTGACGTCCAGCGGCGGGCTTCGTTGCCGAGTCCCTCGCTTTGGGTCAGGACCGCAAGCTCCAGCAGTGGTCTGGGCTCGCCGGGGAACGCGCCTGTAGCGCGGACGAGCACTGCGTAGGCTTCGGCCACCGACCCCAAGGCCTGGTGAGCGCGCGCTTCGAGCAAGGGCTGAGCCAGCAAAATGCCCGCGACGTCCCGAGCCTTGCGTACCGCTTCGAGAGCGGGGCCGGGGCTGCCGGCCAGTAGGTGGGCGTGGGCAAGATACAGCTGGAGTCGGGGATCCGGAGGCTCAGTGGCGGCCACGGCCTGTTTAAAGGCATTGATCGCGCGGCCGTACGCCTTGCGCTCGAGCGCCAAAAGGCCCGCAAATCGGGCCTGGTTCGCGGGGTCTAGACTCTCGATGGCGGCCTCTGCCGCTTCGAGCTGGCCGTTCGAGATCATCGCCTCGATGTCGGCGGGCGTCGGGTTGGCCGGGGCGCCGAGCGCCCACAGCAATGCCCAGCTGATCATCGCAGGCGAAACCATAGGCGCTGCTCGAGGGTGCTCGCCACCGGAGACCCGCCGGACCGAGCCGGGTCGAATCGGTAGGCCAGCACGGCTCGTTTGGCGCTGAGTTCGAAGACGTCGTCAGGCTCGGCCTCGATCACCACCGCATCCTCGACGCGTCCGCGAGCGTCCACGCGCAGCCGAAGGACGACATATCCTTCTATGCCTCGGCGACGGGCCTCTCGAGGGTACCGAGCTGGAGGACGGTGCCTCGGGACCGCCTCCGTATTGGGCTCGGTTCCCGACCGCGGCTCGGTTGCCCATCCCGCCGATGCGGAGAGACTGGGCATCGCAGCGGCCAACTCCGATCTCTTCGGCCCGGCCAGGAAGTCGTAGGTCGAGCTGGCCGGTGCAACCGGCGCCGGCAATAGGTCGACTGCCTTGTCTGGCGCCGAATCGGCCGATTGCCACCGAAAGTCCGGTGACACTGGAGGGGCGGGCGGGTGGTCGACGACCACCGCCCGACGCCGCACTCGCTCGGTCGGCGGCGAGGACGGTGGTCGACCGAGCACGGTCACCAGAGCAAGCTCGGCGACGGTGACGACAACCGCAAAACCGGAGGCACTGATCGCAGTTCGGATGTTCATGGTGCTTCCTCCACCGCGAGCGCCACCGTCGTCGCGCCCGCCTGGCGACAATCGTCCATGACCTGGACGAGGATACGTGCTTCGACCGCGACGTCGGCGACCACCAAAACCGACTTTTCGAGCCGGTCTGCCAGTCGGTCTTCGACTTCAGCCGGTAACCGAAAGGCGCTGGTCGCTCGGCCGTCCACGGTGAAGGTTTGGCTGCGGCCGACCGCCACCCGTACAACCTGACTGGGCTGTTCCTGGGCGGACCGCGCGGTGGGGCGCTCCACCTCCATGCCCAGGTCGCGGGCAAAGGTGGTGGTGACGACGAAGAAGATCAGAAGGATGAACACGATGTCGATGAGCGGCGCGACGTTGGGCTCGGCGTCGCGGTCGATCTCGGGCTCTACGAATCGACGCAAGGCCATCATCGACCTCCTTCGTCGCGGGCGCTGGTCGTCGATCGGCTCCAGAAGGCCAGGAGGTTGTCTACCTGCCGGCACAAACGAGCCTCACGCTCATCGAGGAGCCGCGCTACGACCAGGCCTGGGACCCCGATGATCAATCCGAGCTGAGTGGTGATCAAGGCGGTGGAGATACCGCCTGCGACCGAGCCGCGGCCCAAGGCCGTCGAGCCCCCATGCAGGGCATCGAATAGCTCGATCATGCCGCCAACGGTGCCGAGCAAACCCAGCAGCGGCGCCACGACCACCAAGGCCCGCAACACCTCACGTCCCCGACCGAACATGTCCACCACATGGTCCCTCAGCATCGTACGCTCGCGTGCATCGGCCAGCCCCCGCGCTTGATCGGCGAAGGCATCGACTACGGCGCTGCGCAGGCTCGATGCCCGAATCCAAACGACGGCCCAAAGGCCCAGACTAAGGAACAGCAGGGCCCAAGCTGGCCACCCGCCAAGCTCCAGCACGTGCATCAGCTCAGCCATGAGCGCCCTCAGATCGACGAGTGAGGATATCCATCGCCTGCGTCTCGAGCTCCGTTCCGAGACGGGACGCCCATCGCATCAGAAGAGCATGGGCCAGCAGCGCAGGCACGGCGATAGTCAGACCGAGCTGCGTGGTGAGCAGAGCTTCGGAGATGCCGGCCGACAGCAGGCGCGGGTCTCCTGTACCGTGCTCGGTGATGACGCTGAAGGTGCCGATCATTCCCGTAACCGTACCCAGCAACCCGACCAACGGCGCCGCGGCCGCGACCACGGCCACGAAGAAGAGCCCTTGCCGGAGCCGGGCTCGGCTTTGTCGGATCGCCTCGGCGAGTCGGTCCTCTGTCGTTACGCGATCGTCCTCCGACTCGATCGCGCCCGACTCAGCAACGTGCAGCGGGCCGAGCACCCCGTGAGGTGCGCCCGGAGCCGCTTGCGCTTGGCGGCTGGCCCGAAGTCCGAACGAGGTCACGGTCAAGCGATAGGTGCGTTCCAAGGCTATGATCGCTCCAAAAAGCCCGAGGAGGGCCAACGGCCACATGATGGGGCCTCCCCGTCGGAGCCAATCGAGCCACCCGCCTTCGGCGTACGTCGAAGGCGCGTCCGGTGCCTGGGGGTCGAAGAGAATGGCGTCCACCAGTCGGCCCTCGCCGGTGGAGACGCTCGGCTTCGCTATCCAGCCAGGTGCGACGCGATACGTTCCGTCATCGGCGAGTACCAGCGGCGACGCTGACGGTCCCAGTGCGACGGCTCCGACCTGACCGATGTGTAGGACGGGTAGCGTGCGCTCCTGCCCATCCACCCCAAAGGTTGGCGTGGCGACGACCCTGGCCCGCCCTTTCGTTTGAAGCCACTCGACCGAGGCGCGAAAGATCGCCTCTAGGCCGGCATCTTGCGCCACCGTAGAGCCGCGGGTGTGCAGCCACGCGCGCATTTGGTTGGTGAGGCGCTCGGTTCTACGAACCTCCTGTTCCAGCGACCGGGCGCGTTCTTGACCGGGGAGGCGCTCGGCGTAGGAGGTGTTGCTGGCCCGCAGCTGCGCGAGGGAGGCCGTCAGCAACTCGAGCTCCCGCTCGAGCGCCGATTCGGCGGACCGACCGGCCTCCGTCGCCCCATCAAGCGCCTCGCGGAGGACTTTTTGCTCCGCTCGTAGCGAACGCAGCTCCGACCGAAGGGCCGCCTCGAAGTCGCCAGGACGAGCCTCCGCGGGGCCGCTGGCCGCGGCGGCAACAATCACGATAGTGGACGTTAGCGTTTTCAGAACGCCTCCCGCGACTCCTGGGCCAACGACTCCGGCACCAGGAGTCGCTTCGGACCGAGCCGCCGATTGCCCTGAAGGTCCGACAGCAGCGCTCGCACCGCCTGGCGCGCGGTCGGTTCATCGAGCAACGTGAAGCTCCAGGCACCATCCCCGTCGCGTCGGGCCATACCGACCCGGTCATCGGCTGAGCGCAGGTATAAAAGGGCCATGCCGATTCGAGCCACCTCGACGAGCTGGCGCTGTCCTCCGAGCAGGACCGCTTGCCGCGAATAACCGACCTCGCGAGTGAGAGCTTCCTCTTCCTCCACGAACCGCCACAGCTGCCGCAAGACGCGAGCCGGGTCGGGCTGTAGACCCGTCAGCTCCGTCTCCAGGGCCCGAAGTCTTCGCCGCCGCGCTTCGATCCGAAATGGGAGTCCTCTGTCGACGTAAGCATCGACGGCCCTAACGGAGCGTAGTAGGGGCGCGACGAGCATCTCGGCCTCAGTCTCGAGGGTCTGGCTGCGTTCCTCGCGTTCGCGCGTAAGGCGGCGGAGTGTCGCGCGGCGGACTTGCTCCAGCCGAATCTGTCTCTGGAGGTCGGCACGTTCGACTCGCAACGAAGCCAATGCATCGCGGGCGCGGCGCCGCTCCGTTTCGAGTCGATGAGCCAACGTATCGACCTCCGCCCGCAAACGACTGACCCGCTCCGCGAGATCATCGGACGCCGAGGCCTGGGCTTGACTCAGCCCCGGCGCGTTCACCAGGGCCCCGACGAAGAACGCCGCTATGACGTTACACCGACGGTAATGGCGCGAACCGGTCACGGCGCTTCCACGGTGATGGGCAGGTCGACGACCACATCCCACGAGCCGGGAAGCGCCAGAGCCGCATTGTCACTATCGAAGCCGCCCGCTTGGGCCACCTCGTCTTCGAGGCCGGCTCGTTTCTGCGGAAGCTGGTTGATGAGAGGCATGTGTCGGAGGCCGAAGCTGATGGTCGTGGCACCGACGGCAAGGGCCTCCACGGTGTTGGTAAGGCCGATCGGAAGCCCAAGAGTGTCCGTGTCTGCGTAGGCGTGCCGGATGAGTGCGTCGGTGCTGACGGTGGTGGCCGGCCCTTCGACACGTTCACCAACGAGGAAGGTTTGGTGCTCGTCGCGCTCGTCGAAGATTTCCGGTGTGATGTCTTCCGGCGGATCCTCCAGCTCGTTCAAGAACTCAACGGTCAGGGTGTAGGTTTCGCCGACGGTGAGCGTTGTTCCAGCGATGATCGGGTCGGCACCGCCGGGGCCATCGGCGTCCCGAAACTGAGCCTGCGGGTTGGTCCCGCCCGAGGCCGGAGCGAAGGTGAGGGTGACGGTCGTGATGACTTCATTGGGATTAGTCTCGATTGGGTTCTCGACATCGTCACCGCAGCCGGAACCGCCATAAGCGAGAACTAAGGCCAGGAATGGAGCGAACCATCTGATTTGCAAGTGCCCTGACGTCATGTGTTTCGCTTATGCGATAGTCAGCTCTTTGTAAATGAGAATGATTCTCAATTTCTTTTCGGGAATTCGTATTCACGACGGTGCAGGTGAGTTTAGCCGTCATCAGGAGTGTCGCTAGCAACCTCTCCTCTCGAACCCGATCTGTTCGACCAAGGCTGCTGACGTTCGCACTGGGGGCGATGGGCGCCGCGTTGGGCGTGCTTTCGCCGGAACCTCAGGACCGGGGTGGCTTGGTCGGCGGGGCCCCGATGACGGTGGGGGCCGCTTCCGCTTGATCCAGGAAGCCTTTTCGTTTGGCCGGCGAGGGGGGGCTCTCGGCAGTCCGCCGAGCGGTGGGTTTCTGACGGGCCGCCGAAGACGATCGGATGCCTTCCATCTGCTGGAGCCGTTCGTTGAGTCGGTCGGCCAACCGCAGGGCGTCGCCCAGTCGGTTGAGCGCTTGCGCCTTTTCGCGCCGAAGCTCGTCCACGATCCGGAAGTGCGCGGCATCGACCTCCTGGGCGCGCTTGAGGTACGCGCTGTGGACCCCCTCGAGCTCGTCGACGTGTCGAAGTTGCTCTTCGTAGGCCTGTCGTCGAAGGGCGGCCAGCTCCTCGGCCGCTCGACGGTCCTGCGCGACGGCCGAAGAACGAGGTTTCGCCTCGACGCCCTGCGTCCGGCCCAGAAGCTCCGCCGTTTGCGACTTCCAGGCCTGGTGTGCGGACTCCAGCCACCGCTCCCGCTCTTTCGCCTTGCGCTCGGCTTCGTCGACCCGCTCCAGGAGCTCGGCCACCTGCGATTTCCAGGCCCGAAGCGCGGCGTCGAGCTCCGCCTGCAGCTGTCGCTGGCACCGCTCGCTCTCGGCCCGGTCGTGCACCAGCTCCGCGACCTGAGACTTCCACGCTCGGTGCGCGGCCTCGAGCCATCGGGCTTCGGGCGCGGGCGCTTCTCGAGACGGTACCTGGCCATTACGCGTCGGCGCGGCGGACGAGGACGGTAGCGGCGGCGGGCCGGAAGCCTTCAGTCGTTCGGTAGGCGGGACCTTGATGTTGCCGAGCGGGGGCTTCGCCGTGGCGGCTTTCATCGGGGCGGCCTGGCCGGGCTGGCCTTTGGGCTTCGGGGCCGCGGGG
>JANQQN010000395.1 GCA_028289325.1 Myxococcota bacterium | reverse complement strand
AGGACGGGCTGCCCGCCCACGACGCTGCGGTCATGCGAGGCCACGACCAAGCGTACGGCGCCGTCGCTGCGGTGGTGGGGGTGGCGCGCCCGATCGACCTGGCGCGGTCGGTGCTCGAGGACGGGCGCCACTGCTTGCTGGTCGGTCCCGGCGCGCTGCGCTTCGCACGGCGGGTCGGGCATCCGATCGTCGATCCCTCGGTCTTTTGGACGGATCGAAGTCGATCCGCATGGCGGGCCCGAAAGGCCCATATCGAAGCGCACGGCTGGGACGACGCGCGTCAGCCGTGGAATCCTGGGGAGGCGAGCCCGGCCGTCGAATCGCCGGCGACGACCGGAAACACCGTCGGGGCGGTGGTGCGGACCGCCGACGGTCGGACGGCCGCCGCGACGTCCACCGGGGGGCTGATGATGCGGTACGCGGGCCGGGTCGGCGATACGTCGGTCGCGGGAGCGGGCACTTACGCCCGCGACGACCTGGGGGCGATGAGCGCGACGGGCCATGGAGAGACGATGATGCGAACGGTGTTCGCGTTCGCGGCCCTGACCGAGCTGGCCGGCGCCCCAGATGCGACCGCGGGGCTTCGGGCGCAGCTGGATCGCGCCACGGGCCTCACTGGGGGGCGAGGTGGGGCGATCGCGATCCTGGCCGACGGCCGGGTGATCCACGCCCGCAACACGCGGGCGATGGGGACCGCTTGGCAGACCGAAGGGGGGCCCCTTCACACCGCGTTTCTGCCCGATTGATTCCCCTTGCGCCGCCCTGGGGCCCTGTGTTACCGGCGTCCTTCCGCAGGGCCGGGAGGCCCAGCGACGAAAGAGGATACTGAGCGTGGCCAAGTGCGAACTCACGGGAAAGGCCCGGATGTCGGGCAACCTCGTTTCCCACTCCAACCGAAAGACGCGCACCGTCCGCAAGGCCAACATCCGGTCGAAGCGGATCTGGGACCCCGATAAGGGCGTGTTCGTGCGTATGAACGTTTCTACTCGGGCCCTGCGGACGCTGAGCCGCAAGGGCTGGGAAGCGTTCAAGAAGAGCCGGTAAGCGAAGAGATGAACGGCGATAGGCGAGAAGGCCGCGATGGCGGTCGAGACCGAGATCGAGATCGAGATGGAGGCCCCGGCGGACGGCGCAACGCGGGCCGTCGCGGCGGCAAGCGGAAGGTCGACCCGTTTTTGGTCGATAAGTCCCTCACCATCGACTGGCGGGACCCCCAGGTGCTGTCCCGATTCATCACGGAACGCGGGAAGATCGTGCCTCGGCGCGTGTCCGGCGTCACGGCCAAGAACCAGCGAGAGCTGGCCCGCGCGATCAAGCGGGCTCGCCAGATGGGGCTTTTGCCGTTCGGTGGCCACCGGGTGCCTCTGCGCAATCTGACCTGAGCGTCCGCGGATCTCGCGTTCATCGAGGGGCGGCGGACGGTCCTGTATTGGGGCCGATCAAATTCTTCAAACCGGTTGCCGCCATCCCTGGGATTAGGGAATGTCGGCGCGTCCTATCGCCCTTGGGTTGGTGGGACGTCGGATCAGAATTCCATGCGCAGCATGACCGCTCTCAGAGGTAACCGCCGGGACAAGGCGCGACAGACGTTTCGTCGCCGAGCTCCCGGTATCCAAGCCCTCCTCGTCGGCCTATTCGTGATGGTCGCGGGCGCCCTCGGCGGGTGTCTACCGCGAATGGTCGTCGTGAACGGGACGGAGATGTCGTACGACGAAGGGGCGGAAATGGTTCTCCGGGAGGGCCAGGAAGCCTTGCGGCGCGGCGACCGGATCACCGCCCAGACGCGGTTCAAAGACCTCCTCCAGCAGTTCGGGGACTCGGATCTGGTGCCCTACGCCCTCGATGGTCTGGCCAAGATCGAGTTCGAGGACGGCGGATGCGCGGCGTCCGCGCGGTACGATCAACGTCTGCTCGACAGTTTTCCTCGGCATCCGGGGGCGAGCCGAGCCACCGAACGACAGGCGGGCTGCGCGAACGTCGCCCCCCCGCCGACCCTCAGCCGGTTCGAGGAGGCCTACGATCGGGCCTCAGGCCCGACAGAGAAGAAAGAGGTCGCGTCTTCGGCCGCGGATGCCGCCACCCAAGACGGCGACTATCTGCTCGCCGTTCGATGGCTGCTGCGGGTGCGCCAAGACGAAGACCTGCCCGCCCAGCGCTCGGCCGTCGAGGCGAAGATCATCGAGCTCATCGACGGGAAGCTGTCGGCCACGAACCTTCGGGTGCTGGCCGACTCATTGTCCGGCGACGATTTCCCCGGCGACCGGGTCAACGCGAAGCTCGCGCTGCTCCTGGAACACTCGGGCGACAGCGCCAACGCCCGGCAAACCTATGAGCGATATCTGCAGACGTGGCCGGGCGGTCCGTTTGCGGCCATCGCGCGCGATCGCCTGCAGCGGTTGAACGCGCGGGCGAAGGTTCAGCCGGGCACGATCGGCATACTGCTGCCGATGAGCGGCCGCCACCGAGCATTCGGTCGACTGGCGATGCAGGCTATCCGACTGGGGCTCGGCCTTCGCGGCAAGTCGACCACCACCTCGAACGGGGTTCGAGTGGTGGTCGCCGATACCAAGAGCGACGGGGTCACGGCCGCGGAAGCGGTGGATCGCCTGGTGGTCGAGAACGGCGTACAGGCGATCCTCGGCCCTATCTTCACCTACGCGGCGGAGCCGGCCGCGTTTCGGGCCCAGGCGCTGGGCGTTCCGATCCTGACCATCTCCCGGGCCGATCACCTGCCGGACGTCGGTCCGTACGTGTTTCGAAACGGGGTGACCAACGAAGACCAGGTCAAGGCGCTGGTCGGTCACGCGATGGACGTCATGGGTATGCGCCGTTTCGCGATCCTCTATCCGCGCCACCCTTACGGTGAGGAGCTACTGAATCTGTTTTGGGACGAGGTTCTGCGAAAGGGCGGCGAGATCCGCGGCGTGGAGGCCTATAACGCCGACGCGACCACCTTCACGGTCCAGGTGAAGCGCCTGGTCGGGCGCCGCAACCTCAAGCTTCGCGAGGACTACCGGATGGCCGTCGAGCGGTGCGACGAGGAACAGCCGGACACCTATCGCCGGGCTCGGTGCAAGGAACGGGTGGCGAAGACCATCCGTCCGATCATCGACTTCGAGGCGCTGTTCGTGCCTCATTACCCGCCGTCGATTTCGATGATTTCCGCCGCGCTGGCGGCGGAGGACATCATCGTCGAACAGGACCCCCGGCGCCTGGAGATCATCGAGAAGACCATCGGCCGTAAGGTCAGGCCGGTCACGCTCCTCGGGGCGAACGGGTGGAACTCGTCGAAGGTGCTCGAACGCAGCGGTCGCAACGTCGAAAACGCGATCTTCACCGACGGCTTCTTCGCCGACACCGAGGAGCGAGGGGTGGCCGAGTTCGTGCTCGAGTACCGCAAGCTGTATCAGCGGACGCCTCGTCTCTATCCTGAGGCGCTGTTCTTCGACTCCGCCCGCATCCTACGGTCGGTCATGACCCAGCGGCCGGCAACCCGCGAGGCGGTCCGGCAAGCGCTCGGTCAGATCCGCGACTTTCCGGGGGTCACCGGCCCGACGTCATTCAACGGGGGCAACGTGGCCGTCCGTCCGATCAAGATCTTGCAGATCAAAGACGGTGCGATCGAACAGATACCCGCGGGGGCGGTGGCGCCGGTCCGCCCTGATCCGCCGCGGACGAACTGAGCGCCGCTACGACCGAAGATGGTCGGTCAGGCGTTGATGAGCGCAGTGGCGCCGGCGGGGGCGTATGTCGTTATCGTGGTCCTTTTGCAGGTCACGTTGACCGAAAGGCGCCGCGAGGCGGCGGCGGCGGCCGTTTTCGCGGGATGCTTCGCGTGGGGGCAGCACCGGATCGCGGGCCCGCCGAGTTGGCCGCTCGATCACACGGCGCCGGCGCTGGGTGGGCTGGTGTTTGCGCTGATCGTCGCTGAGGCGTATCCCCGGTTTCGCGCCGCGGTGGCGTTCGTGGTGCTCAACATAGGGTGTTGGGTCGCCCTGGCGCCGATGGTCGCGTCCGCGCCCCAGGCTTCGGCCACCCAGTGGATCCTGGCCCAGCTCGCGCTGGCGTTCGCGCTGGTGCTCGCCCCCCAGATGTCGCGCGCCGGGTACGGGTTCTGTGTTCTGGGCGCGGCGATCGGACTGGGATTGATGGTTCACCATTTCGGCAGCGAAAGTCTGGCCCTCACCTCGACCCTGCTCGGCACGCTCACCGCCGGGCAAATGCTGCTCGGACATCTGGGATGGATCGTCGACGACTACCGAACCATCGCGCCCGCGTTCTGCGTGTTGATCGCGCTCGATCTGTACAACTATGTTCTGTGATCCCGGAGGCGGTAGACGACCCAATCCCGCGCTTCATCGACCACCGCGAAGTGCGGGTGATGATCGAAATGGCGGCGATGAACCGGCATGTAATAGATCACCGAAATCGATCGAGGGGCTTCGGCGTAGGTCATGGCCAGGCGATCGATCACCTTTCGCATCACGAGGGCGCGAAACGGGTTGAACAGATACACGACCAGAGGTCCGGCCGGGAACCGGTAGGCCGCCGCGTCGCCCTCGATGACGTCGATCGCGCGGCATCGTGCCCAGGGGGCATCGAAAGCGGCCACGTTGGCTCGACAATCGGCCGCCAAGGCGGGCGCGAGTTCGACCCCGACGATTCGACGAAAGCCGAATGCGGCGGCCAAGAACAGCACGCGGCCCTTGCCGGCGCCGAGGTCGATGAACGTGTGGTCGGCGAGCTCGAGATCGAGCCCGCTCAGAATATCTTCGATGAGCCCGATCGGCGTGGGCTGGTAGTCCTCGGCGTGCGCCTGATGCGGATGATCCACCTTCAGCCGGGCTTGACGCTCCGAACGGGCCGTTCGCACGCCCATCGCTCGGTCCGACCGATCCTTTCGTGACCCGTGTCTCATACCTAACCCGTCATCTGCTGCGGTGATCTCCGGTCTCCCCGAAAGGGAGGGAAACGGGCAAGGTTGGACAATGGCCCGGATGCTGCGGCACTGGGTGGCCGACCCTTCCTCTTGCGCATACTTGCCCGACCAACTCTCGAGCCTGGAGTACCGTCTGATGCTCGACGTGACGCCGGAGGAGATGGACGTGCTGCTCGAGCGGGGCTGGCGCCGTTTCGGTCCCGCCTACTTTCGCCCCGCCTGTTCGGGGTGCCGAGAATGCGTGCCCCTGCGAATTCCGGTGCGCGGGTTCGAGCCGAGCAAGAGCCAGCGGCGGGTGTTGAAACGCGGCGCGTCACTCAGGCTGACGGTCGGCACGCCGGAGGTCGACCAAACCCGTCTCGAGCTCTACCATCGCTGGCATAGCATGCAGGCGACCTCGCGCGGATGGGCCGACGACCGGATCACCGCCGATGAGTACTACCAGCAGTTTGCGTTCCCTCATCCGTGCGTTCGCGAGTACGCCTACTTCGATGACGCGCCCGCCGACGGGCCACGGTTGGTCGCGGTGGCCATTGTCGACGAGACCCCGGCCGCGCTCAGCGCGGTCTATACCTTTCACGACCCGGATTACCGGCGATGGTCGCTCGGCACGCTCTCGGTGCTGCGCCAGGTCGAGGAGGCCCGACGGCGGGGGCGACGGTGGCTATACCTGGGCTATCGAGTCCTCGGCTGCCCATCCTCGGAGTACAAAGCGAGGTACCTGCCGCACGAGCTGCTGACCGGGTTTCCGGACTTCGGTCAGGCACCGCGGTGGAAGGCCGTCACCGACGAGGAGCCCGAGTAGGGAGGGCGCGATGTCGCGCGTGTTGAAATGGACGGCGGGCTTGGCCATCGCGGCGCTGGCGGTGGGGGCGCTCGCGGTTCGAGCGGTGACCGTCGAGGACCGGACGGACGCTCGGATGGCCATCCAGGACCGGTCGCCGACGCTGCGGCCGCCGTCGACCGGCGCCGGGTCACCGTCGCAACCTCCGGCCCCGGCGGGGCGCGAGCCGCCGGCTCCGCGCCCGCCGATTCCGCGCCACCAGCGGGCGCCAGCGGTCTACAGCCCGGATCCCACCGACGATCGGGCCGTGGTGGGCCTGGGGTATCGTTCGCTGACCGACGCCGAGCGGACCCGGCTCGCGGTGCCCGAACGCTTCGGCAGAGGCGTGGTCATCACGTCGATCCACCCTGACGCGCCGGCGGTGTTGTCGGGCCTAGCCGTCGACGATGTCATTCTTCGCGCGCACCGGACCGACGTCCACAGCGAGGCGGATCTCGAAGCCGCGACCGGCCAGCGGCTGCAAACCGTGTTGACGGTCGCGCGGGGCGGGCAGCTCTTTCAGGTCGTATTGCATCGGCCGTACCAGCCCTCGACATCGGCCCAGGGAGACGCGGACCCGCCGCATTGACCGATTCGACACCTGGTTCGTCTCGGTTTACACACGGCAGCGAGACCCATGACCGCGCTCGTCCCAGGCCAGAGGTTGGGGCGGTTCACGCTGCTGGAGAAGGTCGCGGTCGGCGACCGTTCGCAGCTGTGGTCCGCCAAGACCAGCGATCCTTCGGCGCCGGCGCCGATCGTGGCGCTCAAGGTGGGGCCGGGGATCGTAGCCGCGCGGGGCGCCCCCGCTCATCCCGACATCGTTGTCCCGATCGCCAGCGACATCATCGACGGGGTCTCCGTTTCGGAGATGCCATACATCGACGGCCTCGACCTTCGCCGCATCATGTCGAGGTTGGCTCGAGGCGCCGGCCCGGCGGCCCGGGCCACCGCGCTGTCGATCGCATGGGCGGTGGCGACCATCCTCAACGAAGCGGCGGGTTGGGCGCATCCGGACCTCGCGCCACGCCACGTCATGCTCGCGACCGACGGAGCGGTGAAATTGGTGGGCGTGTTCGCGCCCCCCGGCCACCGTCGAGATTCGGGATACGCCGCACCGGCGTCGACGGCGAAGGCCGACCCGACCCCCGCCGACAACGTGTTCTCGCTCGGGGTGATACTGTGGGAGATGCTGTCCGCTCGACGGCTGTTTGCCGCGTCCGATGACTGGCCGGCCGAAGACGTACGGGTCCAACGAAACGCGCCGCGCTTGCGGTCGGTGAGCGCCGACGTCGCACCCGAGGTCGATGAGCAGGTCGCTCTATGCCTGTCGGTGGATCCCGCTCGGCGCCCTCGGTGGCCGGCCCTGGTGGCGTTCCTGGGCGCGCTCGACGGGGTCGGCAAGACGTCGGCCCTGGACATCGGGGCCGTCGTTGAAGCCCTGCGTAGGACGGCGACGCCCGGCGCG